>NZ_CP018192.1:2012500-2312500 GCF_001889525.1 Granulibacter bethesdensis
AACGGCCCGCAGCGCATCCTCCTGTCCTACCACACGCTGGCGGAGTTCATCTTCCATGCGCATCAGCTTGGCACGTTCGCCTTCCAGCATCCGATCCACCGGAACGCCGGTCCAGCGGGAAACAACCGCAGCAATCTGCTCATCTGTCACCGCCTGACTGACCAGCCTGCTGCCAGCGTTACCATGCGCAGCATTTTCGGCCTCTGACAGCTTTGACTGAAGGTCCGGAATCGTGCCGTAGAGAAGCTCGCTCGCCCGTTGAAGATCGCCGCGACGCTGAGCAACCTCGACTTCGTTGCGCGCCTGATCAAGTTGTTCTTTCAGCTTCTGACTTTCGGAAACGCGGTCTTTCTCGGCCCGCCATTCTGTGGTCAGGGCGAAAGATTTCTCCTCGAGCTCGGCCAGCTCCTTCTGCAGGCGCTCAAGACGCTCTTTCGCGCCCTGATCATCCTCCCGCTTCAGCGCCTCGCGCTCGATCTTGAGTTGAAGGATGCGGCGATCGAGTTCGTCCAACGCCTCCGGCTTGCTGTCCACCTGCATGCGCAGGCGGCTTGCGGCCTCATCCACCAGATCAATCGCCTTATCCGGCAGGAAACGATCCGTAATATAGCGGTTGGATAAAGTTGCCGCAGCAATCAGGGCAGAGTCCGTAATCCGAACACCGTGGTGGAGTTCGTACTTCTCCTTGATGCCACGCAGGATCGAGATCGTGTCCTCGACGCTCGGCTCCTCTACATAGACAGGCTGAAAGCGGCGAGCGAGAGCCGCATCCTTTTCCACATGCTTGCGATACTCATCAAGCGTGGTCGCGCCGATGCAGTGCAGTGCGCCACGGGCCAGTTCCGGTTTCAGCAGATTGGATGCATCCATTGCCCCATCCGCTTTGCCGGCTCCGACCAAGGTGTGCATCTCATCGATGAACAAAATGACTTCGCCATTCGCAGACTCAATTTCCTTCAGGACCGCCTTCAGGCGCTCCTCGAACTCCCCACGAAACTTGGCGCCCGCCACCATCGCACCAAGATCAAGCGCCAGCAGCTTTTTATTGCGCAGAGCCTCCGGCACGTCGCCATTGACGATGCGCAGAGCCAGCCCCTCTACAATCGCAGTTTTGCCGACACCCGGTTCGCCAATCAGAACAGGATTGTTTTTGGTGCGCCGGGCCAGAACCTGCACCGTGCGACGAATTTCCTCGTCACGACCGATGACCGGATCAAGCTTTCCATCGCGAGCCAGTTGAGTCACATCCCGCGCATACTTCTTGAGCGCATCAAACGTGGCCTCAGCGTTCTGGCTGGAGACAGTACGGCCCTTACGGAGTTCACCGATGGCGCGTTCAAGCGCCTGAGGAGTGACTTTGGCCTCTTTCAGAATACGCGAGGCGGGGCCATCCGCCAGAGCAAGCCCCTGCAACAGGCGGTCCTGCGCCACGTATTCGTCACCCGCCTTCTTCGCGGCCTGCTCCGCTGCATCCAGCGCACGGATCAGGTCCGGCGTCGCCTGCGGCTGTCCAGCCCCGGCACCCTGTACTTTCGGCACCCGGGCGATTTCAGCCTCCACGGCACGACGGGCCTCGTCAGGGTCACCTCCGGCAGCCCGCACAAGACCTGCCGCCGCCCCTTCCTCATCATCCAGCAATGCTTTCAGCAGATGCTCAGTACCGAGGCGCTGATGAAACTCCCGCGCCGCAATAGTCTGGGCAGCCTGAAGAAAGCCACGCGACCGCTCGGTAAACTTCTCGATATCCATACGTCTATGTCCCTATGCACTCAGGCGACTATGAGACACCAACCCCTCAAAAGGCGGTTAGGCATCCCTTTTCCTGAAGCTGATATGGCAAAAAAAATCGTCGTCTCAAGAAGGGACACCCTCCTTGGAGACATGACAGACGTGAAATTTTCATTCAGCCCAAAAGAATCAAATTTTTTTGTGCGATTTTTAGGACGATAGTTTTATTTAAGATTTTTGTCTCAAAATTTAAACCAAATAATACAAATTGCCGTCTACAAAATAGACAATTCGTTTTAAAGTAGAGGTATCAGCCTCTTCGCTCCGGTATGAAATAAACCCAATAAACAATCTGTTTGCTCTTGCATTTCCATATCAGCAACCATCATATTCACATGATTATGATGTTGCACATGGCAAGAAGTTTATAAGAGCCATCTATGACCCTCACGAATTCTTCCAGCCAGTTCCAGAATTACGCCAACGATCTTGACCAGATTGTCGCCAAGGCTCACGAGGATGGTAACCCCGGCATAGCCTGCTTGGTTTCTTCAATGGCCGACGCAATCAGGGCGATGCAGGCTACGCAGGACAATACGCCGGAATGGGGTTACCATGACATGGATATGACGCATGTCGTTCCCTTTCCCCTGATCAGGTCCACGCCGAAACATCAGGCTAATGGGCGGTAAGCCACATCGAGAATATCCAGAATTTCCGTCTTGACCGGGGTGATAACCGTTACCTCATCACCTTTACTGGCTCCCAGCAGCGCTTTTGCGACTGGTGAAAGCAGACTGATTCGCCCCAAGGCCATATCGGCCTCATCCGCGCCCACGATTGTTATCTGTACCGTTTCATCTGCTTCATTAATATAAGTGACCGTCGCGCCAAAATAGATGCGGTCCTTATGCGGTTGCGTTGCAGGATCGATCACCACGGCATTCTCGAGACGTTTGGTCAGAAATCTGACCCTCCGGTCGATCTCGCGCAGACGTTTTTTACCATACAGGTAATCGCCGTTTTCCGAACGATCGCCATTCCCCGCAGCCCAAGAGACGATCTCGACGATTTTAGGTCGCTCATCCCGCATCAGCTGTTTCAGTTCGGCAACCATCTGCGCATGCCCCACCGGAGTCATGTAGTAAGGCCCGCCCGATGGGGGCTTCGGTGTTACAGCCACAGGATACTACTTTCCGGCTTCATTGATGAGAACGCGAGAGGAACGGCTTCCGCTCACGAAAACCGACTCCGCCTGATAAAACCGCCATGGCGTTTCGGTGGCCCGTGTGATGCCAATACGCGGACCTGCCGCGATCAGGTCTGATGCTTCACCGGTCTTATGACGGGGCTGAAGATCGAATGGCGGCCTGCTCACGGACAGGCCATCCATTCCGCCAGTGATCCCGAGCGCCTGACATACCCGTCCCGGCCCGCGGCACAGATCACGCAACCGGATAGCACCGCGGCGCAGTCGCATGGCCTCCAGACCAAATATCGGATACAACGCCCGGATCAGGACCGCTCCACCGGGAACAGATCCGCACACGATGTTGAAGCACCAGTGAATGCCGTAGGAACGATATACATAAGCGTGTCCAGGAAGCCCGAACATGGACGCATTGCGACGGGTGAGGCCGGAGAAACTGTGAGAGGCCGGATCATCCCGATCATACGCCTCCGTTTCAACGATGACGCCGCCGCACCCATCAACCAGCAAGGTCATTCCCACCAGATCCCGGGCAATTTCCGTCACCGGACGAGTCCAGAACCCGTCCGGCACGCCGGTGGAGGTCACGGGCAATGAATCAGGACAATCCTTCAAAGAAATCGTTGCCCTTGTCGTCGATTACGATGAAAGCCGGGAAATCCTCGACCTCGATCTTCCAGACCGCCTCCATGCCGAGTTCAGGATATTCCAGCACTTCGACCTTGCGGATGCAGTCCTGCGCCAGACGGGCGGCCGGGCCACCGACACTGCCGAGGTAAAAACCACCATAGGTTTTGCAGGCATCCCGTACCGCTTTCGAGCGATTGCCTTTCGCCAGCATGACGAAACTGCCGCCCGCTTTCTGAAATGCATCGACATAGCTGTCCATGCGTCCGGCTGTGGTCGGGCCGAAACTGCCGGTTGGCATACCATCCGGGGTTTTGGCTGGACCGGCATAATAGACCGGGTGATTTTTAATATACTCCGGCAATCCTTCACCCCGTTCCAGTCGCTCAGCCAGTTTGGCATGGGCGATGTCACGCGCCACGACCACCGTTCCGTTCAGGGACAGACGGGTTTTGACCGGATGCTTCGACAATTCGGCCCGAATTTCATCCATCGGACGGTTCAGATCGATGCGCACCACCTCGCCGCCCAGAATGGCGTCCGTCGCTTCCGGCAGGAAGCGGGCCGGATCGGTTTCCAGCTGTTCTAGGAATACTCCCTCCGGCGTAATTTTCGCACGCACCTGGCGGTCGGCAGAACAAGACACACCGATTGCGATCGGCAGGCTGGCGCCATGACGCGGCAGTCTGACCACCCGCACATCATGACAGAAATACTTGCCGCCGAACTGCGCCCCGATCCCGATGGAACGGGTCAGTTCCAGCACCTGCTGCTCCAGCTCCAGATCGCGGAAGGCATGGCCGGTCATATCCCCCTGCGTCGGCAGGGTATCAAGCCATTTGGTGGAAGCCAGCTTCACCGTTTTCAGTGTGGTTTCCGCACTGGTACCACCGATCACGATCGCCAGATGATAGGGTGGACAGGCGGAAGTGCCGAGTGTCCTGATCTTCGTTTCCAGAAACGGCAGCAGCTTTTCGGGGCTGAGCACCGCGCGCGTTTCCTGAAACAGGAACGTCTTGTTCGCGGATCCCCCCCCCTTGGCGACGAACATCAGCTGGAACTCATCCGTATGATGCCCACCCGGCACGGCGAGAATATCGAACTGAACCGGCAGGTTGTTGCCGGTGTTCTTTTCCTCATACATCGTCAGCGGCGCCATCTGGGAGTAGCGCAGATTGGTCTCGGTATAGGTGCGATGCACGCCGAGGGAGAGAGCCTCCTCCTCATCGCCCTCGACCCAGACCTGCTGGCCTTTCTTGCCGAACACGATGGCGGTGCCGGTATCCTGACACATCGGGAGAATGCCACCAGCGGCAATATTCGCGTTCTTCAGCAGATCAAGCGCCACGAACCGGTCATTGGCGCTGGCCTCGGGATCGTCGAGAATTCGGCGCAATTGGGCCAGATGGGCAGGGCGCAGCAAATGCGCAACATCGTGGAATGCCGTGCGGGCCAATTCAGTCAGGGTTTCAGGCGCAATATGCAGGATACGCCGCCCTTCATGCTCCGATACACGGGCGCCCCCAATATCCAGTTTACGCCATACGGTTTCATCATGCGTCAGCGGAAACATCGGGCTGTAGGCAAAGCCGGGGAAAGCAGCGTTCGGGGTATGGGCATCCATGATCGGGAAAAGTCCTGAAGCTCAAGGGAGGTGGGAGGAAGAAAAAAATACCGCTTCAGTCCTTACGGCGGCGGAAAGCATCCAGACTCACGACCTGCGGCGCGCTCTGGGTCGATGTGCTGTCTTTATTCTCCTGCTCTACTTCGGCAGTGGCAGGGGACGCTGTTGAAGAAGCGGCAACAGAGCCGGGGAAGGTTGCAAGCTTACCGCTTTCGGATACGTCTTCCGCCTCGTCTTCACGTTCATCCTCACCTGCGTTTTCATCACTTGGCTCATCGGCCTGGAAACGAAGGCCCACCCCGACATGCGGATCCGCAAAGCCCAGCAATGCGGCAAAGGGGATACGCAGCGTGCTGGCCACACCACCAAAGGAAAGGCCGACGCTGAAACTGTCCGGGCCGACCGCCAGATCCCAGAACTGATGCTGAAGCACGATCGTCATTTCGTGCGGATACTGCGCCTTCAGACGGGAGGGGATGGAGACGCCGAAATAATCCGTGCGAAAAGTAATATAGAAATGATGGCCCTCCGGCATGCCATCATTGGCGACATGCTCCAGCGCGCGGGCAACGACTTGCCTCAGCGCCTGTTCGGTCCATTCATCATAGGGGAGCAGGCTCTCCGGCCGCTGTTCCGTGGTATCGGTCATGTCAAAGGTCACCTCAACGCGTTGCCCTGCAATAGCGTGACTCGCCACGCGATGGAAGCAAGGGAACGGTGGAAGAATGCCACAGCCATCCCGGCAGATCACTAAAGCTGGAAGTGGGGGGCTTCTGTTGCCCGGTGCCCCCCGAACCGCGCTTATCGCTTATGCAGCGACAGCGAGCGCCTCATGATTATCATTGGCACCTGTAATATGGCCCGATAACGGCGGAACCATGCCGGGCAAAAAACGAGTCTTTACCGCGCGCGTCGAGCCTGTTTCGCCCCCATGAACCCCGCAGAACGGAGTTATATGGTGGAGGCGCCGGGTACCGCCCCCGGGTCCACTACGCTTATTCCACTCGCCGTTTATCACCATAGTCAGCGAACTGACGCCTTCTATATAAGGCATTCTCGCCTTGCATGGTAGAGGGTGTCATCAAATTGATGACGGTCACCCTTTCCCCTGAATCATCCTCTCCCCTGCCGGTAGGGGGCATGCTAGTGGAAAGCCATGACACTCAGCATCGAACAGCAGGCGGATATTGAAGCCGCCCGTGCCCAGTCAACCGCCACGCGGCGTGCGACCGTCCCCGCGCTGGAGAATATGCTGTATGAAGCCGTCCCGGTGCTGGATCACGGCTTTGTCCGGGTGATCGACTATATGGGGGATGATGCCGCCATCGTACAGGCGGCCCGTGTTTCCTACGGCAAGGGCACCCGCCATGTGACCGAGGATGCCGGGCTGATCCGCTATCTGATGCGCCACCGGCACTCCACCCCGTTCGAGATGTGCGAGATCAAATATCACATCAAATTGCCGATTTTCGTGGCACGACAATGGATTCGCCATCGGACTGCCAATGTGAACGAATATTCGGCCCGCTACTCGGTGATGGATCGGGAATTCTATATCCCTGCGCCCGAGCATCTGGCGGCACAATCCGTCAGCAACCGGCAGGGACGTGGCGAGGTGCTTCAGGGGGAGGAAGCCGCGGCGGTACTGCGCCTGCTGCGCGAGGATGCGGAGACCTGCCACACCCATTACCTCGCCATGCTGAACGAGAACGGCGCCGATCCGGAGCGGCAGGGACTGGCTCGCGAGCTGGCGCGCATGAACCTGACCCTGAACACCTACACCCAGTGGTACTGGAAAACCGACCTGCACAACCTGCTGCATTTCCTGTCCCTGCGCGCCGATCCGCATGCGCAGTACGAGATCCGCGTCTATGCGGACGCCATGATACGTAGCGTAGAGGCATGGGTACCGCTGGCCATGGCCGCGTTCCGCGAATACCGTCTGGGTGCATTCACCTTCTCTGCCGCCATGCTCGCCGTCCTGCGCAGACGGTTGAACGGTGAAGCCGTCTGTCAGGAAAACAGCGGACTGAGCCGACGGGAATGGCTGGATATGGAAGCCGCTCTCTCCGCTCAGGAAGGCGCGTAACATTTCTGGAGCCGGGAAAGGGCTGCAGGCATGATCGTCTTTGGCTCGATCAATCTCGATCTGCTGTTGTCTGTTCCTTCCCTGCCGGAGCCGGGGCAAACCTTGCTTGCCCGCGACAGCCAGACCGCACCGGGTGGTAAGGGGGCCAATCAGGCCGTAGCCGCGGCGCGGGATGGTGCCAGCGTGAGAATGATCGGGGCCGTTGGTCAGGATGGTTTTGCCGACGCTGCCCTATACGGACTGAAACAGGCCGGGGTTGATCTCAGCGCGGTGCGTCAGGTGCAGGACAGAACCGGTCTGGCCTCCATCTGCATTGACCATGAAGGACGCAATCACATCGTGGTTGCTCCGGGTGCCAATCTCGCTGTGCGGGCGGAATGGATCGAGGAAAACTGGCTGCTCCCCGGCACGGTGCTGGTCACGCAGATGGAGGTTCCACCGGACGAAACAGCGGCCTCCCTGTATCGTGCGAAGCAGGCCGGTATGCGGACTGTGCTGAACCTTGCCCCCGCTGTGTCCTTGCCTCTGGAAACAATGCGATCAGTGGATATTCTGGTCGTCAATGAAGATGAGGCCGCATGGCTGGCCCGTCATCTCCAGACCGATGACAGCGCTGCGGCCCTTCATGCCTTGCTCGGCAGTACCGTGATCAAGACACTGGGCGCAGACGGCATCCATATCGCCGATGCGGAAGCAACAACATCCCTGCCCGCTTTTTCAGTCTCCGCCATCGATACGACCGGTGCGGGAGATTGCTTCGTCGGGGTGCTTGCCGCAGCACTGGAACGGGGCGCATCCACCATAGACGCTGCCCGACGCGCCATCATCGCCAGCGCGCTCTGCTGTACCCGGCCCGGCGCACAGACAGCGTCACCAGCGCAGTATGAAATTGAAGCAGTTCTGCGGTAAACAACGGAAGCAAGCTACCCAGTCAGGCGGCTGATCCCGATGCGCAGCAGACGCGCCATACGCTCCGCCCATTCCGCCTGACCAGCCGCATCGGCAATCAGATCCTGACGGATTTCCATCTCCAGATAGGCCAGGCCTCGACGCTCGGCATGGAATGGGACCGTATAATCCGTCTCGTCACTCACGCTGTAAGGGGCGTTATCTCCCACCACCAGCCCGTTCTCAGCACGGAGCAGGTCCAGCATGATATGCGGCAGCGCCGTATGGCGATTATACAGAACGCCTGCCTGCATCTCCCGCACCTCGCCTTTATAAACCGGTGTGAAGCTGTGCATGGCCACCAGAATCGTGGGGCGTCCGGCCCGGCGATCCAGCTCGGCGGCGATGCGGGCGTGATACGGGGCATAAATTTCCGCCCGACGCGCTTCACGCTGTGCCTCATCCAGCCCTGCGTTACCGACAATCCAGGTGTCTTCGCTGATCTCCGGAATGGCGCTCGGCACATGCAGCGGGCGGTTGCAGTCGATGACCAGCCGGGAATAGCGCTGCATGATGCAGGTTGCATCCAGATGCTGCGACAAAGCCTCACTCACGCCTGCAATGCCGATATCCCAGGCGATATGCCGGTCCAGCTCCGCCGGAGCCAACCCCAGCAAGCCCAACTGGCGGGGAATGGCCCGGCCGGCATGATCCACCACCAGCAGAATATCGGTTTTGGCCTCTGGTCGCAGCACCATAACCGGTGCTGCATCCTCAGGGGCCTGCAACAGGCTGTTATGCGCCATCCGCCCTGTTCCTTCCGTCGCCATGCCCTGCGGAGGGTCTTATTTCATCAACTGGTTGAGGCGCTCATTCAGCATCGCACCATTTTTAGCCCAGAATGCGGCATCGATTTTCAGCCCCTTCTGCCAATGATTGTCCGCCGTGGGCATCCAGCGGATGATCTGCGGTGACAACCCTGCCAGTGCCTCAGGGGAAAAAGTGCCGAGGCCGGTTTGCCCGGCCATGGTTTGCTGGACCTCCTTACCGGCCCATACCCTCAGAAAATCCTGCACAATCGCCGGATTGGCCCCGGATGGAGCCGCCCACCAGCCAATTCGGTAGAGATTGCCGCTCCATTGCACACCATAGCGCAGGGTCTTTCCCGTTGCCGACGGAGCACCCGTTTCAGCGGCCCGGTCTGCAAGAAAAATCTGCTCCGCCGGCGCGCTTTCCATCAGCACCTGTCCGGATGCCATCAGATGCACGGCCTGCGCATCTGTCTCCCACCACACGATATAGGGACGGAGCTGAGCCAGCTTGCGGAAGGCACGATCCTGACCGTCCTTGCCGGAAAGCACGTTATAGACATCACCCGGTGATACACCGTCAGCCATCAGGGCAATTTCCAGATTGCCTTCCGCCCCACGATGCAAGCCGCGCTTGCCGGGATATTTGGCGATATCCCAGAAATCTGCCCAGCCTTCCACGGATTGGAATTTGGACACATCCCAGACCAGGACCATGCTGCGCATCCATGCGCCCAGCCCGCATTTGCCCTGCCCCTGCGGCAACCAGTCTATCCCTGCTGCCCCGGCTGCGGCCGATTTGTGCGGCACAGGATTACGCTGCGCATCACCTGCTGTAGCGGATGGTTTCGCATTGTCGGGGGATATCGGCGAGAGTGGTGCGGGTGCGGCGTGAGTATTGCCCTGCTCCGCTTCTCCGGTCGCAGCATGATGAGGGTCGGAATTGTCCAGCACTTTGGCCAGCGGCATTACCAAACCATGCTCGCAGGCAGCATCCAGGGCTGCTTCCGGCCATTCAAGCACGCTGTCAGCCGGCCCATCCAGATGACCGAGTGTATCAACATCGCCATTCCACTGGAAGAAACGAAGCTTCAGATGCGTACGTGCTTCCAGATCGGCCAGCATATTTTTGCGCAGGAAATCCTGATTGGCGCCCGGCAGAAACCCTACCCCCAGAACAGAAGGCGACGTATCCCGCTTCTCCTGCGCCCCCGCCCCGTAAGCGACAAGGGCCATGATCGCGGCGACACCAGCCGCGATAATGCCAGCAAACCGAGTTTTCATCCGATAGGGTATCCGTCCAAAAACACGCGGGGCTGACCTCTTTCCGTCATGGGGCAGGCAGGATTATTGCAGGCGCGACCACTCATTCCCCGATGCTTCTACACAGGCAGACTGCCGAAAGGGAGGGGAGAAGCATAGATGCGTTCATTCCGGCACCCAACCACCTGAACGCCCATGAAGCAACCGCCCATGAGGACGTCGCGTTAAAAGAGGCAACAGGCCCTGCAGCAAGGTCTTCCGCCAATGATCCTCAACGATCTCGTGCGGTATTGATTTTGTGCAGGGTCACGCATGACGCACCAAGGAGATAACCTTATGGCGCTATTCCGTCGCTCCCGTCCCTCTGCCGATGATGCCCGGGAGCAGATTTTGCACCTGCGTGAGCAGGTGGAGGCGCTGTTGAACGACCGCGTTACCCCGGCGCTGGCCGATGCAGCCGGCCGGGCCGAAAGCGCAGCACGGAATGCACAACGTTACACGCGTGAGCATTCCAGTGTGATTTGTGAGCACGTCAAGGAAAGACCTTTGGTCGCCCTGCTTGCAGCCGGCGCCGCAGGATGGCTGATTGCCCGTATCTTCCGCTGATACGGGACTCGATTCATGCGCACCCTTCGCCTCGCACGTACCGCCCTTGAGGCGGAGGGACTGATCCTCAAACGGCAGGCATGGCAGGTTGCCCTACGGGGGATCTTCCTGGCCATTGCCCTGCTGTTTCTGGGGGCATCTTTGGTGATGCTGCACCTTGTCCTTTATCTCGCCTTGCAACCTCATGTCCCGCCGATCGGTGCTGCGGGGATCATTCTGGGCGGTGATCTGTTCTTTGTACTGATTTTCGCTCTGCTGGCGCTGAAAGGATCACCTGATCCGATCGCCCATGAAGCAAGGATGGTGCGCGATCAAGCACGGGCGGAACTGGCTGGTATATTCACGACTGCGGCCACTCTTGCGCCCCTGGCAAAACGATTTGGAGTAACAGGCATACTCGGGGCCTTGCTGACCGGTGCCATCGCCAATATCCTTGCCTTGTGGAACAAAAAAACCTGATTTCTCTCAGCCAGACTGTCACAATCCGGCAGACCGGCCCGACCGGCTGGATCACGCTCAACCGCCCCTCGGCGCTCAATGCACTGAATGGGGAGATGGTACGAGCCATTCAGCAGACTCTGGACCGCTGGCGCGATGATCCAGCCGTCACCGCCATCATATTGCAGGGTACGGGGCGCGCTTTCTGTGCCGGAGCCGACGTGCGGCGTTTACGGGAAGCCGTACTGGCCGACGATATGGACGTCGTGGAAATATTTTTCCGCGAGGAGTATACGCTCGATCATACCATTGCGACCTATCCAAAGCCGATTCTTGCTCTGGTCGACGGATTGTGTGTTGGTGGCGGCATGGGATTGGCGATGCATGCCCATCTTCTGGTTGCGACCCGCTCTGCCTCCTTCGGGATGCCGGAAACAGCAATCGGCCTGTTTCCGGATGTCGGCGCCAGCCAGGTACTACCGCAACTGCGAGGCCGGACCGGACTCTACATGGCACTGACCGGACGCCCCATCCCCGCCGAAATGGCGCATGCCGCCGGACTTCTCACTCATCTCTGGCCCGGAGAAATGTCCGAGCTGGTTGCCGGTCTGGAAAGACACGGTCTGGCCGCGCTGGTGGAAACCGATCTTCCCGTTCCTTCCTCCGCCTTTAACCATGTTTTCTCACGGATCGACACTTGCTTCTCGGGCACGTCACTCATTGATATTCTCGACGCCCTTGCCAGCGAGACAAGCCAATGGGGGGAGGAGACACTTGCCGCCATACGCGAAAAAGCACCCGCCGCGCTGTGCTGGACCTTCGAGATGATGCGAACCGGTCAGAACCTGACACTTCAACAAGCCCTGAACCGGGATCTGGCCATGGCCATGACCGTCACCAGACTGCCAGATTTTGCGGAGGGTATTCGTGCCCTGCTGATAGACAAGGACCGCACGCCACATTGGCAGGATGCGCGGGTCGAGGATGTCGATCCCGCCATGATCGCCAGCGTGTTGCAATCTGCCGCATCCTATCCGGGGACGCTCTGCTGATCGAAGGCGCGGTGGGTCTCGAAGCCCTGCGCCTCAACGAAGACCCGCCTGACTTCGGGATAATTGCTTCTGATACGCTGTTCGATTCGGGAAACCGCGGCTTCAACGGCCCCGGCGCTGCGCTGGTTCTCGAAATCCATGCTGATCGCCACCAGAACTTCGGACGGACCAAAATGCATCGTCAGAATTTCATTGGCACAGACCACACCGGGCTCTGACGCCACAATCCGGCGAATATGCTCCCGCACCGCTTGCGGCGCAGACTCGCCAATCAGCAGGGAGCGGCTTTCGCGCGCCAGAAACAGTGCCGTGACCGCCAATATGCCGCCGATCACCAGCGAGGCCATCGCATCAAAAGCAGGCTGATCCAGCCATTGCGCCAGTCCCAGCCCGACTCCCGCCGTCAACAAACCCAGCAATGCGGCGGTATCCTCAAACAGGACAGTGAACACGGTCGGATCTTTGCTGGCCTGTGCGGCCTCCAGCACCCCCAGCCTTCCCTTCTGACGGAGGAAAGCACGCATTGCCAGCAGCCAGACAATGCCCTCGAACAAAAAGCTCCCACCCAGCACGAGGTAATTCGGCCAGACATTGGTGACAGAAACGGGATGACGCAGCTTTTCAATCCCCTCGAAGATCGAGACACCCGCGCCAAGACCGAAAATCAGCACGGCCACCATGAAGCTCCAGAAATAAAGCTCCAGCCCATGACCGAACGGGTGTTCGGGTGTGGCGGGACGGGCCGCACATCTCATGCCCCACAGCATCAGCAATTGGTTGCCGGTATCGACCAGCGAATGCACTGCCTCACTCAGCATTGCGGAAGAACCGGTGGAGGCCGCCGCTGCAAATTTCATGACGGCAATCGCGAAATTGCCGCCCAGCGCGGCAAAAACGACGAGACGGGAAGAAGACGCGGATGCCATCCCGCCACTATGATGATCATCTGCCGTCCTGCAAATGGGCAGATATAGAAAAAGGCAGCCCGAAAGCTGCCTTTTTGAGTCAGATATCGCAAGTCAGGATCAGGATTGGGCGTCCGGAGACAACACGATGCAGCCGCCTTTGCCATGATTGATCTTGCTGCATGCAGCCTGAGCGGATTCCCGTGACATGCCGGTCAGCCGTGCCCGATACAGGGTTGCACCGCGCTGCTTGACAGTGCCGACAGCCGTATGGCCATGAGTCACAGAGGCTTTGGCATTGGCCGCCGCTGCCTTGGCGAGATGCGGGCTGTTATAGGCCCCCACCTGAATAGCCCATCCACCGCTTCCAATCCCTCGCGTCTGAATGGGAGACGCTTCCGCCCTGTTGATCAGGCTGAAGCCGCCACGACGCGAAGCGGAAGTCGCCGATGCCAGCTGGACACGGGCGGCAACCGGGGCACCATGTCGACCATAGGAAGAGCCACCATGTGTGGAATTAGACGCCATACGAACCGTTTGAACCCGCCCATGCGTGGCGGCAGAGCGGGATCGCCCATGACTGGAAGAGGATGATTGATCCAGCGCCGCATAGGCACGGGGGCTGGAGAAATGGCTTCCCCCTGTGGTCAACTGATCATAGCTGAGCGTGGTAGAAGCAAGCTGCTCGGCCGGAGAACGACTGATCGGATAGAGACCGTCGATATTCGGAGCGATTGACGCCACATAACGCCGGGTTTCTTGCGGCAGGGAGCGACCGCTATTGACCAGATCATCCACCCGGCCAGGCCCGGCATTGTAAGCCGCCAGAAAAGCCGGAGACCCATAGAGATCATAAAGCTCTCTCAGATAGGCCGTTCCAGCGAGAATATTATTGTGGGGATCATAGGCATCTTCACCGAGGCTGTAACGTACCTTCAGCTCGTCATAGGTGCCGGGCATCACCTGCATCAGGCCCATGGCGCCAACCGGCGATGTCACGAGATCACCGTTATGGAACAGACGGCCACCAGATTCGACGCGCATGACCTCCCTGACCCACCGCTCCGGAACGTCGAAACGCTGCGAAGCCTCGGAAATATAGGGACCCCATGGATCTTCAGCGGAGCCGGGAGCAGAATAATTGCGGGATGCACGCGCCTGGTATTGCGCTGCCTCCTGACTTTCGTTCACTCTGCCGCTATGATTGCCGCAGGCTGTCATCAGCGCCAGCAGGGCGATGCAGGCGAGTTTTCCGAAAGCGGGCCGGAACGCCTTGCGGCGGAGCAATGCTGAGGGGGGGTGGATCTGATCCATCCGGGCTGTTTCTCCGTCGTGACACAGCCACATGCCATGCATGTGGCCGGAGGGCACGGCGACGCCCATGACTGCAAGGCTGCCGTCGTTGATGTTCCTTTTCAGGAACGGCGTGTAAGTCCTTTATAGGCAGGCGATTTTGAACACAAGTCGATAATCAGGAAAATCGCATTTTCTTGACGTCCTGATGTTTTTTCATGCTCACTCGTGCATCCATGCAACGGCTTGCGCTTGTATCAACCGCCCATTCCGGGCTACTCGCCGCACGGATGCAGATGCGGTCCTGACAATAACGGCCCTGTGCTATCCTCGACATGCCGTGAATAGCGCTGACACCGCTGAGATAAGGTAGACATCTTGCCGGATCATCTTTCTTCCCCGGATCCTATGGTCCGGACCACGCAACCGCCTCATCAGGGACAGAGAAGCGTGCGTGAAACAGAATTTTTTGTGGAAAGCGGCAGCAGTTTCAGGGTGCGCAACCGCCTTGCCATGCAGGATATCGCCGACGGTCTGAAGCTGATGCGGCTCGGCTGCACGCTCGGGCTGCTGGATATCAAGGGACGCTATCGCGGATCCATGCTCGGTCCGTTCTGGATGACCCTCTCCACCGCTGTGATGGTCCTGGCGCTCGGGCTGCTGTATTCCCAGCTGCTCGGGCAGACCGTCGCCCAATTCCTCCCTTACCTTTCGCTGTCACTGGTGCTCTGGGGTTTTCTCCAGAACATCATTCAGGATGGCTGTGCTGTTTTTACCTCCTCGGAAGGCATGATCCGTGCCGTCCGCATGCCCTTTTTCGTGCATGCCACACGGTCCATCATCCGCAATCTGGTGATTCTGGCCCATAATATGCTGGTCTTTATCGCCGTCTTTGCCTTTTTCAGGATTTGGCCGGGCGAGGCTGTGTTCGGTGCCATTCCAGCCCTTTTGCTCTGGTTGATCGATGGATACGCACTGACCATCATGATGGGGATTCTCTGCGCCCGTTTCCGTGACGTGCCGCCCATCGTCTCCAACCTCGTGCAGATCGGGTTCTATATCACGCCGATCATCTGGAAGCCGGAACAGCTTCTGTACGGTCGGGACTATCTGCCCCTGAACCCATTTTACGCTATGCTGGCCGTCCTGCGTGACCCCATTCTGGGACTGACGCCCAACTGGCAGGTATGGACCTCCGCCCTTATCTACAGCACCCTGCTGTGTATCGGCAGCTGGTTCCTGTTCG
Organism: Granulibacter bethesdensis; assembly: GCF_001889525.1. Lineage (NCBI taxonomy): Bacteria > Pseudomonadati > Pseudomonadota > Alphaproteobacteria > Acetobacterales > Acetobacteraceae > Granulibacter > Granulibacter bethesdensis. The sequence goes on from NZ_CP018192.1 coordinate 2,028,279, forward strand.
CGCGCGTGCGCGGGCGCATCGCATTCTGGATCTGACCAACATGGCCTTTTTGGAAGCCCGCAATGTCGGGGTGGATTTTCCGCTCTATCATGGCAACGCCCGCAGCCTGAAGCGGGCCGTGTTCAACGCTGCCTCGGCCGGACGGTTCGGGCAGGATGCCCGCAAGCGAACCGTCGTGCAGGCGCTTCAGGATATCAGCTTTACACTTCGTCCCGGCGACAGGCTGGGGCTGGTCGGCAGTAACGGGGCGGGCAAGACCACCTTGCTGCGCGTGCTGGCCGGTATCTATGAGCCGACCACCGGCAGCGTGCAGGCCAGCGGTACCATCAACGCCCTGCTCGATACCACGATGGGCACCAATTCCGACCTTAGCGGCCATGACAATATTCGTCTGCGCGGGATGTATTCCGGTCTTTCCCACGACGAGATCGCCGCGCTGGAAAAAGACGTCGAGACCTTTGCCGATCTGAAAGAATTCATGCACCTGCCGATGCGGGTCTATTCCTCCGGTATGACGATCCGGCTGGCTTTTGGACTGGCCACATCGATCAGGCCGCAGATTCTGCTGATGGATGAGTGGTTCTCGGCCGGGGATTTCAGCTTCATGAGCCGCGCCAAGGCACGCATGGAGGGGCTGGTCAGAGACTCCGAAATTCTGGTCCTGTCCAGCCATTCGCATGACACGGTCGCGGAATGGTGCAACCGGGTCATCTGGATGGATCAGGGACGCATCGTGGCGGATGGTGCTCCGAAGGATGTGCTGGAAGCCTATCTCGGTCGTCCGCTTAAAGAGGCCGAACGCGCCGACGCCTTTGTTCCATCGTAAGGACATCACCATGACGGCACCATGCAGGCAGGCCATGCCGGGGGTCATGCGGCGTTTGCGCGCCGCCCGTTTGCTGATGCTGCTGGGCACCGCCCCGGTGCTTGCCCCGCTGGGTGCCTGCGCCGCCAATACCGGCCTGACCAATCTGAGACCCATCACCCTGCGGGATGGCTCCAACACCGTAGTGCATTTTGTCCCGGACGGGCGTGTGGGGTTGATCGTCGCCGCCCATAGTGGCAGCGCGCCGACCCGTAATGACGTTTTCGTCGTCCTGCTGCCCTCGCCCATGGCGGGAGAAGGCTGGAATATCGTCTCCATCAATGCCGGACCAACCCTGCGCGGTAACGGGCAGGCTGCGGTCCAGGACACGATTACCGCCGCTCAGGACGGCATTCCCGGCCTCCGCGCCGTCCGCTTCGCCCGCGGCAAAATGAACGGAATTCCCCAGACTTTCCTGCTCGCCGCCATGAAGGACGGAGACGGACGCAGCCCCGTCACGCTGGAAATTTACCGGCTCAGTGAAGGCAACCGCACAGGCGGTGAACAGTTTATACAGGTCCGGCAGTTCCGCTCCGGCCGCCATTACTGCTCGGCGGCGGATGCTTTGTCACGGGAATTCGGCCTGCCCTCCGACGCCCCCGATAGCGCCTGCTGAGACGGCACAGCATCCTGTTCCTGTGCTTCCAGCACCGCACGTTGCGTCATGGCATTATCGCCATGCATTCATCACTCTTTCTGCTAGTAGGATCGTGTTGATCAGGCATGCCCATCTCATATCGACCGGACAAAATCATGACAAGACGCCTTACGCTGTGCCGCCACCTTCTGACAGCGACATTGCTGATAACCCCGGCTGTTTTCACGGCCTTCCTGCCTGCGGCTTATGCCGCAGAGGATGCAACCGCCCGCACGGGATGGTATTTCCCGGCCCAAACCCTGCCGCTGGCAAAAGTGCTGGCTCCCCCGCCCGCCCCCGGCTCCGCCGCGCAGGAGAAGGATCTGAAGACCGTGCGCAAGGCTGAAGCCGCCCGCACACCGGAGTTGATCGCAGCCATCAAGGCAGACGCCCATATCAGCGTCTATCGCTTTGCCGATGTCATGGGGCCGGGCTTCATGCCAGAGAATCTGCCGCTGGCCGACAAGATGTTCAGGCATATGTCCGACGATATCCGTATCGCCATCATGGATGCCAAGAAAGAATTCAACCGGCCCCGCCCCTTCGTGGTAGATCCGAAAATCACCACCATCGTGCCACAGCCGCCCAACGCCTCCTATCCCAGCGGGCATACGGCTTTTGCTTATGCCAATGCCATCGTGCTCGCCGCCATGGCGCCAGAGAAAGCCGCCGAAATTTTTGCCCGTGCCCATCTGTACGGGCTGCACCGCATCATGGGCGGGGTACATTTTCCGACCGATGTCGAGGCAGGCAAAGTCTCTGGCAGCGTAATCGGCAGCAATTTCCTGCAATCTCCCCGGTTTCAGGCTGATTTCATCCCCGCCCGCAAGGAAGTGCGACATGCGCTGGGCCTGCCTGAAATACCCTGATCCCATACAAGGCTGAACATGGCATAAGGGAGGACCGGCATGACCGGTCCTCCCTTTTTTATCGACCAACCTGACGCGATGGCCGGGATCAGGCAGACAGCAGCCGCCCGGCGATCACTGCCAACACGCCGCCCAGCAAAGCCAGATAAGGCAACAGACCGGCACGGCTTTCTACGCCTTCCTCTTTCTGCATATGCAGATCCTTGATCGCGGCTTCAGGGAAGACGCCCTTATCCTGCACGTAATGACGGAACAGGAAGACCGGGATGATCATCGCCGCAACGATGATACCGGTCAGCAAGGTCCCACTGCCCCATACACCGGCCCCCATCCCCATCAGGAAGGCGTTGACGAAACCCAGCACCGCCCCCGTGCCTAGCAGCCAGCCGGGGCATTTGAACGGACGGGCCAGAAACGGACGATCAATCCGATGCAGCCAGCCTGCATTGAGGTTCATGAAGCTGAAAATGATATAGCCGACATTGGAAGCCGCCAGCACGAATACGTTATCGCTCAGCAGCAGCAGCAACATATTAAAGCAGAGATCAGTCCACATCGCATGGGTCGGCGCACCATGATGGTTCACATGCGACAGATAGCGCGGCAGCCAGCCATCGACCGATCCCTGATACAGCGTGCGCGATGACCCAGCCATGGCCGTCATGATCGATAGCAGCAAAGTCAGTACGAGCATGACAACGATGATATTCAGCATGATTCCCTGTGCCCCGATCATCGCCGCCATGGCACGGCCAACCCCCATGCCACTGTAAATATCGGGTGCCAGCATGCCATCCAGCCCCAGAGCGCCCTGGAAAGCCAGCGGAACCAGAGTGAAGACTACCAGACAGAGCAGACCGGAAAAGAAGATCGCCTTGAACGTATCCGTGCTGGGATTACGGAACTCCCGCGTGTAGCAAACAGCGGTCTCAAACCCGTACGTGGACCAGGCCGCAATAAACAGGCCGCCTGCCATCAGCGAGAGACCGGCCATGTCCCAATGTCCGGCCACAACCTTGCCCGCCGCATCATGCGCCAGAGGCACAAAAGGCGTGAAATGGCTGGCCGGCAAATCCCCCGTCACCAACGGCACCAGCCCGATGATCAAAAGCGGCAACAAGGACACCACCGCAAAAATCATCTGGATACGGGCAGAGGCCAGAATCCCGCGATGCTGGATAGCAAACACACACAGCATCAGCACAGCCGCAAGCCCAAAAGTAGCGTTGATTCGGATCGTCAGACCATCCTTGATCATCCCCAGATCAAACAGGGTCCACTGCCAGCTGTTCACCACACTATCCGCCGGGAACAACACAGACAGAATATAGCCAGCCCCCAGCGACGTGCCGATGGCCAGCACCGGTGACCATGCAAACCAGTTACACCAGACCGAAAGCGGCGCGATCAGCTTGCTGTAGCGCACCCAGGCCACGGCCCCATAAACGGATGCCCCACCTGATTTTTCCGGGAAAAGCCCGGCAATTTCCGCATAAGTAAAAGACTGCAAAAATCCGAACAGGATTGAAATAATCCAGACTGCCCAGGAAGGATTACCAACAGTCGCGGCAATCGAGCCGATCGTGAACAGAACCAGCGCAGGCACGCCGCTGGAAACCCAGAACGCATCTACCCATGTCAGTGAACGGACCAACTCGTTGCTGGTCTTCGTCACCGTCTCGCCTACTGCCTTACCGCCTGCAGGCAACGCGATATCCAAAGCACCCTCACTCATGACGCCCCTCCATACTCATAAGGTCATGACGTGGCTTTTCCCGGCGGTGATGTCTGACATCCTTCAGGATGCGATCACCTTAATTTTCTTGTTAGGAAATATTATTTCTAAAATCGTAACCTGATCAAAACCGATGCGCAAGCGGACAAATCGGGATCAAGGCAGGGGAAAGGCAAATTAATCCGCTTTTTTTGCTTTTTTATGGCTACGGGAAGCCGCTGTGACAGTGCGCACCACTTCCTCTGGCTCATCCAGCAAAGGGCTGAACAACGCGACCAGCGCACGTTCCGATGTCACATTCGCTTTTCGATAAAGCCGAAGTTTATAGTTTTTGACAGTTCCTTTTGCGATCCCAAGACTCTGCGCAATCTCCCCGGTTGAGCGGCGCTGCAAAATCAATGTCAACAGGGAGCGCTCCCTGCCCGTCAGCATGGCGATATCCGGCAATGGAAAAGAAGCATGTTCCGCAGGCGTCGTATCCTGCACCGGTTTGCTCAGCAGCACGATGCCACGCCCACCCGGTGCCAGAGAAAAATCCTTGTCGAAACAAGCCACTTGAACATGGTACTTCTCATCGAAAGGAAAAAGACCGGGCCTGTCAGGCAAAGCGGCGCAGTCATTGAGATCTGGTGATAAACAAGCCGCCTGCCGCCAAGCCGCGTTGGCGAAAACCGGCACACCGACACGATCCAGAATCAATAAAGGGTCGGTATGCAGATGGCTGGAGCCACGATGGGCCGTCTCCACGGCCTTTTCTTCTCCAAACATGCGCGCGAGATGAATCCGGTGCAAAGCCTCCAGAATCGGGAACAGGGCCTCGGCCTCCTGCCTGTCCTGATCGCTAAAGCGTCCCTCTGCCAGAACCAGAAACAGCACGATGCAGGCCCGACCAGCAGAAGGCAGAAACACGCCTATCTCATCACTGACGCGCACCCGTGGGGCATAAACATCACCATAGACCGTGCTGTCAGGCCCCAGAACCTGCCGCAGAACATACACACCAGGCTGATGATGGCGCGCCCAGTGCTGGGCAAAGGGATCAGCGTGATGATACTGCGTCAGGTAAAATTCACGGATATGAACTGGCACGTTCACCGTATGCACCACATCCTGCCGTGAATGCGCCGTATAGCGGATGATCCAGGCATTATCGTGTCCGATCACAGCACGCAGCAGATCCAGCAAAACCTCATAAAATCGGCGGCTGCCGACCTTTCTGATCGTTAAGGCCAGCTCCCTGCAGAATGCTGCTTGCCCGGGCATAACCCGTGCAGGGAAAACAAATGCCTGCTTATCAGCATCATGATTGCCCAAAAATTGCTCTCCACCCCGCTGAGACAAAGCGCATTTGCCTGAAAAATAGACATTTATCCGTCTTTGTAGTGCCACTTGGCACTATTGTGAATGGACCTGTCAGGCAATTACCTTTCCTACAAGACAACATTACTGAACAGAGGAAATGTTCCTTGGACATCTTTCCTGCTGATACACCAACTCCTAGCAGAAGCAGTGCCATTCTGCGTGGCGGCCAATGGACAGTGCTGACAATCCCGGCAGGCGGTTCGCTCATGTTGGTCAATATCGAAGGCGGCCAGACAGTCGATCTGTATTGTCTTTCAACAGCGGCCCTCATTCTGCCGGAGGATGACAGCGTTTCTCCTTCTCCAGACAAGCTGGCGGGTCTGGTAAGTGCGAAGGAACGCGCCGACACAGTATTGGCACACTATACGGATGCAGAGCTGGCCATCATGGGATGGAGGCTGTTTGACGGCAGCACACCCGACAAGACAGCCTTGAGTGTCACGGCCCGCCATGATGCAGTCTGTGTGCTGATATCAGCCAAAACTGTGATGACGCCAGATAGCCACAATACAGCAACAGACATTGCTATTCATATTACACAAGATGAAACAGCGCTGCGTCTTCCGGCACCACTGGCACCGGTCAAGGCCGAAATTCATATTCCGCCCGCCAGCGCACGCGCCTACACCGTCAAGGCCGGTGACTACATACAGATTATCGACGTGCAGGGTAAACAATGCTCTGACTTTCTGGCTTTTGATGCACAAAGTCTGAAAAATGGCGATCTGAACGGGCTGGATGCCGCGGTGACACGCACCTTCACCGGAGTTGCCAATCCAAGCCCCGGCGTCCATGCGCGATACTTCGATCGCACTATGAAGCCGCTGGTCGAGATCGTACAGGATACAGTCGGGCGCCATGATGCATTTCTGCTGGCCTGTAACGCGCGATATTACGAGACGCAGGGCTATCCCGGACATACAAACTGCACTGATAATTTCAATGCAGCCCTCCAGGATCACGGAATCAAACCTCAGATAACCTGGCCTGCCATCAATTTCTTTTTCAATACACAAGTCAATGCTGACGGGGCTATCTCTCTGGAAGAACCATGGTCAAGGCCGGGTGATTACGTGCTGCTGCGGGCCATGACCGATCTGGTCTGTGCCAGCTCCGCGTGCCCTGACGATATAGACCCGGCCAATGGCTGGACACCTACGGATATCCATGTGCGCATATACGATGCCTCCGCACCGTTTTCCAAAGGCATTGGCCATCGCATCACGCGCCATACGGAGGCACGATTGACAAGGGAATCAGGTTTTCATAGCCGCACATTACCTCTGGCAAAGGAAATGATCGACTATCAAGGCTTCTGGCTTCCACGGGAATATAGTGGCAGTGGAGCCATTGAAGAATACTGGGCCTGCCGGGAAAAATCCGCCCTGTTCGACCTTACGGCCCTCAGAAAATTCGAAATCACTGGCCCGGATGCAGAGAAACTTCTGAACTATGCCGTTACACGCGACATCAGCAAGCTTTCCATAGGGCAGATCGTCTATACAGCGCTTTGTCATCCCCATGGCGGTATGATCGACGATGCCACCGTGTTCCGCATGAGCCAGCACACATTCCGTCTGATATGTGGCCGGGAATGGTGCGGCACCTGGCTGCGTATGCTGGCCAGTGAAAAAGACTTCAAAGTCTGGGTCAGAAGCTCAACAGACCAGCTTCACAATATCTCCCTGCAGGGACCGCTGAGCAGAATAATCCTCAGCACGGTTTTTAGTCCCTATCTGACTCAGCCTGATGCACAAGACCTGAAATGGTTTCACTTTTCGACTGGCATGCTAGGAAAACATGACCCCTCTCCTGTCATGATTTCCAGAACTGGGTACACCGGAGAATTGGGATACGAAATTTTTTGCCATCCCAAACATGCTGGTTCTGTGTGGGATGTCGTGATGGAGGCCGGTAAAAATCATGGTCTCAAACCGGCGGGACTGGATGCCCTGAATATGCTGCGAATTGAAGCGGGCCTGGCGTTTGCCGGGTACGAATTCTGCGATCAGACCGATCCTTTTGAGGCGGGAATAGGCTTTGTCGTCAGTCAGAAAAAACAAAGCGATTATGTGGGTAAAACCGCCCTTCTTGAACGTGGCAGCGCTTATCGCAACAGGCTGGCAGGGCTTGTGATCGACGGCAATGACACCGTTTTTCATGGCGATGGCGTTTATAATGGAATGGCACAGGTTGGCATTATCACCAGCCCAGTATTTTCGCCCATCCTTGGCTCCCAAATTGCCCTGGCACGGATTGATCCGTCGGTTGCCGCATCTGGGACTCACATTGAGATAGGAAAAGATAACGGCATGCAGCTGCGTATTCCGGCCCATGTCGTAGGATTTCCTCACTATGACCCACAAAAAACAAAAGTCCGCTCCTGACTGTTCACTTTATCCAAGACACGGATGTTCATCATGAAAAAGAAAATTGCCATTATCGGTGGTGGTCCAAGCGGTCTGGCATTCCTTCGCGCTATGGAAAGTGCGCGTAAAGCAGGGGCAGAGGTTCCAGAGTATGTCTGTTACGAGAAACAGGCAGATTGTGGAGGACTCTGGAACTATACATGGCGTACCGGCCTGGATGAATTCGGTGAACCGGTGCATGGCAGCATGTATCGTTTTCTGTGGTCCAACGGTCCAAAAGAATGTCTTGAATTCGCAGATTATTCCTTTGAAGAGCATTTTGGCCGCGCCATTCCATCCTATCCACCGCGTGCTGTTCTGCACGATTATATCAAGGGCCGAATTGAAAAGTCCGGCGTTAGGCAGTTCATCAAGTTCCATCATGCTGTCAAATGGATTGACTATGATCAGGAAAGCCGCACCTTTTTTGTGACAGTCAAGGATTTGAAGGCAGATACGCTGAAGACCGATACGTTTGACCATGTGGTCATTGCGACCGGACATTTTTCCGTTCCAAACGTGCCATATTTCGAGGGTTTCGAGAGTTTCCCCGGTCGCATCATGCATGCACATGATTTCCGGGATGCCAATGAATTCGCTGGTAAAGACATTCTGATGGTCGGAAGCTCCTATTCAGCGGAAGATATTGGAACGCAGTGTGCGAAATATGGCTGTCGCTCGGTAACGTTCAGCTATCGCACCCGCCCGATGGGATTTCAGTGGCCGGAAGGATTTGAGGAAAAACCCCTTCTGACTCATGTCAAAGGTAACATAGCCTATTTCAAAGATGGGACCTCAAAAAAGGTAGATTCCATTATCCTCTGTACAGGATACCAGCATTCATTTCCTTTCCTGCCTGACTCCATGCGTCTGAAAACCAACAATCGTCTGTATCCGCTTCATCTGTACAAAGGTATTTTCTGGCAGGACAATACAGATCTCATGTATATTGGCATGCAGGATCAGTATTACACTTTCAATATGTTTGATGCACAAGCATGGCTGGCACGGGATGTCATTCTTGGACGCTACATTCTTCCGGATGCCGCCACACAGGATGCCGACATAAAACACTGGAGAACGCTGGAAGAAAAAATTGAAAATCCTTACCAAGCAATCGATTTCCAGACCGAGTATGTCCGCGATCTTCTATCACTGACGGATTACCCTCATCTTGATGTCGACCGGATCGCAGCCCTGTTCAAGGAATGGGAGCATCATAAAGAGGAAGGGATCATGACGTATCGTGATCGCAGTTATCCCTCCACCCTGACTGGCACCATGGCGCCCAGCCACCATACAAAATGGATGGATGCCAAAGATGACAGCATGGAAGCGTTTCTCAATCACCCTCGTATGGAGGCTGCAGAATGACCATTTCATACCCGGAACGCCATTCCGCCCTTACCAGCCGTCATGTGGCACTCGGATCAAAAATGGATGCATCCTGGAATGGGATGTCTATCCCACAGACCTATGCATCCAACCCTTATGATGAGACCGTTCTTGTCAGGACCAAAGCAGGGCTTTTTGATGTCACGGCATTGCAGATCATCAATGTCTCCGGCCCTGATGCCATGACTGTTCTTAATAATCTGGTGACATCAGATCTTGCGAAAATTTTGCCTGGCAGCTCCCTGATCACCAGCATTGTCAATGATGAAGGCGGCATCATTGATGACGTCATTATCTATGTTGATAGCAAGACCGAGTTCCGTGTTTCTCATGGTGGCGGCACACTTGAGCCGGTGCTCATGAAGGATATTGTCGGGCATGATGTAGTTGCTGAGCGGGATGATGATGTCCACATCCTCTCCCTGCAAGGCCCCCTCTCAGGAGATATTCTGCAGCCCCATACAGAATTGTCTCTATCCTCGCTATCCTATTTCTCCCATGCTCAAACAACGCTGTTCGGAAAACCGGTCAGGATTGCACGGGGTGGATATTCCGGAGAGACTGGATATGAGGTGTTCTGCACTTCAGAAGAAGCAGGCCCAATCTGGGATATGATCCTGGAGGCCGGAAAATCCTATGGCGCGGCTCCAGTGAGCTGGTCCTGCCTTGATATCGTCCGCCTTGAGGGAGGATTGCTGTTTTTCCCCTATGATATGCCGGCGGAGAATACCACCCCATGGGAGGTCAATATGGGATGGTCCATTGACCTTCAGAAACCGGCTTTCCGTGGCAAGAAAGCACTCGAAGCATTACGCGGTCAGGAACGCAGCACGATTATCGGTCTGGAAGTACTCAGCAAGGAAGCAGCCGAGGCCGGCACTCCCATTTTCCATGATGGTGTTCAGGTCGGACAGGTAACCAGCAGTATCTTCAGCCAATATCTGATGAAATCTCTGGCTATTGCCACGATTAAGCCCTCCCTGTCTGCGCTCGGCACCGCGGTATCTGTAGGACAATCAGCACAAGCAAATATCGTTCGCATGCCATTCTATGATCCACTGCGACTGAGAACCCATCCAAGATAAAAAGGGAGAACGGCAGACATGCTTCTCAGTAAGCCAGTCTATCAGGATCTGAAAATTGACCTGACAGGAAGAAGACATTTGTTTGTTTTTGACCGGTCTGCCGCTCAATGGAGAAGTAGATCTGATATCTGCACTCATGCCTCCTTTTACGTGATGCCTGACAGCCGGATCATGCCGGAACAGGCGCCGGATGCAGAGACAAACAGTCTCTGCCTTCCGTTCCGCTCTGAGACCCAGTTGCTGAGCTATCTTGAGTCTTATCTTGGGACAGAGACCATGGGCCTGAGACTCTACGCAGCTGGCCAGGAAAGTTTCGTATGGGATTGTTACCGGGTGGCGCAGCAGGCTGGTATGACGCGCCCGGAAATTCATCTGACCGTCTCAGGAGAAGTCAGCAGGCGGGTTTACTGCGTTCACTGCCAGACCATCAACCATAGGGCAAAAAGCACGCTCATCCAATGTGATGGCTGCAACGCAACTCTTTTTGTCCGTGATCATTTCTCGCGTGCGCATGGCGCCTATATGGGTTTTCAGGTTGATGCTGAAAACCCCGGCGAAATTCCTTCGGCCGAGGCACTTTCCCTATGACAGAGCACAAAAATACACCCCGCCAGATAGATGTCAGGTTGTCTGATATAGAGCCGCTTTCTCCCACTTTGAAACGCCTGACTTTTGTTCCCATAAAAGCTGCTGCTTTTCCCATCATCCCGACAGGCAGCCATGTCATCGTGTCGATACCAGGGAGCAGACGGCCTCATAAAAATGCTTATTCTCTGATCGGGCCATCAGACAAGACAGATGCCTATCAGATTGTCGTTCGAAAAGTGGATAAAAGCCGTGGTGGTTCAAACTGGATTCATGAACAGGCTAAAATAGGCGACAAACTTCAGATCAGCTGGCCATCCAGCCTCTTTCCCCTTTCCAACGTTGCGCGCCGTCATCTTCTGATCAGCGGCGGGATCGGGATTACCCCTATTCTGTCGCATCTGCACGCCCTGACTGCCCGGGGCGCATCGTTCAGCCTGCATCATGCCTGCAAAGCTGAAGACAAGAATGCCTTCTCGACCCTGCTGGCACCTTTCCATGGCCATGACATCACCCTTTACGTAGCCGACGATCCATCATCCTCCCGACTGGATCTTCAGGCCGTGATGGGCAGACAGCCTCTTGGTACTGTTCTCTACACATGCGGCCCACAAAAGCTGACCGATACCATCATGGAGACAGGCCGCGCACTCGGCTGGCCTGCATCAAGCCTTCAGACTGAAAGTTTCGGTGGGGCTCGGGCCGGCACAGCGTTTACCCTGCATGCACGCCGATCGGGCAAAACCATTCTTGTGGATGAAGAGAGCAGCATTCTGGAGGCTTTGGAAAGCGCTGGTATCGAGCCAACCTATCTCTGCCGTGGAGGAGCCTGTGGTCAGTGCCTGACCAGTGTGATTGATGGCATTCCAGAACATCGCGACGACTTTCTGGATGAGCAGGAACGCGCCACAAACAAAAAAATAATGATCTGTGTTTCACGGGCATGCAGCCCTTCTCTGACCCTTGATATTTGATCCACCGACAAAAGAAGGGATTTTCTGTCATGACTTTGCAGTTCAAGCCAGATGAAACGTTCCGGGGTGATTACAACTTCAGAAACAGCGATGAAGCGATACTCAGTTTCCCGTTTCCGTTTCCTGAAGATGAATACATGTATTCGATGAATGCCGAACCACATGTCAAATCCGGACCATCCCCATCCTATCATCATGCATTCGACATTGATGAGCACTACATCGCTGAATGCAAGGAACGTGCAATCATTCTGGAGCAAGACCCGAAACGCTGTCAGGTCATGCCGCATCTTCAGATTGCCGAATGGGATACGCTTGAACTCCTGATGGATTCCCTGTCTACCGACTACCCTCAATGGTTCAGCTTGACGAAGGACGCTAACAAATGGTGCTGGGTCAATCGTCTTCTGGCGATTGAGCAGAATTTCATTTTTGGTGACGCAACTACGCTGCCTTTACCACCCTTCGAGTATATCACCAGACAGGTTCAAGGAGATTTCACTCTTCAGGATCAGCGAGAAAACAATCTGTTTATCGAAGGCGGAATGGTAACTTCTCAGGCGGATTGGTCGCTGAATTTCGACAAGGGCATGAGCTTTCATGAATGGCATGCGCCTGTGCCCTTAGCCCATGATATGGGGGTCTTTGATCGAGCTCTCAAATTTCTGCTCAAACTGCAATATGGGCAGCCTGCGCGACGTCTGAACTGGACTTTGACCGTTAATCCACGCCTCGATACGTCCCCGGAGAATTATGCAGTCTGGGGACCGGATCGTATGACGATAACGCCTGAAAATGTAAGACAGAAAGTGCATCTTCGTGTCGAACTGCAAAGTCTGTTCCGTCTGCCACGCAGCAATGCCATCCTGTTCTCCATCCGCGGTTATCTGGCCAGTATAGAAGAAATTCAACGCGTTCCCAAATGGCGCCGTCGACTGCATCGTGTGATACGGGATATAAACCCTTCGATCCGAACCTATAAGGGCTTCTCGCGCTACTATGACACGCTGGTTTCTGCTCTAGCCGCAGGGGATGATGGATTACCAACATCTTCAGGCATTCAGCCTGATATTGACAGGCTTTCGTAACAAAAAAGGCCCTCCTCCTTAAAGAGCAGGGCCTTTTTAAATGGAGATCTTAGTGACTGATCATCCAAGGTCGTTGGGCAGGAAAATTTTTAGCGGCTGGCGGTGAGTCGGCCGTCAATTTTGACTTTCCCTTCTTTGCACTACAACAAGAGCATCCGGACGGATGACTCCCGCGTGATCGGCGCGGAGCATGGACACTGCGTTCATTGGTAGCGAATGCAGTTCGCCGGGCAGAATCCATAGCGGCAAATGATGGTGCGGTGAGTAACACACGAGGAGCAGATGTGCCGCAATCCGGGCAGCACGCAGGCTGCTCGAACTCAGACATCGGGCGCATTACGGTAAAGACGCCGCATGACTCACAATGATAGTCATAGACCGGCATAGGAGACCTCCTTACAGATCCTGCGCAATCGGCATATCTACCAGACCAGGTGTTACACCACCGCTGGGACCATCCGCACCCGGATTAATATCAAAATCAAAAATTTCCGTGGGTACCCAGAGCGTGGCACAGGAATTGGGAATATCGACCACACCGCTGATATGACCCTGTACCGGTGCAGTGCCGAGGATCGAATATCCCTGTGCACCGGAATATCCAAATTTCTTTAGATACTCGATAGCATTGAGGCAAGCCTGACGATAGGCGACATTGACATCAAGGTAATGTTGTTCGCCTTGCTCATCGACTGAAATACCCTCGAAGATCAAATAGTCACTGTAAACGGGTTTGATGGGACTTGGCTTGAAGATCGGATTTTTGATTCCATACTTTGCCATTCCGTCCTTGATCAGATTCACACGCATATGAATCCAGCCTGGCATTTCGATAGCGCCACAGAAGGTAATTTCACCATCGCCCTGGCTGAAGTGAAGATCACCAACGGATAGACCTGCCCCTGGAACGTAAACCGGGAAGAATACCCGAGCTCCTCGTGATAGATCCTTAATGTCGCAATTGCCCCCATGCTCACGCGGAGGAACGGTGCGGGCACCATGAGCAGCGGCGGCATCACGTGCCTCACCTTTTAAGCGCCCCATATGAGCTGTCGGCTCAAAAGGGGGATTGGCCAAAGGTGGCACACGGTTTGGGTTGGTTGCGATCAGCGCTTTCTCCCGCGCATTCCATTTTTCCAGCAGATCGGGAGATGGCAGGCATCCTATCAGGCCGGGATGGATCAGACCTGCATAATTCACACCGGGAACATGGCGAGAAGAGGCAAACATGCCATGAAAATCCCAGATTGATTTCTGGGCCAAAGGAAAATGGTCCGTCAGAAAGCCGCCGCCATTCTTTTTGGAGAAAAACCCGTTGAAGCCCCACGCATTATGCGGGAATGCCCCAATATCCAGAAAATCGACTACCAGTAGGTCACCTGGTTGTGCCCCCTCGACACCGATCGGGCCACTGAGATAATGCACGGTTGTCAGGTCGACATCCCGGACATCCTCGGCTGAGTCATTATTTTTTATGAATCCACCTGTCCAGTCATAGCATTCAACAATAAAATCATCTCCTGGCTTGACTGTGGCGACCATTGGAATGTCATGATGCCACCGATTATGCACCATATCATTGCTGATAGCCGGTTGTGACAGGTCGATTTTGATGATCGTGTCAGTCATGGCATCATCCCGTTGAACAAATGGTTGAATTTTTTCCGGTTATATTTTTAGACAGCCAGGAAACGGGCTACTTTTTCCTGATCAAGATTTTCTTTTGTATCCTGATGAACAATCTTGCCACCTTCGATTACCATGATCCGATCAGCAACATCCAGTGCAAAAGATAAAACCTGTTCAGACACAAAAATTGAAAGCCCTTTCTGATCACGTATTCTACGTAGTGTTCTGGCCATTTCCAGAATAATAGAGGGTTGAATACCTTCAGTCGGTTCATCCAGCAGCAGAACCTTTGGCTCAGTGGCCAGAGCACGGGCAATGGCAAGCTGTTGCTGCTGGCCGCCAGATAGGTTGCCACCCCGACGTCGGCCCATTTCTTTTAGGACAGGAAAAAGTTCATACAAATCCGAAGGTATTTTCGATTTTCCTCTTACAAAAAGACCTGTTTCAATGTTTTCTGTTACTGTCATCGTCGAAAAAATCATGCGCCCCTGCGGAACATAGGCAATCCCGGTTTCAACACGCCGGTGGCTTTTCATCGTCGTGATATCGGTGCCATCCAGCATGATCTGACCACCGCTGCCGGGAACCATTCCGATCAGCGATTTCATCAGTGTCGATTTTCCCATGCCATTGCGGCCAACAATAGCCACAATTTCTCCGGCACCAATATCAAGATCAATCCCGTGGAGAACTTCACTCTGGCCATATGACACGCGCAATTCATTTGTAGTCAGCATAGCGTGTCTCCTCAATGTCCCAGATAGACTTCAATGACTTTCGGGTCATTCTTTACATGCGCCATGGTTCCATCTGACAAAACCTGTCCCTGATGAAGAACCGTTACTTTATGGGCAATATCCTCTACAAAACCCATGTCGTGCTCGATAACCAGCACAGAGCGACCTTCAATGATCCTGTGCAGAAGCTCAGCAGTTTTCTGCCGTTCGGCCACGCTCATACCTGCAACCGGCTCATCGAGCATGAGAAGTTCAGGATCCTGAATCAGCAGCATTCCTATTTCCAGCCACTGTTTCTGACCATGGCTAAGATACTCGGCCCGTTCATGAAGACGATCCTGAAGGAAAATCATCTCGCTGATTTCCTCAATTCTGGAACGGACTTCTGCGTCACACCGAAAGCTTAATGCTCCAAACACAGATCGGCCACGCGGATAAGAAATCTCAAGATTCTCGAAAACCGTGAGATCTTCATAAATCGATGGGTTCTGGAATTTACGTCCGACTCCAGCACGAACAATCTGATGCTCCTTCAGGGTGGTCAGTTCATGATTACGGAACCTTATAGATCCTGATGATGCTTTTGTTCGCCCGCAGATAAGGTCAAGAACTGTGGTTTTCCCCGCTCCATTTGGACCAATGATCACGCGGATTTCATTGCGATCAACATAGAAGGACAGATCATTAACGGCCTTGAAACCATCGAATGAAACGGTCAATCCCTCGACAGCCAGAAGAAAATCTGTTTCTGATGACATGACAGCTTTCTCCCTTACTTCACAACCACAGGCGTATCGGTCGAAGAAAGCACTTCTTTAGCTGCGTTATGCTGTCTTTTACCCATGCCGAGCAGGCGGCTGACATAGGGATCGAGATAGCTGCGATACAATCCGGCCAGACCGTTGGGGAACACCATTGTCACAACGATGAACAATGCACCCATTGCAAACAGCCAAGCATTGGGGAACGCTTCTGACAGGGTGGAGCGGGCCCAGTTTACCAGCAAGGTTCCATACAGCGCGCCCAGCAGAGAGGTACGCCCACCGACAGCAGCGAAAATCACCATTTCAATAGAAGGAACGATCCCGACAAAACTCGGGGACATGAAGCCAACCTGAAGGGTAAACATTGCACCCCCCACTCCGGCCAGAGCCGCTGCAACACAAAAGGCAAAAATCTTGAAACTCGCAACGTCATACCCGGAGAAACGTACCCGATCCTCCCGATCCCGCATTGCCAGAAGAATACGACCGAGCTTTGATCGCCGGATAAACTGAAGCAGAATCAGACTGCCCAGAAGCAGGCCGCAGCAGACGAAATAAAGCACGTTTCTGGCATGATCTGTGCGGATATCCCAACCATGAAAGCTGCGCAGATCGGTGATTCCATTGACACCACCGGTATAGCCCTGTTGGCCGATGATCAGAATGGTCAGAATGGCGGCAATGGCTTGCGTGATGATGGCGAAATATGTGCCGCCTACTCGCCGCCGGAACATGGCGACCGCGATTACCAGTGCCAGCACCATTGGCACCGCAGGAACTGCAAAAATGGTAAAGGCCAGGCTGTGAAACGGCTTCCAGAACCATGGTAGTGATGTAATCTGGTTCCAGTCCATGAAATCCGGAATCCCTGGTGTAGACTGGATTTTGGTTGCTTCCGGCGTCGATGATTCCAGCTTCAGATACATGGCCATGCAGTAGCCGCCGAGGCCAAAAAACACGCCCTGACCAAGACTGAGAATACCTGCATCACCCCAGCACAGCACCAGACCGAGTGCCACGAAACCATAGGTCAGATATTTTCCGAACAGGTTCAGGCGAAACGTGTCGAGACCAAGCGGAAATACAACAAGGATCAGAAAGGCAAACAAGCCGATACACAGAATATCTTTGCGATTGAGGAAACTACTGTTCATGTGAAATATGCTCCTCAGCGCCGAACCTTGAGAACAAACAGACCCTGCGGCCGGATCATCAGAATGATGATGACCGACAGCAGCACGATTACCTGCGCCATCGAACCACTGAGGAAGAATTCCAGCGTGGACCGTGCCTGGGAAATCGTGAATGCGGAGGCAATCGTACCGATCAGGCTTGATGCGCCGCCGAAAACCACGACAAGGAATGTATCGACAATGTAAAGCTGGCCGGCAGTCGGGCTGGTGGATCCGATCATCGTGAACGCAGCCCCGGCCACACCCGCGATGCCACAGCCGAGGCCGAAAGTCAGACGATCCACCTTTTCTGTATCAATCCCGACAGCCGCCGCCATCGGGCGGTTCTGCACAACAGCCCTTACCTGCTTGCCCCATCCTGAGCGGAACATCAGCAGATAGACCCCAACCGTGATCAGCGTAGTGAGACCCATTACCAACAGACCATTGATGGGAATTTCGATGCTTTCGGATAGATGAGTTGCCCCCATCATCCATTCAGGCAGATTAACGCCGACTTCACGCGCCCCGAAAACCGAGCGATAGATTTGCTGCATGATCAGGCTGAGCCCCCATGTCGCCAGCAGACTGTCGAGCGGCCTTTTGTAGAGATGACGTATCATCAGCCATTCCACCAGCATCCCGGCAAGGCCCGAGGCGCAGAAAGCCAGCACGACGGCAAGAGGGAAGTAGATTGCAAACGCACCTGGAATAAACTGAGAAAAAAACTGTGACGTCAGATAGGTCACATACGCGCCCAGGATCATGAACTCCCCATGCGCCATATTGATGACGCCCATCTGGCCAAAGATAATGGCCATGCCGAGCGCCATCAACACAAAGACGGAGAACAGGATAAGCCCGGAAAACCCCTGCATCACAAAGATGGAACCGAGTTCACTTATCGAGTAGCCACCCATCAACCTGTCCTCCGTGTTTCACTGCCTTATTCAGCCAGGTTTCTCACTGATATCCTTTGGGGAACGGATCAGGCTTGATCAGCTCCGGCGTTTCCCACACCACCTTGAACTGGCCATCCAGCTGGGCCTGCCCAACCCGTGTGCGGCTCCAAAGATGATGATTGGGATCAATTTTGACGTAACCTTCCGGCGCGGTTTTCAGCTCCAGACCCGGGGAAGCGGCAATCACTTTGTCTACATCGAAACTGCCGGCTTTTTCACAGGCCATTTTCCAAAGGAACGGACCAAGATAGGCAGCCTGTGTGACATCACCGATGACGCTTTTCGGTCCGTAGGCTTCCTTGAAGGCGGCAACGAATTTCTCGTTGTTGGGGTTCTTCAAGGACTGGAAATACTTCATGCAGGAATAAGCGCCGGCAATATTTTCGCCGCCAATGCCAAGAACCTCGTCTTCCGTCACGGAAATGGTCAGCACGGTCTGTTTGCTCAGATCGATGCCGGCCGCTTTCAGCTGCTTGTAGAATGCGACATTGGACCCACCGACCACGGCAGCATAGATGACATCCGGCTTTTTCAGGCGGAACTTGTTGATCACCGAATTGAACTGGGTATGGCCGAGGGGGAAATAATCCTCGCCCACCACCTTACAGCCCGGCAGATGATTTTCGATATGCTTGCGGGCGATTTTCATCGACGTACGCGGCCAGATGTAATCAGAGCCAATAAGATAGAAGGTCTTTGCTCCCTTCACTTTATTAACCCAGTCCAGCCCGGCGATAATCTGCTGTGTTGCCTCCTGCCCGGTGTAGAAAACGTTCTTGGACTGCTCGAGGCCTTCATAGAAAGTGGGGTAATACAGCAACCCGTTATACTGTTCGAATACCGGCAGCACCGCCTTGCGCGAGGCAGAGGTCCAACAGCCGAAAACCGTAGCACATTTGTCGTTCACCAGCAGCTTACGGGCCTTTTCAGCGAAAGTCGGCCAGTCACTGGCACCGTCTTCCTGAATATACTTGATCTGCCGTCCCAGCACGCCACCAGCCGCGTTGATCTGGGAAATAGCTAGTTTTTCCGCCTCAATGGAGCCGGTTTCGCTGAGCGCCATGGTGCCGGTGGAGGAATGCAGGATGCCCACTGTCACCGCATCATCGGTCACAGCCAGCCCGGTCTTGTCGATCGCCGCAGTGGCGGGCTTGCCATCCGCCCATGATGTGCCGGGCAGCATGGCAGCGGCCGGCAATGCGGCCATGCCCTGCAACAGACGGCGACGCAGGCCGGAACGGGGAGTGTCCATATCGGAGGCATCAAAGGGGGAATGATCGGCCATATGTTTTGTCCTGACGGTCATGTCGGAGGAAAAAAATCGTTTCCGCTTCGCGACATACTGGTCCGGCCGGACGCCAATCATGGATACGTCATATGACGTATGGCAATGCATAGCGGATGAAGGGAGGCTCCCTCACCATACACGGCCATACGGTGGCGAGGATGGTGAAAGGTCAGGCGAAAAAACCGGGCCATTATGGCATACTGCCCCCGACATGACCCAAAGACCGTTCCCTGAATCGCCGGAAGGCAGCCCCTGGATTTCGCGTCAGCGTATTATCCGCATCCGCCGGGATTATAATCGCTGGGTCGCTGATGAAACGCTGGAAGATTATGCGCTACGCTTTACAGCGAGGCGTGCCCGGCGCTGGAGCGGCCTGCGCATTGCCAATACCGCACTCAGCGCCATCTCCTTCCTTGCACTGGAAGCCATTGGAGGTACGATCACAGTAGGATACGGCTTTACCAATGCCGTCAGCGCCATTTTCGCGGTCGGGTTGCTGATTTTTCTGGCCGGACTGCCGATCAGCCTGCAGGCGGCCCGGGCCGGGGTCGATATTGATCTGCTCACCCGTGGCGCAGGGTTCGGCTATATCGGCTCCACCATCACATCGCTGATCTATGCCAGTTTTACCTTTCTGTTCTTTGCGTTGGAAAGCGTCATTCTGGCCTCGATGCTGAAAATCTGCTTCGGCATTCCGCTTTATGCGGCCTATCTGATCTGTTCTGTCGTCGTGATCCCGGTGGTGGTACGCGGTATTTCCGCCATCAACCGTGTCCAGCTCTGGACCCAGCCTTTATGGCTGGTACTGCACTGCATACCCTTCATCGCCATTGCTCTCAACGGGCGCGATATTCTGGGTCTGTGGATTGGTTTTGCGGGGGTTTCATCCCTCTCCAGCACGCCCAGCGGTCATGGGTTCGACTGGCTGGGCTTTGGTGCAGCAGCCTCGATCATCATGTCCCTGATCACCCAGATCGGGGAGCAGATCGATTATCTGCGCTTTATCCCGGCAGAGACACAGGAACGTCACAGGTTCCGCTGGACCATGACCGTTCTGGCGGGGGGAGCCGGGTGGATTTTTCCCGGCATGCTGAAAATGCTGGCCGGGTCGTTTCTGGCGGTTTTTGCCATCCATGCGGGTATTCCCGCCATGGAAGCCATTCAACCAGCCTGGATGTACCGAATCGCTTTCGGCTCGCTGGGACTGCATCCGGCAGCCGCACTGTTTCTGGCAGCACTGTTTGTGTTCATCTCCCAGTTCAAGATCAACGTGACCAACGCCTATGCTGGCTCCATCGCATGGTCGAATTTCTTTTCCCGCCTGACCCATGCTCATCCGGGACGGGTGGTATGGCTTATCTTCAACATTGCCATTGCGCTGGCATTGATGGAGCTGGGTGTATTTCAGGCCATCGAAGCCACGCTGCATAATTACTCCAGCATCGCCGCCGCCTGGATGGGGGCGCTGGTTTCTGATCTTACAATCAACCGGGCACTGGGACTGGCTCCGCGACAGATCGAGTTCAAACGCGCCCATTTGCCGGACGTCAATCCGGTCGGGGTCGGAGCGATGCTGACCGCCATTACAGTTTCCCTCTGCGCTCAGGCCGGATGGTTTGGTGTGGCGGCGGGCGTATTCTCCCCCTTTCTCGGCTTTGCAACCGCCTTTGTGACAGCGCCTGTGATCGCATGGGCAACGGGGGGTAAAACCTATCTGGCGCGCAAGGCCCGGCGGAGCTGGGCGCATCGCCAAAGCCTGCATTGCGTAGTCTGCGAAAACGACTTCGAACCGGAGGATTCGGCCTATTGCCCCGCTTATGGCGGCGCGATCTGCTCGTTGTGCTGTTCCCTCGATGCACGGTGCGATGATCTCTGCAAGAAACCGGAGACGAGGCTGTCAGTCCAATGGCACCGGATCCGACAATGGCTTACACCCACCCGCCTGCAACCTGTGCTGGACAGTCTGGGAGGACGCTACTGCATTGTCTTTGCGATGCTGGGAGGCAGCACCGGCCTGATGTTGCTGGGGATTTATCACCAGACTGTTTCCGGCCTGACCCGGGCAGACCCTCTGTTACGCAGCGCTTTCTGGCAAGCATGGTGCGTCATGCTGCTGATTTCCGGCATTGCCGCGTGGCTGCTGGTTCTGGCGCTTCAAAGCCGGCATGTCGCACGGGAGGAAAGCCGCCGTCAGACCGCGCTGCTGATGAACGAGATCCGCGCCCATCGCCGTACCGATGCAAAACTGCAGAAAGCCAAGGAAGCGGCGGAATCCGCCAACCTCGCCAAAAGCCGTTTCGTGGTTGGGGCCAGTCATGAACTGCGCTCCCCCCTGAATGCGATTCTCGGCTATGCGCAGTTGATGGATGGGGATGAAACCCTGCCCCCCAGATGGCGGCGCGCCATTGGCATCATGCGCCGGAGCGGAGAACATCTGGCCGGTCTGATCGAGGGGCTGCTGGATATCTCGAAAATTGAGGCCGGACGGATCGATGTGGCGCGCGATGCCGTCAGGCTCGGTGATTTTCTGGACCAGATTGTCAGCATGTTCCGCATTCAGGCGGAAGCGAAAGGCATCGACTTCATCTTCGACCGCCCGGAGACACTGCCGGATCAGGTTTATACCGATGAGCGCAGGTTAAGGCAGATTCTGATCAATCTGCTGTCCAATGCCATCAAGTTCACACGCTATGGACGGGTAACGTTCCGTGTGCGGTGGCGCAGCCAGATTGCCGATCTCGACATTACCGATACCGGGATCGGCATTGACGAGCAGGAACTGGAACGGATTTTCGAACCGTTTCACCGCACAACGGGAGCCCTGCATGCCAGCATGCCCGGAATCGGACTGGGGCTGACGATTACCAAACTGCTGGTGCAGATTCTGGGCGGCGACATCACTGTGCAATCAAAGCTGGGCGAAGGCAGTACTTTTCGTATCCGCCTGATGCTCTCGGAAGTGCGGCAGACTACGGAAGCGCCTCCGGAAGCACTTCAGCCCACATCCGCCACCATTGCCGCGACGCTACGTCCGGGTCTGACTGCGATCATTGCCGATGATGACCCGGTCCATCGTGATATGATGAGCGATATTCTGTCACCTTTGGGAATCACCGCCATTCAGGCCGTCAATGGTCAGGCCTGTCTTGAACTGGCCGAAGAGCAGCGGCGCGCTGGCAACATCGTTGCCCTGTTCCTGCTCGACATCCAGATGCCGGGGCTGAATGGATGGGAAGTCGCGCGACACCTGCGTGAGGCTGATTTCAGCGACGCGGCCATTCTGATCATCTCCGCCAATTCCGGTGCCATCAGCGGCAGCAGCATGGCAGGCGATCATCATGACGGGCTGTTGAGCAAACCTGTTGATATCAGCCTGCTCTATGCGTTTCTGCATCAGCGCCTGCATCTGAAAACCAAACCACACGCAAAAAGCGAGCCGTTGCCGATCATCGGCGCCGCGGCCCTGCCGCAGGAGCAGGGTCTGACCAAACTTGATGCCAGACAGCGTGATGAGTTGCGCCAGCTCCTCGCCATCGGATACATGCGCGGCCTGCGCAACAAAATGGAGGATATCGCCACGACCCACCCGGATACCCGTCCCGATATCGACCGGCTGCGTCATCTGGCGGATCAATTCGACCTCAATGGTCTGTCAGCCCTGCTGGATCATGCCCCGGCAAGATCGTCCCCTCTTCTTTCAGACAGCAACGCTCCATGACACCACGCGACATCGTCCTGCTGGTCGATGATACACCGGGCAGTCTCTCCGTCCTGCATGATGCGCTGGATATGGCCGGCTATACCGTTCTGGTTGCACAATCCGGTCAGGCCGCCCTGACGCTGATGGACCAGGTCACACCCGATATCATTCTGCTGGATGCCGTCATGCCGGGTCTGGATGGGTTTGAAACCTGCCGCCGCCTGAAACAGCATCCAACCCATGCCATGATCCCGGTGATTTTCATGACCGGCCTGACCGACACCAAACACGTGGTGCAGGCTCTGCAATGCGGCGGAGTCGATTACGTGACCAAACCTGTCTCGCCGGAACAGGTGCTGGCCCGCATCACCGTGCATCTCGGCAATGCCCGTCTGATGCAGAGTGCGCATGTCGCACTTGATCGCGCCGGGCGCTATCTGTTTGCTGTCGATGCCGCCGGGCATATTTCTTGGAGCACCCCACAAGCGGCTCTTCTGCTGGGCGCTTCGGATGGCAGACCGGTGCTGCCTGCTTTTCTGCTGCCCTGGATCGCCGAATGCGCCAGCGGTGAAGCAATGACCGGCAGCCGCCGGGTCGTTGCAGAAAGCCGGCTTTCTCCTGAAGGCACCGGATCGCGGGAGGTGGAGATCGTGTTCTTCGGCACCTCACGCGAGGACGAGATCCTGATGCGCCTGATCATCAACGATCCAGCCGAGGAGCAGACTATCCTGCATCAGCGTCTGCCCGTGACGGCACGGGAGGCTGAAGTTCTGCTATGGATCGGCCGAGGCAAGCAGAACCGTGACATTGCCGACATTCTGGGTCTGAGTCCGCGCACCGTGAATAAGCATCTGGAGCAGATCTACACCAAGATCGGGGTCGAAAACCGGGCTGCCGCCGCAGCCGTTGTCATGAAATTGCTCGCCTCCCGTTGACAGGTTTTCATTCTTCCGAAACCGGACGAGGTCAATAAGCAGAACAACGTATCCTCTGCTATCGAACAGCAGAGCAGCATGCATCATCATTTTCTGCCGCGGGAAACAGGCTCATGATGCATGGTGACATTTCCAGCTCTGCCGATACAGTTGGCGTTGCTGTGGTCAATTACAAAATGCCGCGTCTGCATACGATCGAGGACGTACGCAGCAATGCCCATGCCATTGCCGAGATGATCATCGGCATGAAAGCCGGTCTGCCAGGAATGGATTTGGTGATTTTCCCCGAATACAGCACCCACGGCATCATGTATGATGAGGCCGAAATGATGGAAACCGCCGTTTCCATCCCCGGACCGGAGACCGATATTCTGGCCGATGCCTGCCGCGGGGCCAAAGTATGGGGCGTGTTCTCCCTGACTGGGGAGCGGCATGAGCAGCACCCGGAAAAACGGCCCTACAACACGCTGATTCTGATCGACGATACCGGAAAAATTGTTCAGAAATACCGCAAGATCATTCCCTGGACACCGATCGAAGGCTGGTATCCAGGCGATCAGACCTACGTGTCTGCGGGGCCGAAAGGGATGAAGATCAGCCTCATCATCTGCGATGACGGCAATTATCCTGAAATCTGGCGTGACTGCGCCATGCGTGGGGCAGAGCTGATCGTACGCTGCCAAGGGTATATGTATCCCGCAAAGGAACAGCAGATATTGATGGCCAAAGCGATGGCATGGGCCAACAACGTCTATGTGGCCGTGGCCAATGCGGCTGGATTTGACGGGGTGTATTCCTATTTCGGCCATTCCGCGATCATCGGTTTCGACGGACGCACCCTGGGTGAATGCGGGACGGAGGAAAACGGCATCCAGTATGCCCAGCTTTCCAAAGCCCTGATCCGCGATGCCCGCAGGAACGGGCAATCGCAGAATCATCTCTACAAGCTGCTGCACCGTGGATATACCGGCACCATTGCCTCCCGCGAGAATATCAGCGGCAAGGCGGAATGCCCCTATTCCTTCTATCGCGACTGGATCACCGATCCTGAAGGCACACGCGCCAAAGTCGAGGCCCTGACCCGCAGTGAACCTGGCGTTGCCGATTGCCCGGTTGCCGGTGTGCCGACACCGACAGGTTCATAATTTTTACCGCACAGCAGATGGTCTGATCACGGCCAGCATGACGAGCATGGCTTCTGCGGCAATGGCGATGCCAACCGGGAGCCAAACCATCCCGCTACTGAACCATGCGCCGGCCGCATAAAGCGGTATGATCACCAGTGCCGCGACCAGATCACCTGCATGCCGGAGCCGAAAGGCAAGGCCTGACAAAATCAGGCAAGCCCCCGGAACGGATTTTATGGCCACGTCCCATGGATGGAGCCGGATAAACCCGTTTCCAAGTGGCCCTTGCTGAGCAATCCCCGTTGGCAGCATCACCTCCAGCAACCAATGCATGATGTCTGCTGCACCACGCAGACTGTCCAGTACCATCGTCGCCAGCAGGATCAGGACCAATGGCAGCAATGCCAGCGCCGCCGCGCATAATGCGGCCATGATGCCTGCCCATCCTAATCCGGCGCAAAAAGCATGCCTCATTCCCGCGCTATCCATCGAACCGCCCGGCCAAGGGCATGCTTGTCAAAACAGGTGCCGGCCCCGAATAATACAGAAGACTGATGACGGGACATATCAATGCTCGATGTGCTGCGGGCAATGCGGGTTTTTCTCCGGGTTGCCGAATTGGGCTCATTTTCCGCGGCAGCGCGGGGGATCAACATGTCCCAACCGATGATCTCCCGGCAAATCGGCATGCTGGAGGATCATTTCGGCACGCAACTGGTGCAGCGCTCCACCCGCCACCTGCATCTGACCGAGGAAGGGGAGGCCCTGCGAGAACATGCCCGCCGTATCCTCGACCATCTGGACGCCGCTGAGGAGGCAATCGGTCGGGGTGCCAGACCACCTTCCGGACGGGTGCGTCTCAGTTCCCCTACTGCATTTGGCCTGTATCTGTCGGGGCAGATGGCAGCCTTTCATCAGCTGTATCCCGATATCGATGTTGCCCTGAGGCTGAGCGACGAAACCGTCAATCTGATTGAGGATGGACTTGATCTGGCGCTGTATGTCGGTGGAGTGCCTGAAACGTCCATGATCGTTCGGAAGATTGGCAGCGCGCGGCGCCTGCTCGTTGCCGCCCCTCGCTATATGGATGGACGGGCTGAGCCTTCCTCCCCTACGCAGTTGAAGGATTTTGACTGCCTGACCTATGCCGGACCGGGCAGCGATACCGCATGGGCCTTCATCACCGGCGGCATCTCCTCGCCCCTGCCGGTCCATAGCTGGTTCTCCAGCAGCAGCAGCGAGGCCACTCGCCGTGCCGCTCTGGCGGGGGCCGGTATTGCCGCCCTGCCCCATTACATGGTGGAGCAGGATCTCCAGGAAGGGCGACTGATCGAATTGTTGCCACAGGATCGGATGGAACCATTGGCCGTGTTTGTCGCCTATGCATCAACACGCCATCTGGCTCCTCGCTGTCGGGTGCTGATCGATTTTATTGCCCGCACCTTCAAAAATGCTCCGGGAACGATCTGACTTTACCCATTATGTCTGTTTCTAAAGATAAAACAGGCTCCGACCGGCTTCAGTCTGCAAAGGATATCACTCGGCCATGTCGCGGAAAACCATTCTGATCGCCGCTCCATTGATCATTGCCGCTGTCGGGACCGGAGGCTACTGGTGGATGCACCAGAAGGTGGAAAATCGACTTCTGACGGAATTGCAGGCCTTTCAGAACAGACTCAGGCCTGACGGAAGCATGACCTATTCCAGTGCCGAACCAGCCTTGTGGCAGCGGGGCTTCATCCTGCATGACGTGACGCTGCACTATCAAACGCACCTCATCACGGCCCGCACGGTCTCCGCCCATGGTGTATCCGACAATACCATCGGACAGCTTGATCTGAAGGATGTTACCGAAACAGAACCTGAAGACCGGGTGACAGCAACCGCCAGACACGTGACGGTCAAGGCGCTGACCATCCCGGATCAAGGGCAAGAAGAAGCGATAGCCCCTCAAAAACTGCGCTTTGACCGGTTGGATATGGCCGAATGGGCAGTGGTTTTCCTGCTCCACCCGCCCAAGGCCGATGATGGGGATGCAGATGGAAAAGAACGTCCCGTCAAGGCCCGTTTCGAAAGCTTTACCATCGACCACTGGGGGGTGGATCAGACATCCGACCTTCGCTTCACAGGGCTGGAGGCTCTTATCCCGCAAGCAGGTCAGACGGCGCATCTGACAGTCCGGCAAAGCGCATTGACCGGGGCCGATCTGGCCGCCCTGATCGAGGATGCCCGGCATGGTCACCCTCGATCCTCCCTTGGTCAGAATGTGGTCTTTGAAACCGGCGGTATCAAACTGGAACAATCCTCCACTGCTTTTGCCTGCGGGCATGCCCGCTCTCGGGAAACCCGCTCCGCTGCCGGAGATGTGGAGACGGATGTTGCCGTGGAGGATCTGACCATTCCTTCCGTTCAGGAGACCTTTGCCCCGCTGACACATACGGACATCCTGCGGCAGCTTGGATATACAAGTCTGTCCGGTTCTTTTGCCATGCAAAGCCACTACACCGCAGGAAACCAGACATGGCTGCTCCGCTCGCTGCGGGCGGATGTTCAGAAGGCAGGAACCCTGACTATATCCGGGGCGCTGGTCGGTTTACCGCCTGCAGCGCTCGATACCGGGGGACCGCTGGCTTTTCTTCAGGCCAGATTGTCTAGACTGAGCCTCACATGGAATGAGGCAGGACTGATGAAAAACATCGTCACTCTGATCAGCCGGCAGCGCCAGGTAACACCGGAACAGGTACAGCAGGCAACGCTCCAGCAGATGGACATGCTGTCTCAAAGTGCCCCGGCGAAAATCATGCCGGCTCTGGACGCAGTGAAAGCATTTCTGCGCGATCCACGTTTTCTGAGCCTTTCGGCGGCGATGGATCCTCCGGCCCCGCTCCTGTCGCTGCTCAACCCGAATAACAGCCTGCTGAGCAACATGACCATCAGCGCCACAGCCGATCCTGTCACAAAATAATATCTCCTCGGACATACCCTGAAATATCTTACAGGATTGTCATAAACTGGTCGGAAACAGAGTAAAATCAGACATAGTTTGGCCTTTATTTCTGAACTGATCAGAAGATCAGGCGTTAAGATTTCGCAATCCACCAGCATTTACGGGGTTGTATTCGCCATCATGGCACACAGAAGGGTATCTGTCCGGATTGTCACTTGAGAGAGACAAGTTCCGTTCATACACTTGATCCATCGACTACAGATGTCTTCCCCAACTGATCAACTGCGGGGCCGGAAAACCGGCTCCGTTTTTTTTGCCTGCCACAATGATGTAAAAAAACATGCAGGAATGATGCCCTACCGTGCGTGAAGGCCTGCAAAATTGTGCAGGATCGTGTATGATTGCTCCAGCAATATGACCTGCTTCGCCTGATCGGGGCGTTGAGACCGGAGCACCAGAAGAAACAATGGCAGTCGTCGTTATCACCAAGGCTATGACCGATGAGGCGTTCGCCGCCACCGCCGCACAGAGCAGCCCTGCTGCCAAGCAGTTTAAAACCGGCGATGCGGTGGTCTATCCGGGCCATGGTGTAGGCCGTGTCGATCATGTCGGTATGCAGGATGTCGCAGGCCACAAGATCGAGATGATCCAGATATCCTTCGCTGAAAACCAGATGACCATTCGCCTGCCCGCCGCCAAGGTGGCAACGACTGGCTTGCGCAAGCTGTCCAGCAAGGCCGATGCGGAAAAAGCGATTGCCGCCCTGTCCGGCCGACCGCGAATCAGCAAGGTCATGTGGTCCAAACGGGCACAGGAATATCAGGCGCGGATCAACTCCGGCGATCTGCTGGCACTGGCTGAATTGCTGCGTGATCTACGCCGCAATGCAGGCAGTCAGGATGGCAGCTTCAGCGAGCGGCAGATTTTTGAAACCGCGCTTGATCGCTTTGCCTCCGAAATTGCCACCGTGCGCGGAGAGGACAAGGCCGATACCTCCCAGCAACTGATTGCACTGCTGATCAAAGCGCAACCTGCCTCGGTTGCCGCCGCGGCCGAAAAAGCCGCCGCCAAGGATAAAGCCGAAGCCAAGGATAAAGACCCCGATGCGGAAGACTGATCTGCCCGACATCCGGCGCATCAGGCGGTTTTAGCCGTAGACCGTTATCGCCTCTCCCCCTGGCTCCCGGCTAAGGGGGGTGGCGCTGCCGGTGATGCTGAGAGAAACGGCCTCGGCAATGCGAATACCGTCCACCCCGGCGGAGAGAATCCCGCCCGCATACCCCGCCCCTTCCCCGGCCGGAAACAGCCCCGTCGTATTCAGGCTCTGCCCTGTTCCATCGCGCCGGACCCGCACGGGGGAGGAAGTTCGGGTTTCCACCGCCGTCATCACCGCATCCTCCATTGCGAAGCCCTTGATGCGTTTGTCAAAAGCGGGCAGTGCCTCCCTGATCGCCGCAACGGCGAAATCCGGCAGACAGGTAGACAGATCCGTCGGCGTTACACCGGGACGGTAGGAAGGCGGTACGCTGCCCAGCGAGATAGACGGCCGGCCGGCCAGAAAATCCCCCACTGTCTGTGCCGGCGCTCTATAGCCACCGCCCCCGGCCTCGAACGCACGGCGCTCCCAATGGCGCTGGAAGGCGATGCCCGCCAGCGGGTCCATCGTGGCATCCCCCGGAAAATCCTCCGGCGTGATCCCGACTACGATCCCGGCATTGGCGTTGCGCTCGGCACGTAGATACTGGCTCATGCCATTGGTGACGACATGCCCGGGCTCGGAGGTCGCCGCCACCACCGTTCCCCCCGGACACATGCAGAAGCTGTATACATCCCGGCCGTTGGAGGCATGATGGACCAGCTTGTAATCTGCCGCGCCCAGCAAAGGATGACGCGAAAAATCCCCGAAACGGTTGCGGTCAATCAGAGCCTGCGGATGCTCGATCCGCACACCGATCGAAAGCGGCTTGGCCTCCATATAGACGCCCCGCGCATGCAGCATCCCGAACGTATCGCGAGCACTATGGCCTACTGCGAGAATGACGTGATCGGTGGCGATGCGCTCTCCATTATTCAGCACCACGCCCCGCACCTGCTGACGACCATCCGCCAAACCCTCGATATCAAGATCGGTGACCTGCGTCTCAAAGCGGTATTCCCCTCCCAGCGCCTCGATACTGGCCCGGATACGTTCCACCATCGTCACCAGACGAAACGTGCCAATATGGGGTTTGCTGATGGTCAGGATTTCCTCAGGCGCACCTGCCGCAACGAACTCCGTCAGCACCTTGCGGCCATAGAAATGCGGATCCCGGATCTGGCTGTAGAGCTTTCCATCCGAGAAAGTCCCCGCCCCGCCTTCACCGAACTGCACGTTAGAGCCGGGATCAAGCTCCCCACGCCGCCACAACCCCCAGGTATCCCTGGTGCGAGGCCGCACTGACTTGCCACGCTCCAGAATGATCGGACGAAAGCCGGTCTGCGCCAACACCAGCGCGGCCATCAGCCCGCATGGACCAGCCCCGATCACCACAGGTCTGGAGGGAAGACTCTGCGGAGCCTGCGCCACAAAGCGATAGCCGGTATCGGGGGCAGGCATCACACGGTGATCCGCCGCACACCGCGCCAATACTGCCTGCTCGTCCTTCACCGCCACATCCACCGTGTAGATCAGGGCGATGGAGGAACGCCTGCGCGCATCATAGCCGCGACGGAACACCGTGCTGCTCAACAGCGCATCCGGCGTAATGCCCAGCCGGGCGATCACCGCCTCATCCAACGCAGCCGGGCCATGATCGAGGGGGAGTCTCAGTTCAGTCAGGCGTAACATCGGCAGGAAAAATCCGCTTTCTCGTCCGGCGGCGATATGCCGGTCCGGTGCTATGCCTGTGCTAGAGGAAAATACCCGATCATGAAAACCGGCAATCCTGAGGGGCAGACGGAAAAACACGCCAACCACCGGCCACCCCCGGCGTTATAGTCTGCTACCAAGCATGACCGTACGGATCAGGAGACCATCCGCATGACCGAAAGCAGCCACAGCCGGGATTCAGCCGGTGCCCTGACTCCCGCCAGTCTCAGCCTGACCCCCGCCGATGCCGCAACGCTGGAAGAAGCAGTCCGCGCCCTGCATGACAGCCGCGGCCTGCTGGTGCGTGGGGCCGATCTGGTGGCAGGGCTGATCGGTCAGGCAGCGACCTTTGGTATCAACCGCCTGTCGCTGACGCGGCGCTATGCCGAAAAAATCCAGGGTCTGGCAGAGGCTGCCCTGCGGCGTGCTTTTGATGTGGCCATTCTGGGGATCGACCACGGCAGCCGCCTGTCCAGCGCAGGCGGTGCACGTTTTGTCGCCGCGACCAGCGGCGCGCTGGGTGGACTGGCAGGTATGGCCGGTTTTCTGCCCGATGCAACCGCGACGACCCTCCTGATCATGCGCAACATCGCCACCATCGCGCGGGAAGAAGGGGAAGATCTCAGCCAGGCGGAGGCACGGGAGGCATGCCTTCAGGTATTTGCGTTCGGCGGGCCAGCGCTGGGAAGGCTTGGGACGCTGTCAGAGGAAGCCGATACCGGATACTGGTCTGCACGCCTGTTCTTGCAGGGCCGTCCGCTGGTCATGCTGTTTTCAGAGGTCGCCAGCCGTTATGGCGTGCGGATCGGGGAAAAATTCGCCATGCAGGCCATACCGCTGATCGGGGCCGCTGGCGGAGCATTGGTGAATACCGTGTTTCTGGATCATTATCGCAGGCTGGCAAAAGTGCATTTCACCATTCGCCGTCTGGAGCGGCAATACGGTACTGTGGCGGTGCAGAGTCTCGCTCGCACGATTTCCGACCGTATCCGCTATGGCAATGCCCTGCCAGAGGATGCCTCCGCGGCTGCCTGATTTGATTCTTCCCATGATTGACAAGGGGCCTGCTTCCATGGTCCCCCATTGCCCATGAGTCAGAAACGCCACGGCCTGATATGGCTGCTCCCTGTCCTGCTCATGATGCTGGTGATGTGGCCAGCGTGCCTGCGGGCGGAAGATGCAGCTTCTCCGCACCCCGCCGCGTCCTCCCTGACGCCCGATCAGACCAAAGCCGCGCTTGAAGTGCTGGGGGATGCCCGCAAACGGGACGAACTCATCAGGATTCTTCAGACGCTGCCAACGGACAGAGCCGACAAGGCTTCCTCCTCTGATCGGGCACAATCAACCAAAGCGGCTGATGACAAAGCGGTCCAGGCCGACACAGCGGCTGCAACCACCACCCCGCCAGAGCAGACTAAAAAAGACGCGCCGACAACGCCGAAGCCAGCCCCTGCAAAACCCGATACAGCCGGGCTTGCTCCCGATAGCCTGGGCGCGGAGTTGATCAAATCGTCCGGCTCGGCACTGGATGATGCTGCTGTCAGGCTGAAGCATTCCATACGCTCCATCGCCGAAGCGCCGCTTTTTTATTACTGGCTGCAAGGGCAGATGAGCCAGCCGGAGCGAAAGCTGTTGCTGGTGCGCAGCCTGCTCGCACTGATTGCCTGCATGGTGGCGGGTGGTCTGGCGGCATGGGGAACTGCCGTGCTGACAGCGCCATTCCTGAACCGTCTGTTTGCCCGACATACTGCTTCATCCTCCGCTGAAACAGAAGAGGGTTTTCTTCCATCCGAAACATCGGATGAAGACGCAGAACAGGTGGATGAGGAGGATAGAGAGAAAGCAACCCCTCCCGAGCAGTCGCAACAGCATATTCATGCGGAACGGGTCCTGTCTCGTTTTCCCTCCATTCTGCTGGCAGCCATCATCACCGCCCTGCCAGTCGGTGCATTTCTGGTGACGGCAGGCGCGCTTTTATGGCTGACCACATCCCCTGAAATTCGCGGTGCTGCAACGGCCTGTATCAAGGCAACCGTTTTCGGTGCCATGGTGCTGGTATTGGGACGCACCATGCTGCGCCCGGAGACAAAATCCCTCCGGCTGATCAGGATACCGGACTCCCTCGCGCAATATGGCTATCGCTGGTTGCGACGCCTGATCATCGTCGAGACGATCGGGGCCGCCATTGCAGGAATCGGTGCCAGTCTGGGTCTGTATAATCTTGCCGTCGAGGCTATTCTCAAAATCACGGCACTGGCCATCTACCTCTGTCTGGTCATCATCATCCTGCAAAAACGGGTGTCCGTAGCCAAGCGCATCTCCCATGGTGCGGAAGGCCGGGGATCATGGGCAGCGCTGCGGCGTACTCTGGCCCCCATCTGGCACTGGCCGGCCCTGATCGGCCTCGCAGCCTTCTGGCTGGTCTGGGCTTTGGAAATGGAAGACGGCCTGCACAGGCTGGCACATGGCGCCATTGTGACGATTTCCATCCTGACAGCGGCAAGGATTATCTCGCTGCTGCTGCTCGGCCTGCTGTCACGCATTGTCCGACCATCCCCCGAGAGCCGCGAACGACATCCGGAAATCGCGTTGCGGGCGGATCTGTATTATCCCTATCTGAAACGGCTTCTCTCCGCCGTGCTGGCTGTGGCCACGCTGGTGATCCTGCTGCAAAGCTGGGGCATTCCCACCCTGATATGGTTCAATCAGGGTGCCGTCGGCAGCCGGCTTCTCTCCGCGCTGATTACCATCGGCGTGACGGTCACGCTGGCGGTGATCATCTGGGAAAGCGTCAACATCGCCAGCGAGAAGCATCTCGCCCGCCTGACCGCCAGCGCCCAGTATGTGCGCAGCGCCAGAATGCGCACCCTGCTGCCGATGTTCCGCACGGCCCTGCTGATCGTCATTCTGGCGATCATCATCATGACCGTGCTGAGCGAAATCGGCGTCAATATCGCTCCGTTATTGGCCGGTGCAGGCATTGTCGGCGTTGCCATCGGCTTCGGCTCCCAGAAACTGGTGCAGGATCTGATCACCGGCATTTTCCTGCTGCTGGAAAACGCCATGCAGGTTGGGGACAGCGTGACCTTGAGCGGCCTGTCCGGGACGGTGGAGCATCTGTCCATCCGCACCATTCGGCTGAGAGCGGGGGATGGCTCCGTGCATATCATCCCGTTCAGCTCTGTCTCCACCGTGACCAATGCCAATCGCGGTATCGGCAACGCCGCCATCAGCGTGACGCTTGCGCTGGGTGAGGATACAGCGCAGGTCAGCCAGATCATCAGGGATATCGGTGCCGAGCTGCGAGAAGAAGAAGAATTCTCCGACAGGATCACCGGCGATCTGAGCGTATTCGGCGTCGATAAAGTGGATGCTTCCGGTGTCACCGTCACAGGACAGATTCCCTGTACCGATACCGGCCGTACCCCGGTGCTGCGCGAATTTAACCGGCGGATGCATCAGCGTTTTCAGGAGGAAGGCATTCGCTTTGCCATCCCTCAACAGGCTGTGACCCTGCAAGCGGGGAATACACCCTCCGCCACCCGAACAGACTGAACAGCATCAAAAAAGGCAGCGCCATCACAACAGCGTCGCCTTTTTCACGGTCCCACACTATTGCGAGATCAGAAATAACCCTCGCGCTTCTTGTGTTCCATCGAAGCGCTTTCATCGCGATCAATGATGCGACCACCGCGCTCTGAAACCGCGGCATTGGACAGCTCTTCGATGACGCCATCAATATCCGTGACCGTGCTTTCAAGCGCCCCAGTCAGCGGCCAGCAACCCAGCGTGCGGAAACGCACCATGCGTGGGCGGATTTCCTCACCCGGCTTCAGATCGATCCGGTCATCATCGACCATGATCAGTGTGCCATCCCGCTCAAGCACAGGACGCTCAGCCGCATAATATAGCGGCACGATCGGAATGTTCTCAGCCCGGATGTATTCCCACACATCCATTTCCGTCCAGTTGGACAGAGGGAAAACGCGCGCCGTCTCCCCCGGGCCGAGGCGGGTATTATACAGATCCCACAATTCAGGGCGCTGCGCTTTCGGATCCCATGTCTGGCTTGCACTGCGGATTGACACAACACGCTCCTTGGCACGGCTTTTTTCCTCGTCACGGCGGGCACCACCGAACGCGAAATCATAGCCGCCTGCTTTCAGAGCCTGCTTCAACGCCTCAGTCTTCATGACCTGCGTGTAGATGGATGCACCATGGTCGAACGGATTGATTCCCGCCGCACGGCCTTCCTCATTGGTATGCACAACCAGTTTGAGACCGTATTCCTTGGCGATCCGGTCGCGGAAGGCGATCATCTCCCGGAACTTCCATTTGGTATCGATGTGCAGCAGCGGGAACGGCATCGGCATCGGGTAGAACGCCTTGCGCGCCAGATGCAGCAGCACGGAACTGTCTTTGCCGATCGAATACAGCATCACGGGGTGGCGTGCTTCCGCAACCACCTCACGGATGATGTGGATGCTTTCATCTTCCAATCGCTTCAGCGGGGAGGACGGATCGAGCGTGGCAGCTTTCGTGGCGGTCATGGTCAGTCCGATTATGGGAAAAGTGAGTAACAGCGTATCGTCCAGGCGGGGCTTTACAGGGTCGTTTTCTCCGGCGGAGAAGACGTCTTATACAGGCCGCCGCCCCAGCACCAGCCACCCATCCCACTCTGCGCCTGCAACACCTGCGCGGCATCGCGCGCTGCATCGGGATGATCGAACAGGGTGAAGCAGGTTGCCCCCGAGCCTGACATGCGCGTCAGACGGGCGCCTGGCAACCCTTCCAGAACATGGATCAGTGTCCCGATGGCGGGACAAAGCCGCATGGCAGGAGGCTGAAGGTCATTGCGGGATGCTTGCAGATCACGCAGCAGCGCCGCCATGTCAGGCCAGTGTGATGCCAGCCTGGCCTCCGGCGTGAAACCTGGCTCACGGTTGCGAAACACCTCCGGCGTTGACACCGGCACGCCGGGATTGGCCAGCAACAGACCGATCTCCGGCATGGCAGGCAGCGCCTCCAACCGTTCACCGATGCCACGCATCCGGTAGGTGCCGGGTTCGAGACAGACAGGCACGTCAGCCCCCAGCGAGGTCGCAATACGGTGCAGATCCTCCGCCGCTGGAGACACCCCCCATGCACGGCTCAACAGACGCAGCGCTGCCGCCGCATCAGAGGAGCCTCCACCAATGCCGGATGCGACCGGCAAGTGCTTGTCGAGCACAATGGTTCCGCGCGGTTTGATCCCGGCAAGCGCAGCCAGTGCACGGCCCGCCCGTAACACCAGATTATCAGGCTCGGCCCGCAGCGTCTCCGCCCCCGGCCCTTCCAGCTGCAAACCCAACCCGACTGCCTGATCACCATCCCGATAGCGCAGAACATCACAGGCTCCGGCAAAGACCGCGAGACTGTCGAGCAGATGATATCCGTCCGACCGCCTCCCTGTCACATGGAGGTACAGGTTGATCTTTGCCGGAGCGAAAGCAGCGTTCTGATCAACAATCATGAGTCAGGGGGCAATTTTGGTCGTGGACGCATCCGCATCCTGATTTGCCTGCTCCAACCGCGATTCAAGCCGCGGCCGCTCGGTCGGATCGGGATTGAGGCTCAGGGCACGCTGCCATTGATAACGTGCTTCCAGCTTGCGCCCTGTCTCCCAGTAGGCATCGCCGAGATGCCCGTTGATGGTCGGGTCATTCGGCACCAGCTCCGCCGCGCGTTCCAGATAACGCACCGCCGCGCGCCGGTCCCCCTGGCGCAGCAGCACCCAACCAAGGCTGTCGATGATCGCGCCGTCATTGGGCCTGATCTCCACTGCCCGCTGGATTAGCTGCCGGGCACGATCCAGATGCATTCCCTGTTCAGTCCAGGAATATCCCAGATAGTTCAGCACGGCCGCCTGATCGGGAGACAGGCTGAGTGCCTTCTGAAAATCCGCCTCAGCCCGCGGCCACTGATGCAGCCGCTCCAGCGTCACACCACGGTTGTAGAACACGCTCCAATCATGCGGTTGCGGGTGAGACAGCAAAGCGATGGCCTTGTCATACGCGTTCAGGGCAGCTTCGAACTGCTGCTTGTTGCGCAGGATGTCACCACGCAGGACCAGGGGGAATGCAAAACTGGGGAACCGCTTCGACAGGCTGTCAAGAATAGCCAGCGCCTGATCCGTATGACCGGTTTCATCCAGCAGCACCACCCGACGCACCTGAGCCAGAGGAGCCAGCGGATCACTGTCCCTGATACCGCTGAGCTGTTCCAGTGCCCCTTGCTTATGCTTGTCAGCATCTAGAATATCGGCGGAGAGCAGCTTGGCTTCCGTAAAATCAGGGCGCAGATCCAGAGCCATGCGCAGCAACAGGCGGGATGCATCCGCCCCTTCCGGCTGCTGGCGCAGCGTCGCGGCCAAGGCCAGATAGGCCTCGGCAATGCCATCTGCAGGTGTGGGGACAACCGGCTTCGCACTGGCTTCGATCAGCGCAGGGACCGCCATTCCCAGCACCTCTCCGCCACTTCCCAGATTGTTCAACAGACGAATGGCGGCTTCAGGGTGCCCTTCTCTGGTTTGCCAGCTGGCCATGATGCGGACCAGACGCAGATTCTCCGCCCCCAGACTATGGGCCGCAATGTCATAGAATGAGGCCGCTTCCTGCTTCCGGCCCGCCTGATCAGCGATCAAGGCTGCATGCAGCGCGTAAATACCCTGAAGCTGGCCGCCCTGAATATGCGGCAGCAAGGTTTTCAACGCGCCATT
Organism: Granulibacter bethesdensis; assembly: GCF_001889525.1. Taxonomy (NCBI): domain Bacteria; kingdom Pseudomonadati; phylum Pseudomonadota; class Alphaproteobacteria; order Acetobacterales; family Acetobacteraceae; genus Granulibacter; species Granulibacter bethesdensis. Next base: position 2,066,148 of record NZ_CP018192.1, read on the forward strand.
GATGCGGTTGGCTCCCGCCTGTGTCCATGCGGAAAACAAAGGCTGAAGAAGCTGGGTCAAGCCATTCTGACCGATACCCGCATAGCGTTGGGATGCTGCATCCCAATCCCCATCCCGCACGGAATCATTGGCCAGTACCAACTGGGCCGCCGGATTTTCTGGCAGTTGCCGGGCCAGATTAACGGCCTCCGGCCGCCCGGCCATGAGACAGGCGATAAAGGCCTGCCTTACCAGATCACGGTTACCCGGATCGGCTTTCATCGCCTGCAACAGCGAATCGGCTGCCTGATTGAAAGCCCCCTGCAATGCTGCATGTCGCCCGGCGAGAAAATCACCGTATGCCCGTGCACTGGCATCCTCGGCAGCATTCTGATGTGCCCCCGCAGAGGATGAAATATGCAGCAGATGGCCGATCCCCGAAGACGACCCGCTTCCTACGCCAGAGGCAGCACATCCCGCTAACAAACTAGCTGCTAGCAATATGCTGCGCCTCCATGTTGTCCTCATGGGTGTCATGGCGGGTACATTTCCGGCCCGGTTCAAAAATCTGGGAAATCGCATATCCGGCAGCAGTGGATTCTGTGACATGCACGGTATCTTATCCATCACCAGCGCCGCCGCCAATCGGCAGGAAGAACAGTTTCTTTTCTTCGCACTTGCATCTGTCCGGTTTCGGTCGGAATAACCGTTCATGGATGCGCTCGCGGCTTTGTACCTGCAACTGGAATGGGGGGCGGACGAGGCACTCGGTGACTCACCGGTGGACCGGTTCAGCATTGCCATGGCCCGTGCTCAGGCGCATTCCGGCATCGCCCCTGCGGACCTGCAAACGGTGCCAGCCGCAGCTCCAGACCCTGAACTGCACCGTATCCCTGTCCAGGCTGTTCAAAGACCCGCACCCTTTGCAGGTACGGCATCACTTTTACCGCAACAGGGTGCCGCCCGTCTGGCCGCGGATATAGCGGCCGAGGCATCCACTCTGGACGCTTTACGCGCTGCGATGGAGCAATTCGATGCCTGTCCGCTCAAGGCCACAGCCACGCAGCTGGTTTTTTCAGACGGCACCTATGAAGCCGGGTTGATGCTGATTGGTGAAGCACCAGGCGCAGAAGAAGACCGGGCCGGAAAACCGTTTGTCGGTCCTTCCGGGAAATTTCTGGACCGCATGCTGGCCAGCGCAGGCATCACGCGGGAACGGGATTTCGTCATTGCCAATCTGATTCCATGGCGCCCCCCCGGAAACCGGAATCCGACCGAAACCGAAATTCTCCAGTGCCTGCCTTTTCTGCTGCGCCATATCGTGCTGGCGCGCCCCCGAATGCTGGTGTGTCTGGGAGGTGTATCGGCCAAGGCTCTGACCGGCAGCACTGTCGGAATCAGGCGGCTGCGAGGCAAATGGACGGATATTGCCATCCCCGGACTGGATTCGCCGTTACCGATGCTGCCGATGCTCCATCCAGCCTATCTGCTGCGGAATCCGGGGGCCAAGCGGGAAGCCTGGGCGGATATACTGACCCTGCGAAAAGCGCTGGATGGCTGATATGCTACCAGAGCATGTTTTTGCTGAAACCGTTGAAAAACGTTGCATTCCCCCCTTCACGAAGCGATTTGGCAATGATACTTGTCGCGCTGTGAAGCCCTGAAAGCTTGCCTGCGCCACTTTTGGCGTGTAGCGCACCCCTCATCATGCGTGGGATCAGACAATCGATCTCCCGACTGGCAGGTGCGCGTGCCCTGCTGGCGGGAGCGGCTTTTCTGGCCAGTGCGGCCAGTGGGCATGCTCAGTCCATGGATGAAGTGGCGATGGCGATGCCGCGGATCCATCCTCCTCAATTCGGCGTCCCCGGGCTGCCGCAACCGCTGTCGCCCAGCGATGCGGCCTTGGTACGGCATATTTTCGATGCACAGGCTCATGGCGACCTGATGGAAGCCAGACAGGCGACCGACAGGCTTGATACGAACTTTCCACTCGGCAAGGCCATGCTCGGCCATATACTGGCTGACCGCTATCTGGGTGCGTTCCACAAAAGCACACCTGCCGAGCTGAAAGACTGGTTGGCCCATTATCCGAACCATCCTTCCGCCCCGGCAATCCATGCTCTGCTGCTGACCAAGGCAGACAAAAAGGATACGCTGCCCCCAGCCCCCCAGCTGGTCACCTTCGACCCGACGCCCGGCAACGACCCCGTTCCCGAGGATGACACCCCTCAGGATTTGAGCTTCAAACGCCTGCCGGGACTGGATCACAGCGTTCATGAACGTGCAGGCTCCGGCCATGCCGATGCAGCACTGCGGATAATTGCCGCCAACACCTCAATCTCCGCGACTTACGGGGCACAGCTTCGTGCCGAAGTCGCGCAAATTCTGTTCACCCTCAATCAGGACAACGAGGCACTGCGGATTGCGCTGGAAGCCGAACAACAGGGGCATGGCAAGGTCGGGCTGGGCAGTTACGTGTCCGGGCTGCTGCTATGGCGCAAGGCCGAGTATCAACAGGCGATGGCGCATTTCGAGGCGACATGGAGCGCGGAGATGACGTCAGCCGCCATTCGCACCGCCGGAGCGTTCTGGGCTGCACGATCCCATCTGCGCAGCCACGATCCAGCCAATTATGCTGTCTGGATGCATCGGGCCGCTGAGCAGCCGCGCACGTTCTATGGCTTGCTGGCCCGTCGCGTTCTGGGGGTGGGGATCGAAGGTTCACTCTCCCTGACCAGAGAAACCCTCGGCACGGCCGATCTGGAAGCCATCTCGGCCACCGAAGCCGGAACAACCGCTTTCGCCCTGCTTCAGGTGGAGCAGCCGGATCGGGCAGAGCAGGAATTCAGGCGTCTGGCAGGGCAATCGCACGACAATACCGCCATGATCCATGCGCTGATGCTGGTGGCCGACAAGGCCGGGCTGCATGATCTCAGTGCCCAGCTTGCAGCTCTCAATCAGGCGGCCGATGGGCACCCGCGTGACTATGCACGCTTTCCGGTGCCTGCCCTGAAACCACAAGGCGGTTTCAGCATCTCTCCCGCACTGGTCTACGGGTTGACCCGAGTGGAATCCAACTTCAACGCCTCAGCTGTATCCGCCGTCGGCGCGCGCGGGTTGATGCAGTTAATGCCGCAAACCGCGAATTATGTCGCAGAGACACATACTGGCGCAGCACGGCTCCATGACCCGGCGGTTAATCTGAAGCTGGGACAGCGTTACGTGGCCTATCTGGCGGATAGCGATGTAACGGGGGGAGACCTGCTGCGTATCCTCGCCAGTTACAATAGCGGGCCGAACAGCTTTTCCCGCTGGGGCGCACAGATTCAGCATCATGATGATCCGCTTCTGTTCATCGAGGCAATTCCGCTCGCGGAAACCCGCAGCTTCATCCAGCGCACCCTGACATATAGCTGGATCTACGCTGCGCGGCTTGACATTGATGCGCCCGGTCTGGACGAATTGGCAGCCGGGATTTTTCCGCATTTCACGGCTACAACCCCGGACAGCCAGAGCCTGAACCGTATGAAAATCAGACTTCACTGAATGAAGCAGCAGAGGTGATTTTCAGGCTTTTCCGCTTCCGTCGCCCAAAGATGGTTATGGCGCGGAAAAGCCTGAAAACAACTGGCCATTTTGATGACTGCCAAGCTGTGAAGAAATTTTCTTACTTTTTACCGCAGGCCTTGAGGTCGTCCAGTAACCTCTGCAACCAGTCACCCAAAGTTATGATGGCCTGACTGCCTTTACCCAGCAGCCCCTGAAGCTCCGCCTCTGTTGCTTCATGTCTGCTCTGTCCCGAATCCGGCAAAGGCGGCAAAATATGAGCGTAATAGGTCTTGCCAAGCAGACGGTGCAGCAGACGTTCGCCGGGGAATGGTTGATCATTATTCACCGTGCGTGCCGCCTTCAGCATCGTGCGGATATCATACTGAACCGGGCTGATATCCGGCACCTGCCTGCGCAGACCGAGCAGCGTATAGACTGCAATACGCGCGGTACGGACCGATGACTCAACCGTAAAAACCACATCATTCGCTGTTTCCACGAACTGACCCATCAGACCAAGATTGGTGCACCCTTTCGGCACCACACGCGGTCTGTCACCAGCGGCACGTGGCATGAACATGGATGTGATATAAGGCATCAGCGCCAGCCTGACCCTGGAATTGGCCGCGACAGCCTCGAACTGCTCATCACTGATGCCGAGATGATAGCACAGCTCCTGCAGAATTTCCCGACCGGTGCAGGCAGGCATCGGCTTTGCAACACGATTGCCATTTTTATCCATCAACAGCGCATAAGCCCACAAAACCAGTACATCGCCCGGCTGATCCGGAAAATGCGGCTGCCGATTACAAGTGAAGCTCAGTATCCAGTTCGAATCCGTAAAGGTGATAACACCACCCGTCACAGTCCTGCCGGAATAAGGGTCGTTGATTGATAATTCTTTCAGTCTATCAATCAGTGGTGATGGTTTGCAGGTAATCGTAGCCGATTCCCAGATGGATTTTCCGACATCACCGTAAAATTTCTCAGGCTTTCCAAAAACTGCGGACCGACGCGCCAGATTTTTCCACACCGCCCAGTCGCTTTCCTCACCAGGATCATTGGTGTCGCGTTCCAGCACCGGCGCATGATCCATGTCGCCGTACGTCGTGCCTTCTGTCATTGATCCGGTCAACGCAAACACGACATCTTTGGCACCGACAGGAAGAATGCCTTCCTTGCCATCGATTTTAGCCTTGATCGCAGTCACGGTGCGAGTGTCACCTTCCTCCGTCATCTCAAGATCATAGACGCGCGTCCTGAACTGCATTTTCACACCCCGCTTCGCGAGATGAGCAACCAGAGGACGAACAAAAGTATCGTATTGATTGTATTTCGGAAAAACGAGCGCCGACATATCACGCAACCCGTCGATCGCATCAAGGAAGCGGTGCATGTAAAGCTTCATTTCCAGCAGGCTATGCCAGTTTTGAAAAGCAAACATGGATCGCCAGAAAAACCAGAAATTAGTTTGCAGAAATGCCTCACTGAAATATTGCTCGATGGTCATGTCATCGAGATCCTCTTTCCGCTTCAACAGCAGACGAATGAGTTCCCATTGCTGCGATCTGGAGAGGCCGAACGTCGAGAAATCGCGGATCTGCCCTTGTTTGTGCATAAGCCGGGCCTTGGAATAATTCGGGTCGTTATCGTTGACGAGCCGATATTCATCCAGAACACTGTAGCCTTCAGGCAGCTCGAGCGCCTGCACGTCCTGAAACAGATCCCATACATTATCGTAGTTCCAGACCATCTCTCGGCCACCACGGATGATGTAGCCATCCTCTGCATTGCCCGCGCCATCCAGCGACCCACCCTCGATATCGAGCGCGTCGAGAATAGTGATGTCCTCCCCTTGCATTCCACCATCACGGATCAGGTAATAAGCCGCCGCAAGCCCGGCGATCCCATTGCCGATGATCCATGCCTTGCGCCCTTCCACCTGCTGCGCAGGGAAGGGCCGGTTGCGCATGTAAGCGCCCATCATGTCCGGCGGTGGAAGTGTATTTTCAGGGCGATTGTTCCAGTACCCCGCTGTCGCGTCATTCTCGACCGTGAAGGGAGAAGAATTGCTGTCCGTAGTGTCTTCAGTCATCAATCGTCTCCCAACAATAATCGGCACGTCACAACCGGTTGCGCGTCTACGGGATCGCACCGCGAAGCAAGACCGCCAGGCTTATCCGTCATCAAATGATTTTGGTACGCTATCGCACGCTCCTGTAACGGAGTGATGCACTTCGGGTTTCTGCGGAAAACTTACCTGACCACCTTATCAACCCGGCCTGTGCAGATATTGAATGCTGTCTTTCACAGCGACGGCAGACTGCTCTAAGAAAGCATCCTTCAGATGGATCAGGGGAGCTTGCGGCATGTCGCGCATTGATGAGACCAGAGCCTTCGTACCGGTCAACATCGCCATCCTGACGGTTTCCGATACCCGTACGCTGGCCAACGATACGTCCGGCGATGCGCTTGCCACGATGATCGGGGAAGCAGGCCACGCTGTGTTGATGCGGGAAATCATCAAGGATGATGCGGATGCGCTGGAGGCTGCTTTCCGCGGCTGGATCGCCACCCCCGCAATCGACGTAATCATTTCCTCCGGCGGCACCGGCGTCACCGGGCGCGATGTCACACCGGAAGCGCTCGACCGCGTGCTGGAAAAAAAGATCGAAGGGTTCGGCGAGTTATTCCGTATGCTGAGTTACCAGAAAATCGGCACCTCGACGATCCAGTCACGCGCGTTGGCGGGGGTTGCCAACGGGACCTATATCTTTGCGCTGCCCGGCAGCACCGGCGCGGTGAAAGATGCCTGGCAGGACATTCTGCGCTGGCAGCTGGATATCCGTCATCGACCCTGCAATTTCGTGGAATTGATGCCACGGCTGAAAGAACGCTGAGCCATCACTCTGTCAGTTTTTGTGCCGTGATACGGTCAATGATCTGCCGTCTTGCGGCACGTCCCTTTGTCAGCATCTCCTCCACCTCGGCGCGGATGGCAGGAGGCGCCTGTTCCGGACGCCCGGACTGGAATGGCGGTGCCGGCGCATATTCCATCTGAAGCTGAACGGACTGAGCCAATGCCTCCCCGCTCATGGCGGCGATGACACTGAGCGCAAGATCCAGCCCGGCTGTCACGCCACCGCCGGTCAGCAGCTTTCCATCCTGCACCACGCGCGCCTGCACCGGCTCCGCCCCGAAGGCGGTCAGAAAATCATGCGCCGCCCAGTAGGTGGTCGCTTTCTTCCCGCGCAGCAATCCTGCCGCCCCCAGCACCAGCGCACCCGTGCAGACAGAACAGATGAAGCGCGCCGTTTCCGCCTGTTTGACGAGCCAGGTCAGCACCTCCTGATCTTCCAGCAGGGCGTCGATCCCCCTGCCGCCCGGAATACAGATCACATCCAGTCGGGGCGCTTCGGAAAGCTTCGTGTCGGCCTCGATACGCATACCGCCTTCTGCCATGACCGGGCCGGTTTCTTTCCACAGCAGATGCACCTGCGCATCGGGGACATGCCGGAAGGCCTCCCACGGAGCCGTCAGGTCGAGCTGCGTGATCGCCGGAAACAACAACAACCCAATATGAATTGTCATTTACCTTCCTCCTGCACAGTCTCCCTGACCGGAGACGGGACAGGGATCGTCATGGCGAAGCGCCGCGCCAGCGCACCATACAGAGCGCGACGGCATACCAAGCGCGACACCGCAAACGCCATCATCGAAGTGGCCATCAGCGGTATCAGCATCGACTGATTATCCGCCATCTCCATCACGATGACCGCCGCCGTAATCGGGGCCTGCACCACCCCGGAAAAATACGCCACCATCCCCAGCAGCACCACCGATCCGGCGGCCAGCCCTGGTACCAGCCACGCTACCCATTCCCCAAGCCCGGCCCCAATGGCGAGGGAGGGCGCGAAAATCCCGCCCGGAATCCCGCTGAGATAGGATGCGGCCGAGGCCACCAGTTTCAACAGCGCGAATTTCAACCCTTCGGTATCGCCCGGAATGCCGGTCACCATATCACGCGCCTGCTCATATCCTGTACCGTATGTCTCGCCATGGGATAGCAGGCCGGTGATAGCCACGATCAGGCCGCACAATGCCGCAAACAGCACCGGATACTGCTTCACCAACCTCCCGAGCGCACCAGGAAAGCCCTTGGCGGCACGGATCAGTAAGGCGCTGAAAGAACCACCCAGCAGTCCTCCCAGTAACGCACAGATCACCATGGCCATCACTTCCGATGGTCCGAATTTCATTGTCGCATCGATATGGCCGAAATAACTGTAATTTCCGACCAGAGCGATCGTCACAACACCTGAAATCACCACGGCCGCCAGCGTATTGCCGGAGGTTCTGGCCTCATAGGAATGGCTCAATTCCTCGATTGCGAACACGATCCCGGCAAGCGGGGTGTTGAAAGCAGCGGCGATCCCGGCAGCGCCCCCTGCCAGCACGACGCTGCGTCGTAATTCCGGCGTCGGCAGATGCAGCAAGCGACCCAGCGCATGCATCACGGAGGCACCCACCTGCACGGTCGGCCCTTCCCTGCCGATCGAGGCACCACTGGCAAGCCCCAACAGGGTCAGCAGAATTTTACCGACAGCGATGCGCAGCGATAAAATCCTGTCGACCTGCCGCACATCCGCCAGATCGAGCGAGGCAATCACCTGCGGAATCCCGCTTCCCTGTGAACCGGGAAAGACATGCCGCGCCAGCAGAAACGAAACAACCAGCCCGGCTGGCGCCAGAATCAGAATGATCCAGGCACCATGGGCGATCACCACGCTGAAAACATCCTGCGCCCGGTCTGCCAATTTTGCGAACGCGATGGCGGTCAGCGAAACTGCCACGGCACCGCCCCAGAACACCATCCGCCGCACCCAAAGCCGTGTGGATATCATCGGCGACCGCCTGAGCCGCCGCGCCCGGGCCGAGCGTGTCATGCGGCGCACTGAATCAGACAGCGATGAAACACTGTCATGCTCCGTTCCATTCGAGCGCGGCGTATCCGATTGTTCATTCATTGTTCTGGACTCCCTGCTCGGACCGCATTAAGCTGCAAAAGAACATAAAGGGAACAAACGATGGGCCGCCAATCGTCATCCCCCCATTCAGACCATACCTGTGACGCCGCCATGCCATGTCCCTCTCATGCCCCGATGGAACTGCCGGAGGCAATGCCGTCTCTGGCCAGAAAAGGGCGTGGAGCCGTGTCAGAACCCGGTATCCGCTATGACCGTTACCAACCCGTTCCATGGGATGATGGCTGGGGCAGTCTGGAAGATGCCCCGGCCGCCCTGCCGACAACCCTGATCCGCGACAGCAGCCGCACCGCCATCAGTTGGAATGACAGTCCGGATATCGGTTTTGATCGTGCCATCAACCCGTATCGCGGCTGTGAACATGGCTGTATCTACTGCTTCGCGCGCCCCACCCATGCCTATCTCGGCTACTCGCCGGGGCTGGATTTCGAAACCAAGCTTCTGTTCAAGCCGGAGGTCGCCTCCCTGCTGAGCAAGGCGCTCAGTCGCCCTTCCTACGTGCCACGCCCCATCGCACTGGGCAGCAATACCGATCCTTATCAGCCGGTAGAACGCAGCCTGCGCCTGACCCGCTCGATCCTCGACGTACTAGAGCGGTTCGAACACCCCGTCACCATCGTTACCAAATCAGCCGGCGTGCTGCGAGATCGCGATATTCTGGCACGGCTGGCGGAGCGAAAACTGGTCAGGGTCTATCTCTCCGTGACGACACTGGACCCAACCCTGTCCCGCCTGATGGAACCTCGGGCGGCCAGCCCGTCCAGACGTATTCAGACCCTTGAAGCCTTGCAACAGGCGGGCATTCCGACCGGTGTGCTGGCAGCCCCCATGATTCCCGGCCTGAACGATGCAGAACTGGAAGCCATTCTGGAGCAAGCCGCCAAAGCCGGGGCCAGACAGGCAGGTTATATTCTGCTTCGCCTGCCGCAGGAGGTCGCCCCCATGTTCCGGGACTGGCTGGAGCATCACTTCCCTGCCAAAGCCCGTAAAGTCCTGAACCTGATCCGGGGCATGCGCGGCGGAAAGCTGAACAATGCGGAATTTCACAGCCGTTTCCGCGGAGATGGTCCCTATGCCGCTATACTGCGCAGCCGTTTTCAGCATGCGGTAAAGGCTTACAGGCTTAATACAGCCATGGAGCCGCTGGACGTGACCCGGTTCTCACATGCCGCACAAAGCCCCTCCGGAACGGATGAAGCAGTCTCTGATCCATCCCAGGTTATCAGGCAAAACACGAAACAAACCGACAGACAGGCGCGGCAACTTTCTTTATTCTAAAAGCAGCAAAAGGCTGTTGGACAATATCTGGCAGCCCGGGGATTCGGCTGTTTTGGAAAACATGCCTTTTTCAGAAAATCCAGCTGCGTCGCGGTTATGTCGGCAGTCATGAAACGCGGAGTGTGCAGTTGACCGGATATCTAGCCTTGCTTCACGCCGTGAATGTCGGCGGCACCGGCACACTGCCGATGAAGGCGCTGACGCAGATGTGCGAGACGATTGGATTCAAAAAAGTCAAAACCTATATCCCCAGCGGCAATGTCGTCTTTCAAAGCGAGAAGACAGAGCAGCAGGTGCGATCCCCCCTTGAAGATCAGCTCTCTGTTTAGGCTGACAAAAGCGTGGGGGTGATCGTACGGACCGCTGCCGAGATCGCCGACACACTGGCCCGCAACCCTTTTACAAATTCGCCTGGCAATCCTGTCATGGCGCTATTCGTCGATGGGGTGCTCCCAACCGTTCCACTCGATCACGTCACCGGGCTCAAGAATGAGCAGATGCAATTGGGAAAACGAGAGCTTTTCGTCCTCTACCCGGATGGGATGGCGCACACGCGCCTTCGCATATCCCACGCAAAATCGGGAACAGCGCGAAATATGAACACGGTTGCGAAGCTTGCGGAGATAGCGGCAGTCATGTGATCCGGCCGCATCCTCTCACCCCATCTTTTTCAACAGCACCGCATGTTTTTATGACGTCCGGGATTCCACGACGCGGAATCCGTCTGGTAAGGCAAAGATGCGACTCGGCGGTTCAACAGGATTTGAAGGCTCCGCCAGAGGCTTTGCATCTCCTGCCGCTGCCGCGTGCAGGGGGCTGACAGGGGGCGGATGCAGATGCCGGATGACAGGCTGGAAAGAGAAGCAGGCGGGCTTGTCGCAGGTGTCGATGAAGTCGGGCGCGGGCCTCTGGCCGGGCCGGTGGTCGCTGCCGCCGTGCTGCTGCCTGCCTCCGGTTTCCCGGCGCATCTGGCCGGGATCATCGATGATTCCAAGAAACTCGATGCTGCCGCACGGGATCGGGCTTTTGCGGCCCTGCTGGCTGAACCGGGAATCACGATCGGGATCGGCGCAGCCTCCGTCACTGAAATCGGCCGTTTGAATATTCTGCATGCCAGCATGCTGGCCATGCGGCGCGCCGTCGAACGTCTGCCGACGATCCCTGATGTGGCGCTGGTCGATGGCAACCGCGCACCAGCTCTGCCCTGCGCCGCCCACTGCGTGGTCGGAGGAGATGCAAAATGCCTCTCCATCGCCGCGGCCTCCATCATCGCGAAGGTAGTGCGGGACCGTGCCATGGCGCGGCTTGCCCTTCGCTATCCCGTCTATGGCTGGGAACGCAATGCGGGTTATCCAACCCCGGCCCATCGTGCCGGGCTGACAGAATTCGGCCCTACCCCGCATCATCGCACTGCATTCGGACTGGTTCGCCAGTTGCTCGCCATGCGGATGGAGGCCGTCGCATGACATTACATTTCATACCATCAGCATTGACGCCCTGCCGGGCGCGTCGGCACGATTGAGCGGGGTTTCTGGAATGCGACGTTTGAACACCGTCAGCGAACTGCCGATCGATCAGGTGCTGCTGGGCGACTGCGTGCAGGTGATGCAGATGCTGCCCACCGGCTCAGTGGACTGCATTTTTGCCGATCCGCCCTACAACCTGCAATTGCGGGGAGAATTACGGCGTCCTGATGAAAGCATCGTCGATGGTGTCGATGATGACTGGGACCGCTTTACCGATTACGCGGCCTATGATGCGTTCAGCCGGGCCTGGCTGACCGAATGCCGCCGCCTTCTGCGCAAGGATGGCACGATCTGGGTGATCGGCGCGTATCACAATATTTTCCGCCTCGGCACCATTCTGCAGGATCTCGGCTTCTGGATTCTGAACGATGTGGTGTGGAGAAAGGCCAACCCCATGCCGAATTTTCGGGGTCGCCGCTTCACCAATGCGCATGAGACCCTGATCTGGGCCGCGCGCGGGCAGGATAGCCGCCATCGCTTCAACTATCAGGCCATGAAAACCCTGAACGATGATGTCCAGATGCGCAGCGACTGGTTTCTGCCGCTCTGCACCGGCTCCGAGCGGATGCGTAACGATCACGGGCTGAAACTGCATCCGACCCAGAAACCGGAAAGCCTGTTGTATCGCGTGCTGCTGTCCAGCACGGCGCCCGGGGATGTCGTGCTGGACCCGTTCCTCGGAACCGGCACCTCTGCCGCCGTTGCGAAACGTCTGCAACGCAGCTTCATCGGCATTGAGCGCCACCCGGCCTATGCCGAGGCCGCCATCGGGCGCCTTCGCTCTGTCGAGCCGGCACCGCTGGATAATCTGAACATCATGCCCTCCCGCCGGGAGCAGAAACGGGTTCCGTTTGGCAGTCTGGTAGAGCAGGGATTGCTACCGATGGGCAGCATCCTGATGGACCGCCTGCGTCGGGTCTCGGCGCTTGTACAGGCGGATGGCTCCATCGCCAGCGGGGCGCATCGAGGCTCGATCCATCAGGTCGGAGCCGCCGTGCAGAATGCGCCGAGTTGCAATGGCTGGACCTTCTGGTTTTTCGAGCGCAGCGGAGAATGGGTGCCGATTGATGTGCTGCGTGATACCCAGCCGCCCCCTCCGGTCGAGGAGCAGGAGGATGCTCAGCCACAGGCGGCGCAGGAGCGCTCCTGACAGACCTTTGATCCGGCGGTCATGAAATCGTACGGATTCTGCCACAAAGATGTTACAATCCGGGCGTTCCCTGATCAGGCGTTAGTCTGAAAGGACGCTCGATATGAAAACCATGGTGCGGGCTTTTACCGCTCTTGCGGTGGCTGCCGCTCTCACAGGGCCGCTGCTGACACCTGCCACCGCCCATGCATGGTGGCGCGGCGGTCCGGGCTGGGGTCCTCCGGGACCGGGCTGGGGTGGGCCAGGCTGGGGTGGACCGGGTTGGTATGGCCCTCGCCATCACTGGCACGGCCCCGGCTGGGGTGGCGTCGCCGCCGGTGCGGTCGCCGGGCTTGCGTTGGGGGCCGTCATTGGCGGGATGGAGCGTCCGTACTATGCACCGCCTCCACCGGTCGTCTATGCGCCCCCTCCACCACCGGTGATCTATGCGCCGCCGCCGGTCATTTATGCACCTGCCCCGGTCTATCCGTTTTTTCCGGGCTATTAAGGCACGCGCAGACGGCTGACGAAGCAAGGCGCTGCTGGCAGTATGATTGTCTTGCCATGCCACAGACTGTCGTAGCGCCATCGTGAACACCCATCCGACACAGCCGGACAACCGGACCCGCGCCTTTATTGTCGTTCTGTCCATCGAGTTGTGGGAACGCTTTGGCTACTACGCCATGCAGGCGCTCCTGCTGCTGTTTCTGATACAGAAGCTCCATTTTTCCAGCCATGATGCGGTGCTTCTGGCCGGAGCTTTCGCCGCCAGCGTCTATGCGACACCGGTGCTGGGGGGATGGCTGGGGGATCGGGTCTTGGGGGCACGACGCTGCACTCTGAGTGGCGCCGTGATCCTGGCCGCGGGGTACAGCCTGCTGGGTCTGCCCACCGCATGGTCCGACCCTGTTCTTGACGAAACATCGCTGGTTTTTGCCGCATTGGGGATGATTTCCGTTGGCAATGGTCTGTTCAAGCCCAATGCCGCGGCGTTGGTGCGGGTCATTCACGAGGGTCAAGACCAGCGTCTGGATGCCGCTTTCACGCTGTACTACATGGCGGTGAATGTCGGCTCCTCTGTTTCAATGCTGCTGACGCCATGGGTGCAGCAACAGGCAGGCTGGCACAGCGCTTTTGCAGTCTCGTTTTTCGGCCTTGCTCTGGGAATCACCGGTTATGGCATGATGCGGTCATGGCTGGGCCGGACAGGAACCGGGAAGGACCACCATCCGGTTCCGTGCCTGCATCTCATGGCGGTGAGCGCTGGCTGTGCATCCCTGATCATCGGCATCGCGCTGCTCCTGCGTTCCGCATCGCTCGCGATGTGGTGCAACATGGCGGCCGCCCTTGGCGTGCTGATGCTCTGGAGCGTCTGCTATGGCCGCGCTGCACCACGGGAGCGACCGGGGCTGGCGATCATGTATGCGCTGGCCGGGCAATCATTGATGTTCTTCATATTCTATCAGCAGATGTCGACATCCCTGACGCTGTTTACCGTGCATGGCGTCTCTCCGGCGCTGCGCCTCGGCGGTTACACGCTGATGACATGGACACCGGCGCAGTTTCAGGCGCTCGACCCGATCTGGATCATGCTGCTTGGGCCGGTTCTGGCCAGTTTATACACGGCTCTGGCGCGGCGAGGCCGCGATGTCAGAATCGCAGCCAAATTCACGGCCGGTTTCATGAGCGTTGGCGCGGCATTTCTGATCTGGTGGGGTGCGGCCCGTATCGCCGTACCGGACGGGCTGGTCTCGCCATGGATCATGGTGGCCGGATATGGAGCACTGGCATTGGGGGAATTACTGATCGGCGGTCTCGGTCTGGCCATGGTCGCGCGCTATGTGCCGCAGCGGCTGAACAGCCTGATGATGGGCAGCTATCTGCTAACCATGGGTCTGTCGATGTATGCGGGCAGCGGAATCGCCAGCATCGCTACATCCTCTCTGTCGAGCCAGCCCGCACGGAACCCCTCCGTATTCATCAGCCTGTTTGGGGGTCTGTCCGTCGCGGCCTTCCTCGCCGCTTTGGTGTGCCTGGCGATGTCGCCATGGCTGCGGAGGCTGGACCGGAAACACCGGGCATTTGCCCTCCCCGACCCAGCGCCACACATTTCATCATGACGGAGGGCAGCGCCTCCTCATCCAGCAAGGCAACGGAGGCACTTTTCTCCTGCCGCGCCGGATCGGCACACAGATGCCTGACCTCCGCCGCATAGACGGTGAGATGGAGCGCGAAATGCGTGAACACATGCGTGGCCACACCGAGCTTGCTCCAAACGGTTTCCGCTTTGGGGGCATGGAATAAGGCATCCTCTTCCTGCCATACGGTGTCCTGCCAAGGTGTTCCCGGCAGTTCCATCATGCCGCCCAACAGGCCCCGCTCCGCCCGACGTCGCAACAACACATTGCCCTGCTCATCCGTCAGCCAGAAATGCACCCCGTATCGCTGCGGCCTGAGTTTTTTTGGGGCCTTGCGAGGAAGGGAGGCGGCAATGCCCTGCTTCCGTCCCTCGCAATACCGCATCCATGGGCAAAGCGCGCAGGCGGGATCGAGCGGCGTACAGATCGTCGCTCCTAGATCGAACAAAGCCTGTGCGAAATCGGAAGGCTGTTCCATCGCTGCCGGATCGGTCCCCAGCTGCGCCGCCTGCGCTGCAATCAACTGTCTGGATTGAGGCAGGGGCGCCTCAATGGCAAACAGACGGCTGGTGACACGCTCCACATTGCCATCGACCGGCACGGCGGGAATACCGAACGCGATCGCAGCCACCGCCGCTGAGGTATACACACCAATCCCCGGCAGGCTCCGCAGAGCCTCGATATCTTTCGGAAAAGCCCCCATCCCGGCAACCCTGCGCGCACAGGCCAGCAGATTGCGGGCCCGCGCGTAATAACCAAGCCCGGCCCAGGCGGCCATCACCGCCTCATCCGGGGCTACAGCCAGCGCCTGTACCGTAGGGAAGCGGGTGATGAAACGCTCGAAATAGGGTATGACGGCTGCAACGGTGGTTTGCTGGAGCATCACCTCACTGAGCCAGACGCGGTAAGGATCGGGGGTTTCCCCCGGCAGCGCACGCCATGGCAAGGAACGGCGATGCCGGGCATACCACTCCAGAAGCGCAGAGGCAGGCGGAATGGGCGATCGTTCCAAGGAAAAATCCGGGATCAAGGACGGTACGGATGCCGATATGCGGCAAGCTGATCCCTTGCGCCAGCCCCGCAGCGGCATGGCGCAGCCTTATTTTCAACGCGGCCCGCGTGCCGTCTCGGCCCTGCTGCCCGCCATTACCCGACCCGTGTTTCGTAAAAGCGCTCCGGGCCTCGCCACACTTCTATCCGAATGGACAACCATTGCCGGACCGGTTTTGTCCTCCACCGCGACCCCACGCAAGCTGGCCAATGGCACGCTGGTGCTGGGCTGCACCGGCCCGGCCGCGATGGAATTGCAACACAGTACGCCGCAACTGATCCAACGCATCAATTTCTTTCTGGGCAACAAGGTGGTCGAGCGCATCCGTCTGACACAGGAAGCCCCGCCAGCGGCGCCCGCAATTCGGAAAAAGCCGGCCCGGGCCGAAACACCTGCTATACGTGCCGCTGTGGAGCGTCGTCTCGCTGGTCTGCCGGAAGGTGGATTACGCGATGCGCTTGCGGCCCTGGGCACCGCCATGCTGAGCAAACGCTGACCCAGATAATGTCACGACTCGTCCCTCAACATCTCATGGGGTGACGGCGAGGCGCATTGGCGGCAAAACCCCCATTACTGGGTAAAAGAAGATATTGACGAGGAACATCATGTCCATCACCCGCCGCTCTTTCTGCACGGCCGCTCTGTTCTCCCTCCCGCTTATTCAGGCCGCCCGCGCCGAAGCCCCCGCCGCCAGTGGCGGAGATCTTTCGAGTTTCCTTTTAGAGCGCTCTATCGGCAAAGCCGATGCCAAGGTAACGGTGATGGAGTTCTTCTCCCTGACCTGCACCCACTGCGCGGCTTTCTCCCAGAACACCTTGCCGGAACTGATCAAGAAGCAGATCGATACCGGGCATCTTCGCATCGTGTTCCACGATTTCCCGCTGGATCAGGTTGCCCTCAGCGCTGCTATGGTCGCCCGCGCCCTGCCGCCGGAGCGTTATGAGCCGTTCATCTCTGCGCTGTTCGCCAGCCAGGATCGCTGGGCCTTCAACCGCGATGGCAATGTCACGGAGTCTCTGGCGCAGATGGCGCTGTTGGCTGGGTTGTCCCGCGCCAAATTCGATGCCGTCATCAATAATGAGGCTCTGAAACGCGCCATGCTGGAACGGCAGCAGCAGGACTCCATCAAATACAACATCAACAGCACACCGACCTTTGCCCTGACCAACGGGAAAACACAGTCCGGCGCGCTGTCCTACAGCGATTTCGTGTCCTTCGCCGGCCTGTCCTGAGTTTCAGCCCCCATGCCTGTCAGCTTCTCCCGCCTCCGCATTGCCGGTTTCAAAAGCTTCGCCGACCCGCAATCCATTGAGATCCTGCCGGGTCTGACAGGTGTTGTGGGTCCGAACGGATGCGGGAAATCCAATGTCGTGGAAGCACTGCGCTGGGCCATGGGGGAGAACTCGGCCCGTGCCCTGCGCGGCGGGGAGATGGACGATGTCATCTTTGCCGGGACCGCCCATCGCTCCAGCCGTAATCTGGCAGAGGTGGTGCTGTCGCTGGAAGATGTCGCCGGTCAGGCTCCGCCCCCTTTTGGGGAGGTGCCGGAACTGGAAATCAGCCGCCGGATCGAACGTGGCGGCGGCAGCACCTATCGCATCAACGGTCGCGAGGTCCGGGCCAGAGATGTACAGACCCTGTTTGCCGATCTGGCCAGCGGCGCCCGCTCCTCCGCGATGGTCAGTCAGGGGCGGGTCGGCAGCATCGTCAACGCCAAGCCGGAAGAGCGCAGAGCCATTCTGGAAGAAGCCGCCGGCATCACCGGCCTTCATGCCAGACGGCATGAGGCGGAGCTGAAGCTCCGGCAGGCCGAGACCAATCTGGAACGCGCCGAGGAACTACGCGGTCAGTTGCAGGACCAGCTCGGCGGTCTGCAAAAACAGGCACGACAGGCCAGCCGGTATCGCAATATCTCCGGCCTCGTCAGGCAGGCGGAGCTGGAATGGCTGGGCCTGCTGCAAGCGCGGGCCATGGCGGCGCTGGATCAGGCCTCCACGGCGCGTGATGAAGCCCGCGCTGCGCTCCGGCAAGCCGAAGAACAAGCAGAAGCCGCCACGATCGCAGCTTTCGAGGCGGATAAGGCACTCCCCGCTCTGCGCGAGGCCGAAGCCGTGGCCCGTACGGCCCTCGAGCGCCGCCGCATCGCCATGGAAGGGCAGATGCAGGCCGAAGAACAGGCTCGCAACGCACTCGATCAGGCGCAGGCGCGTCTGCATCAGGCGGAACAGGATCTGCATCACGGCGACACCAGCCTGAACGATGCGACTGTGGCACTCGAACGACTGGCCGCAGAAGAACAGGTGCTGCGTGATACTCTGATCGCTCTGCCTGCCCGACAGGAAGAGGCAGAGCGGGACGTCACCGCTCTGGAGGAAGAAGCAGGCCGGCTGGCGCAGGCTGCCGATCTCGCCACCGCCCGGGCCGCAGAGGGCATGGCCCAGGCCAGAAGCGCCGAGGCTGATCGCGCCGCCGCCGAACACCGTCTGCAGGTGGTGAATGCAGAGCATGCCCGTCTCTCCGCCGCGCTGACGGAGGCGCGTGCCAATCTGGTGAAAGAATCCGTCCTCACCACCGCGCAGGAGAGCGCCGCCGCGGCAAGGCTGGCTGTAGAAGAGGCTCGCCACGCTCTGCAGCAGGTGGAAGCCGCCCGTCCACCGCTGGCGGAACGCTACGAAGCCGCACGCCGCATACTGGCCGATGCACAGGCCCTGCGCAGCCAGGCGGATATGGCTCTGAAAGATGCAGGCAGCCGGGCCGAAAACATCGCCGCCCAGACCGAGGCTCTGGAACGCGATCACGCCACTGCTCAGAACCAACGGATTGAAGATAGCGCGCTGCAGGACGCCAGACAGACAGCCGAAGCTGCAGCCGCCGCGCTTGAAACGGCACGGATCAGACAGGAAGAAGCAGAAACTGCACTGACACAGGCGTCGGCACGCCATGCCGAAGCACAGCGTGCCATGGAAACCGCAAGCAGCGACCGGGAACGTGCCACCCTCGCCGCCGGACAGAGCACCCGCCGCGCTGCACAGATCGAAGAAGAACGTCAATCCGTTATGGAGGAACAGGCCAGAGCAGAAGCCTCCCTCCCGCCCATGGAGCACCGTATCGCGGCAGAAACAGCGCTGGCACAGGCTGAGCAGGCTCTGGCCATCAGCGAGCAGGCCCTGGCATCCGCCGAAACCTCCCGGATCGCTGCCCGCGCCGCACATGAGCAAGCGCGTGAGACCCATGCCACCGCCCAGGCCGATCTCGGGCGGTGGCAAGCAGAGGTTGATGGGCTTGCCGCCTTGCTGCGTCACGATGACACGGCCAAAGGGGGTTTTCAGCCCGTATCCGATCTTTTGCCTGTGCCGGAGGGGCTGGAACGCGCTGTCGGTGCCGCGCTGGGGGATGCGCTGGACAGCGCACTGGATGAAGCCGCCGATCGTTTCTGGCGCAGCCTGCCGGCAGCACCGGACCGGATGCAGCCTTTACCGGCCGGCACAGTGCCATTGTCCTCATTGATGGACCCGCCCGCCGCGCTACGCCTTGCCTGTGACTATATCGGTATCATCACCGATCCGGCGACGGGACCGTCGCTGCAATCCAGACTGCATCCCGGTCAATGCCTCGTTTCCCGCGACGGCGCGCTCTGGCGCTGGGACGGGCATTGCATGGCCGCCGGGGCACCCGGTGCCGCCGCCCTGCGTCTGACCCAGCGCAATCGCCTGCTGACAGCTCAGGATGCTCTGGCGCAGGCCAAACAGGCGGCTGAGGCAGCGTCCCAAGCCTATGCGCTTGCACAGCAGCAGGAAGCAGCCTCCATCAGCGCCGAACAGGCTGCCCGCAGCAACCGCCAGCAGACCGAGAAACAGGCTGCCGAAGCCCGTGCTGCCCATTCCACCATGGCGGCTGCCAGCGAGCATGTCGAAAGCCATCTGACCGCCCTCGCCAGCCGTCGCGCCCGTCTGGAAACAGAGTATCAGGAAGCGACACAGGCCGAGCAGGAAGCAGCCGCTTTGCTGGCTTCCCTTCCGCCGCTGGAACAGATGCGACAGCAGGCTCAGGCAGCGGCCGCGACCCTTCAACAGGCCCGGGAAGCACTGGACAATGCCGCGGCAAGGCGGCGCGATGCCGATCGCACCGTGCAGACTACACGGGAAGAAGCCGCCCGCCTGTCCGCACGGGCCATGGAGGCAGAAAGTCGTCTGGGTGCGCTGTCTCCCCAACTGGACCGGCTGCGCGCTGAGCGGGAGGCCGCTCAGGCTGCCTTGCAGGATGCCCGTCTTGCTGTTGAGTCCGGTCCGGACATTGCAACCCTGACGGCGGCAAGGGATGCTGCAAAGGCCGCGCTGGATCAGACACTGGCCGAAGAAAACCGTCTGCGTACTGCAAGGCAGGAAGCCGAAAGCGCCAGCGACCGCGCCACAGCCGCCCTCGCCGCACTGGAAGCGCGCGCCGCAGATACCAAAGCCAGCCTGGCTGCCATCCAGCCGCAGGCCGAACGGGCCGAAACGGACCGGCAGGAAGCCGAGGCCGCCCTGATCCTGCACCGCCAGCGGCGTGATGCTATGGACGATCCTGCCAGCCTTCAGGAAGCCGCGGAAGCCGCACGGCAGGCTTCAGCCACGGCTCAGAGCAGCCTTGCTGCCGCCCGCGTCAGGCTGGATATGGCAAGGAACGAGGCGGACAGGATTACGTCCCGTCAGGAAACGCTCCTCCGGGAACGTGCGGACTGGCAGATGCGGGCCGATACTGCCGCCCGCCATGTCGAGGAACTCCGTACGCGGCATCAGGCCCTGCTGACGGAAGCCAATACGCTGGCAGACCGTCCCGAACAGGCTGCACGGTTGATGCAAGATACGCGCAGCGCGCTGGAAGAAGCGGAAACAACCCACCAACAGGCCGCCGACAGGCTGCGTCAGGCAGAGAACGCACACAGGGAAGCAGGCGAGGCCAGACGGCAGGCCGATGCGGATTTCGCCACGGCGCGGGAGGCGATTCTGCGTCTGGACGGGCAATGCGCACAGGCTGAGACCGCCCACCACGCGGTGCAGGAGCGGATCGAGGAGCGGCTCGGCGTGGGAGCATCGCTGCCGTCAGACATAGCCATCCCCCCCGAACTGTCCGACATGGCGGAGGACAAGGCCCGCCGCAAGCTGGAACGGCTTTCGCGAGAACGGGAGGAGATGGGGCCGGTCAACCTGCGCGCCGAGATCGAGGCCCAAGATGTAGAAACCCGCATCGGCGGAATCGATCGGGAAAAAGAAGAACTCGGCACCGCCATCGCCAAGCTGCGCGGTTCGATCGGGCATCTGAACCGGGAGGGACGGGAACGCCTGAACGCCACCTTCACCAAAGTGAACACGCATTTTCAGGCCCTGTTCAACCGCATGTTCGAGGGCGGCAAGGCCTATCTCGCCATGGTCGGCGATGATGATCCCCTGAAAGCCGGGCTGGAGATTTATGCCCAGCCGCCGGGCAAGAAACTGGCCACACTGTCACTGCTGTCCGGCGGAGAGCAGGCACTGACAGCTCTGTCGCTGATTTTCGCAGTGTTCCGCTGCAACCCCGCCCCTGTCTGCGTGCTGGACGAGGTGGATGCGCCACTGGACGACGCCAATGTGGAGCGGTTCTGTATGCTGCTGGCCGATATGGTGCAGGAAACCGGCACGCGCTTTCTGGTCGTCACGCACCACCATCTGACCATGGCGCGGATGGACCGGCTGTATGGCGTCACAATGCAGGAGAGAGGTATCTCCCGCCTGCTGAGCGTCGATCTGCATCGCGCCGCCGCCATGGTCGAGGGAGAAGAAGCGGCAGCCGCAGAATAATCTCCGCAGCCTCCCCTTCTTCACTCATCTCACATCAGGAATGCCGGTCACATCAGGAATCCCGCCGTTCCAGTGCGGCAAGCATAGCCTGACCGCCCTGCGCCTTGGCGATACCACGCGCCGAAGTGCCTTCCGTATCTGTCAGATCAGGATCAGCGCCATGCGCCATCAGCAGGCGCACCATCATTTCACGCCCGAACATCACCGCGAACATCAGCGGGGTACGGCCGGCAGCATTGCGATGATCGACCGTGGCGCCTGCCTCCAGCAGCATGCGCGCCGCACCTTCGTCACCCTTGAACGCCACACCGGACAGGGCCGTATCGCCATTGGCATCCGCGGCATTCACTGCCGCACCACGCCGTAACAGCAAGGCTCCTGCCTCAATCTGCCCGTTGTAGGTGGCCAGAATCAGAGGCGGGAAACCTCGTGCATCCGGACGGTTGGGGTCCATACCGGAATCGAGAAATGCCTCGATCATATCGACACGGCCTTCCCGCACTGCGCCATAGAACAATGCTTCCAGCTGCTCCTGGGAAAGAGATGTATCCGTGTCCTTTTGATCAGGAATACGAATAGATGAAACGGGAAAGGGCGGCCGCAGCTGGGTCATGAAATACGGGTCCGAATTACGATCGTGAATGCTTATAAGGCACATTGAGAAAGAAAAGTGGATAAAAAGACCGTTCTGGTGATGCAATCGTCATCTAAACAGCCCATGCTTCTTGACACTCCCCCTACCCACCGGTAGCTAGCCGTCGCCTTCCGACAAGGCGACTTGTCGAGGATGGATATGAACGAGAACAGGCAGCCTGAGTCGCAGCCAGGTCAGGAAACGACTTCCGGGGGATCATCCCGGGGAACTTCCTTTCCGCAGCGACTGAATGCGGCACGAAACAGACAGGGCCTTGGGACAGACGGGCAGAACCCGACTTCCGTGCTTCAAGCCCCTGATGGCAGCCCTGGCCCTTCTGCCATGGGTATTGGCTTGCGAATCGGTGCTGACCTCGTGTCCGCACTGATTGTCGGGGTCGCCATCGGATATGCTCTGGATCGCTGGCTGGGTACGATGCCCCTGTTTCTGATTTTGTTCATCCTGATGGGAGGCGCGGCCGGTATTCTCAACGTATGGCGCACCCTGCGCCGTATGCCAGCCGGTCAAGGCCAAAGCGAAGCAGGTGACGCCACCCACGGGCGGCGGTAGGTGATGGAGCATTAAGGTGGCGGCAGAACCCACGATCGACGCGCTCGGCCAGTTCAGGCTGCATCACGGCCTTGGCCCGATTGGCGGGCTGGTGAATTTTACCCAATCCAATGAAATCATGGTTTTGGGCACCGCTATCGTCCTGGGAATCATCGCACTGGGCATGCGCCAGCGTGCCGTAGTGCCTGGGCGCCTGCAATCCCTGGTCGAAATATCCTATAATTTCATCATGGGCCTGTGCATCGAGCAGATCGGACATGAAGGGAAAAAGTTCTTTCCCTTCATCTTCACACTGTTCTTCTTCGTGCTGATGGGCAATCTGCTCGGCCTGTTCCCCTATTTCTTCACCTATACCAGCCATGTTGCCGTGACCGGCGGTCTGGCAGTTCTGGTGATCGTGCTGGTGACGGCGGTGGCCCTGCGCTATCACGGCCTGCACTTCTTCTCCTACTTCTTTCCTCCGGGCGCGCCGAAGGCGCTGGCACCCATCATCGTGCCGATTGAAATCATTTCCTATCTGTCTCGTCCGGTCAGCCTGTCCATCCGTCTGTTCGCCAACATGGTGGCCGGACATGTGATGTTCGAGGTGTTTGCCACGTTCATGTTTCTGTTGATCGGCGCTCTGGGTACGTTCGGCTATTTCGCCGCACTCCTGCCGATGACACTGAACGTGACCCTCGTTGGCTTCGAATTGCTGGTGGCGTTCCTTCAGGCTTATGTGTTCGCCATCCTCACCTGTATCTATCTGCACGACGCAGTGCATCTGCACTAAGAAGACGCGCAGATTGATCTCCGCCCCTTCATATCAAGCAAGGAACTGAACCCATGGACGTCGCAGCCGCCAAGGCCCTCGGTGCCGGTATCTCTGTTATCGCCCTCGCCGGCGTCGGCCTCGGCATCGGCAACATCTTCGCCTCTCTGATCGCCAGCGTCGCACGCAACCCGTCTTCCCGCGACCAGGTCTTCAGCATCGGCATTCTCGGCTTCGCCCTGACGGAAGCCGTGGCGCTGTTCGCGCTGCTGATCGCCTTCCTGATCCTGTTCGCCTGATCCAGTGATGACCCGGGGCGGGATCGTGACGACCGCGCGCGACGGCGCCCTTCGCGCCTGCCGCGCCGGGTACCGTCAAGTGTTGCTCGGGACTGTCGTAACAGTTCTGAGCACGCTGCCGGCTATCGCTTATGCAATGGACCCTGACAGTCCCGAGCATGAGGGGATGCCTCAGCTGAATTTTGCCAATCCGCTGACCACTAGTCAGGTGGTGTGGATGGCCCTTATCCTGCTTGCGTTCTATCTGCTGCTGTCCAAATGGGCCCTGCCCCAGGTCAGCCAGGTGGTGGACGACCGTAATGCCTCCATCATGGGCGATCTCGACTCCGCCCATCTGGCAAAGGCAGAAGCCAACGCCGCCGTGGAAGAGATGAACGACGCCATCCGGCGTGCCAATCTTGAAGGCCAGGCTGAAATCGAAAAAGCAGTCTCGGCCGCCAAGGCCAAGGCACAGCAGGAAGCCGCCGAGGCGCATGCGCGTCTGGAACGGCAGCTTGCCGATGCGGAAGCCCGCATTGCTTCCTCCCGCGATACCGCCATGGGCGCGTTGCGTGATGTTGCAACCGACACGACACAGGCCCTGATTGCCCGGCTGACCGGCCAGTTTCCCGCCCAGGATGCGGTGGAACAGGCTGTTGGTCAGGCGCTGGCCGCCCGCAGCTAATATCGGAGGATCGCCATGCAGGCTCATGAACTCAGCGGCGCTCCCTGGCACCATCCGGTTTTCTGGGTGGCCGTTGCCTTTGTTCTGTTCTTCGTGCTGTTCGGCCGGAAAATCTGGGGGGTCCTGACCTCCAAGCTTGACAGCTACGCTGACGAAGTGCGTCAGAACCTCGACGAAGCACGCAAGCTCCGTCGTGAGGCCGAGGCCATGCTGGAAGATGCCCGCCGCCGCAAGGAACAGGCTCTGGCCGAAGCAAAACGTTTGCTGGAATCCGCTCATGCGGAAGCAGCCCGGGCTGCCAAGGCGCTCAGTGACGATGCGGAAGCGAGCATCCGTCGCCGTGAGAAAATGGCCAATGACCGCATTGCCGCCGCCGAAAAGGCTGCCGTCGATGAAGTCCGCTTTGCCGCCGCCGACATTGCCAGCCGTGCCGCTAAGGACATTCTGGCACGTGAATTCGGCCCTTACGCCGATGCAGCGCTGATCGACTCCGCCATCAGCAAACTGCCGCAGGCTCTGCGCGCAGCCTGATTGCAGCGCGTTCTGAACAATATTGATGCTGGAAAAGGCCACCCTCATCGGTGGCTTTTTTCATGTCCGCAGGATAACCCCTAAACTCTGTTAAGCTCGGTTACTCGACAATGAACGCTGGCTGTGAACGATAGCCTACATGAAATGCACCAGAGTTCTTATCGCCCTGCTCCTGACAGTTTGCTGCGCGGGATGCGATACACTCAACCCTTTCGAAGGCCCCTATCATCCGCCGGGTGCGCCGCTCGCGGCTGAAGGTCCGGCCGATATAGCGATGCTACCTCCCATCAGCGGTGCCACACCCTCACAGGCTGCCACGGTGGCAGAAGCCGCCCTGCAGGCACTGGCGGCGCGTAATCTGTTGTCCGAAGCCAAGCCCGACTCGGCACGGCTGGTCATGCGGCTTACCGTGCTGCAATGGGATGTCACATCATCCGGTGGGCGGATCGCACTGGGCGTGTCTCTGTTCGACCGCGCAACCGGGAAAAAGCTTTATGAAGGACGTAGTACAGCCACCAACCTGGATGGTCCTGTTCTGCTCAATCCCGCCACACTGGCCGCCAATGAGGGCTTACTGGTGCAGGATGCGATGGGAAAACTGCTCAGCCAGCAGGCTTTCATGAAAGCCTGCGCCGAACCCCCGCACCATTTTCTGTTTTTCTAAAGCCGTCAGAGCCAATGATTCAGGCACAGGCAAAGCGCTGACTTCGCGGGTAAATTTCCGGCGGAAGGCATCGCCGAACTCCCGGAAACTTTCTGCAGGCACCAGAAAGCCTCCCGGCCCTCCGACGACATGGCTGGCATACCAGCCTTTCAGGGTCGTGGCCTCATCTCCCTCCAGAATAGGCAGACCGTTGATGGTCACGCCATCGCCAGCCAACATGTCCCGCATGGTGGGAACATCAGGGCTGCTGTTGCAATTGTCATGGCCATCGCCGGAAACATCAATCACGACGCGCTCCACCTGCGCCGGCATGGAGGGTAGGGTCTTGTCAGAAATCATCCGCAGGGCCTGCGCCATACAGGTGAAATCGCCTGGAACACGGGGCAGGATACGAATCCGGGCAGCCACTGCATTGGCATCCGCCTGACCGGTGATCAATGTCCATGGCACGGACAGAACGGGCCTGTCCGCCCATTCGACAACCGCCAGCAGCATAGAACGATGCCGCCCCGACAGCATCGCGGTCACAACGGCGGGGTCTTCCAGAGCGCGGGCGATGCCCTCCATTTGCAGGACGTAGCGGCTGGTATCCATTGAGCCGGAGACATCCACCGCCAGCACCAGAGCCAGGTCGGCCTTGGGTGTTGCAGCATCCACAGACGGGGAGTGAGATGAGGACAACAGAGCCATGACCGCCAACACCGCACACGTCATCACCGGCCGCAGCAGGCCGGGAGATAAAAATCGTCTCATGGATACGCTACAGTCCGGAATTGCGCTGGCAGTCCCTTTGCTGAATCAAGACCACGCGCACCATCAAAATGCGCCCCCTCCAGATGAGCGCCGGAAAAATCCGCGCCTGTCACATCCGCACCCGAAAAATCGGCCCCGGCCAGATGGGCATGGCGCAGGGAAGTATGAATCAGTCGGGCCCCCTGGAAATGGGTAAATTCCAGAATCACGCCGTCGAGATTGGCACGGCTCAGATCGGCCCCATCCATCCGACAGCCTGAAAGATCGGTTGGAAAAGCTCCGATCATACGATTATCGAGTTGAAACTGCGCTCCGACGAGCTTCGCCCCGCGCCAATCCCCTCGATTCAGCCGCCCGATCAGCCGCGCTCCTGACAGATCAGCCCCATCAAATCGGGGGCTTTCCGATGCCAGCGGATCCAGGGTGGAGAATGCGGCCAGCATAAACAGGCTGGCCCCGCGTAAATCGGCATGGCTGAAGCGGGTGCGGGTGATGACGCTGTGATCCAGCACGGCCCCACGCAGATCGGCACCGCTGAGATTGGAATCCGTCAGGTTCACACCATACAGATTGCTACCGGACAATTGGGCATGATGGAAATCCAGCCCTGACAGATCCAGCTCGAAAAGCACCCGGTTGTTCAGCTGTGCCGGATGGGCATCCGTGGCGCGCAGCAGCGCACGCACTATCTGCCGGACGGTTATGTCAGCCTGCAACGGGTCTCTGGAATTTTCAGGCAGGGAAGCGGCATGACAGGGCGGAGCAGACAGGAGCATCACACCCAGCGCCAGGCAGACATTCAGGCCATATCTTGATAATCGACTTCTGCCCATTGCCATTGTTCCGGTGGAAAGACGGCCAAGTCCGTCACCGACCCCAAAACCGGCGGGCCTGCCAATAGAAAAACCCGGCAGGAACAGCCTACCGGGTTTTTCGTGTTCTGATCCAGCGGCGTCTTACTTTGTAACGCCCGTGCTGGTGCCGGTGTCCGGAACGCCGGCAGCGGCCGGAGGCGTTGTACCAGCCGGAACATCGGCGACGCCCTTCTGGGCGGCCTGCAGGCTCTGCTGGTTCAGGCGATCAACTTCCGTTTCCTTGGCAGTGCCATACGTGCCGGCATGCTTGAAATCCTTGTGCGCATGGTGGGCGGCTGCCTTGGTATCACCATGCTTTGCAGCATCATGGGCTTGTGCAGGCAGACCCAGCATCGCCACACCGGCAGTCATGCCACCAGCAAAAATGAAAGCTTTCGTCAGACGATTCAGCATGGAAACCATCTCCTTGTAAGCAACCGGTCAGAGAATCCGACAGGAAGAGAACCCGATCCTACAGGCCGGGAACATTTTCAGCCCATCCATTCCCAAGGTGCAATTGGCTACATTGAGCGGGACAGGAACGATCGTATCGCATAACGCAACGATCCCCCTTCTGTTGCAAGAGAATCACTGAAAGATTACGAAAGCCATTCCTGATATGCTTGCGCCCGGATGATGCACCCAAAGCACATCCCCAAAGGGACGGATCTGGTGGCGCGACTGCAACGGTGACAAGATAAGTCGGTACGCAGACAAGGGATGTTCTCCACCCCGGTCAGGCGGAGTTGCGATGCAACGGCAGCTTCTCTATCTCTCGGTCTGCGGTCCGTGATGGGCTTGCGGCTTTTCCTTGGACTCATGCCGGTGAATGCTCATGACCGATAAACCCTCTCTGCGCATCCTGCTGGCTGGCCCGCGCGGCTTCTGCGCCGGTGTCGATCGCGCCATCCGCGTGGTGGAGGAAGCCCTGAAGCGCTATGGTGCGCCGGTTTATGTCCGTCATGAAATCGTCCATAACCGCTATGTGGTCGAAAGCCTTGAAAAGAAAGGCGCCATCTTCGTCGAGGAGCTGGAGGAAGTGCCGCCACATGCCCATGTGGTTTTCTCCGCCCATGGCGTCCCGAAATCCGTGCCCGCCGATGCCGAGGCGCGCGACCTGTCCTATCTTGATGCCACCTGCCCGCTGGTCAGCAAAGTGCATCGGGAAGCAGAGCGCCACTATGCCGGGGGCGGTCCCGATTCCCTGCATATCCTGATGATCGGCCATGCCGGACATCCGGAAGTGGTCGGCACCATGGGCCAGCTTCCCCCCGGCGCCATGACGCTGGTGCAGAATGCGGAAGAGGCTGAAGCTGTTCAGCCGCAGGATCCGCACAAGCTGGCCTTTATCACCCAGACGACCCTGTCCGTGGATGATACGGCCGAGATCGTCGCCGTGCTGCGCCGCCGCTTCCCGGATATCGAGGGGCCGAAGCGCGAGGATATCTGCTACGCCACCACCAACCGACAGGCTGCCGTCAAGGCAATTGCCGAGGATTCCGATCTGGTGCTGGTCATCGGCAGCCCCAACTCCTCCAACAGCCAGCGCCTGCGGGAGGTGGCGGAACGCGCCGGTGCGCCGCGCGCTATTCTGCTGCCCAATGCCAGCGCGCTGGACTGGACCGTATTGAACGACGTCAACTGCGTCGGGATCAGCGCCGGGGCCTCCGCTCCTGAACTGCTGGTTGACGAGCTACTGGACCGGCTGAGCGAACGCTATCATCTGGATATTGAGGAACGCCGCGTAACCCGTGAGGATGTGGTGTTCAAGCTGCCCGCGCCACTGTGCGACTGAACGACGCCTATTCCAGCCAACATTAAATTCTTCTCCTGAGGGTATGGCATGCCATACCCTGTACCCTTCTTATTTCTCTCCTGTTACAGGCCGCACCGCACCCATGGCCGTCTATACTGAAGTCACCGATGAGGCGCTGGCCGCGTTTCTGGCTGAATACGATATCGGCACTGCCGTGGCCTTTCGCGGAATCGCGGAAGGGGTAGAGAACAGCAATTACGTGCTGCGTACCACAGGCGGCGACTACATCCTGACGCTGTACGAAAAGCGGGTGGATCCGAACGATCTGCCATGGTTCCTGGGGCTGATGGAGCATCTTGCCGCACGCGGCATCACGTGCCCGCAGCCGGTGCGGGGCCGAGATGGGCAGGCTCTGCGCATGCTCTGTGGCCGTCACGCCGCCATAACCGGCTTCCTGCCTGGCGTTTGGCCGCGCAAGGTGCAGGGAGCACATTGTCATCCGGTCGGAGAGGTATTGGCGAAACTGCATGAAGCCGGAGCCGATTATACGCCGACTCGTCCCAATGCGCTGGGGCCTGAAGGCTGGCCTCCCCTTCTGGCCATCTGCCGCAGCCGTGCCGATGAAATCTCCCCCGGTCTGGGCGAGGAACTACAGAAGGCGCTGGACCGCGTGCTGGCGGCATGGCCGTCTGATCTGCTGACCGGTCATATCCATGCCGATCTGTTTCCCGACAATGTGTTTTTTCTGGATGACAGGCTTTCGGGCGTGATCGACTTTTATTTTGCCGCCACGGATGCTCTGGCATACGACATAGCCATTGCCCTGAACGCCTGGTGCTTCGAAAGCGATCATACCTACAATATCACCAAAGGCAGCGCCCTGCTACGTGGCTATAATGCCATCCGTACGCTGACGGAGGCAGAAAAAGCGGCTTTACCGGTGCTTTGTCAGGGAGCCGCGCTGCGTTTCGCACTGACGCGTCTGTTCGACTGGCTGAACACACCTCCGGGTGCCATGGTGACGCGCAAAGACCCGATGGATTACGTATATCGCCTGCGTTTCCATCTCTCTGCTCCCAATGCAGGTGCTTATGGCCTCTGACCAAACCACCATGGATACAATGCAGGGCGAGAGTAACATCGTCGAAATATGGACGGATGGGGGTTGCAAGCCCAATCCCGGTCCCGGTGGTTGGGCGGCGATCCTGCTCTATCGTGGCACCGAGAAGGAACTCTCCGGTTTCGACCCCGAGACCACTAATAACCGGATGGAGTTAACCGCCGCTGCCGCCGCGCTGGAGGCCCTGACCCGGCCCTGCAAGGTGGTGCTGAACACCGACAGCGAATATGTGCGCAACGGCATTACCCGCTGGAAAGATGGCTGGGTGCGTCGTAACTGGCGCAATGCATCGGGGGATCCCGTCGCCAACATGGATCTGTGGCGACGCCTGCTGGATGCCGCGGCCCGCCATGAGATCGACTGGCGCTGGGTCCGGGGGCATGCCGGCAACCCGATGAACGAACGTGCCGATCAACTGGCTACCAGGGCCCGTATGGAAGGCTGATCGCAGCGGCTACAGCATCGCCAGAATTTGCTCGGCCCGGCTGACATCGAAGCCACCCGGTGGTTCAATGGCCAGATGGGTGACAACCCCCTTCTCCACCACCATCGCAAAACGCTGGCTGCGCACGCCGAATCCCCGTGCCGTCAGGTCCAGCTCCAGCCCCAGCGCCCGGGTCAGCACGGCACTGCCATCGGCAAGCATCAGGATACGCTCCTCAACGCCCTGCTCTCTGGCCCATGCGCCCATCACGAACGGATCATTGACGGACAGGCAGGCAATGATATCGACGCCCTTCTGCTGAAAGGCTTCAAGGGCATTGAGATAACCGGGCAAGTGTTTCGCGCTGCATGTCGGCGTAAAAGCACCCGGCACGGCGAACAGAACCACTTTCTTATCCGCAAGCAGCGTTCCAGTCTCCACTTCCTTGGGACCGTCCGGCGTCGAGGCCATGACTTTGATGGCCGGAAAGACATCACCCGTTTTGATCGTCATGCCTGCTTTCAATCCCATGGTCATTGATCGATGCGACAAGAAATCCCGACGGCCCTTGGCCTGCCGAATCCCTGTTTTACGTCCGGTCTACAGAAGCGCAGAAGCAGCCTGTCTGCCAGCAAAATCGGCTCCAGCCCAGTTCGGGCAGACAGTCTGGGCTGATTGATGAATAGCATATCTTAACCTGTCGCTTGCAGGATCGGCCAAGATTGACAATCTATAGGGCATGAAAGACGAACAGCCCTCCCCTGATGACAACACCGCGCCATCCGTCGCGACAGCGGATACGCTTTCTTTGGCCGGACAGCTTCTGATCGCCATGCCCGGCATGGAGGATGAGCGCTTTACGCGGAGTGTGATCTATCTCTGCGCCCATTCCGGTGAGGGGGCGATGGGCATCATTATCAACCGCCCGGTCGATAAGCCGCGTTTTGATGATCTGCTCAGTCAGCTGGATACGCCACCTTCGCCGCCAATCCGCCGGATTGAGGTCATGGAAGGCGGTCCCATGGAAAGCGGACGTGGTTTTGTACTTCATACTGCTGATTGGTCGGGCGAAGGAACGTTGCCCGTTCAGAACGGCCTGTCGCTGACCGCCAGTCTGGATGTACTGAAAGCCATCGCCACAGGCGACGGGCCGAGTCATGGTTTTCTGGCACTGGGCTATGCCAGTTGGACCGCAGGACAGCTTGAGCGTGAATTGCAA
The DNA here is from genome assembly GCF_001889525.1 of Granulibacter bethesdensis. Lineage (NCBI taxonomy): Bacteria > Pseudomonadati > Pseudomonadota > Alphaproteobacteria > Acetobacterales > Acetobacteraceae > Granulibacter > Granulibacter bethesdensis. Next base: position 2,097,898 of record NZ_CP018192.1, read on the forward strand.
CAGAATGCATGGCTGTCCGCGCCAGCCAACCAGACGCTGATTTTCGAGACCGGTCCGGGGGACAGATGGAAAGGAGCCATGGCCCAGCTGAAAATTGATCCGAACCTGCTCTCTACCGAGGCCGGGCACGCCTGAAGTGCCGGGCGCGCCTGAAGTGATCATGGCGCAAAGCCAAAGCTCTTTTACCAGATGAAACGCGCCGTCATATAACGCGGGGCGTGCTCAGTCTGATTGAGGATTGAAACGGCACCCTCCTCCGGGCCATCGCTATGGGCGGCAACCTCCTGCCAATGGATGCCGCCCAGCACCCAGCACGCATCCAGCCCGACGGCACGGGCGCCTGCCATATCCGTGGCCAGCGAGTCCCCGATGGCCACGGCCTTTCCCCTCTCACAGTCAAGTGCAGCCATGACCGGCTCATAGACAGTCGCATCCGGCTTGCCGACGGAGCGCACGATTCCGCCAATCTCCGTATAGCGCCTGGCCAACGCACCGGCGCAGAGAATGGCGACGCCACCTTTGATGACTTTCATATCCGGATTGGCGCAGACCATCGGCAGCCCTGCCTCAAAACAGGCGGCAAGCTCGGCTTCGAACGGTTCGAGACTGGTTGGATCACGGTGATCATCCGGGCCGGTATTCAGACAGAATTCAGCCTGAGCGGGCGATGAGACCGGATCAAGCCCGCTGCCTTCCAAAAGGTTGCGATCCCGCTCCGGCCCCAGATGATAGACACGTCGGCCGAGAGCAGCGAAAAACGGATCATGCCGGGTCACAAGCAGGTCATGGGTGACCTCTCCGCTGGTCACGATCCCGTCATACAGATCATCCTTCACCCCCAGCATACGAAGTGCCGCGGCGGCAGAAGCGGCCCGCCGCGGAGCATTGGACAGCAGCACGATCCGCTTGCCGGCCTGCTTCAGGCGGCTCAATGCCTCCAGTGCTCCCGGATAAGGGGCCAGACCATCATGGATCACACCCCAGAGATCGACGATAAACCCCTGATAGCGCTCTGCCAGCGGCGCGATTCCGTCCAGATACAGCGTCACAGAACCATACCCTGCAAGGCTTTACCTCTGGCTGCGGCAATATCCCGATAGCCTCGTTCCTCCAGCAATGCCTGCGTTTCCTTCAGGATACGCGGCAACAGAGACGGCCCCTGCAAGGCAAAAGCGGAATAAAGCTGCACCATGGTCGCTCCATGCTCGATCTTGGCGAGCAGATCGGCACCACTGGCAACCCCCCCGCATCCCACCAGCGTCAGACGACCGGGGGCCAATTGTTCGCTCAGCAGCGCGGCACGGCCCAGCATTCTGGTCGAGGCTGCCAGCAAAGGTCTGCCGGATAAACCGCCCGCCTCCTCCGCATACGGGCTGCGCAACCCTTCGGGACGGGCAATCGTCGTATTGGAGATGATCAGACCATCAACCCCGGCCGCGATACAGCATCGCACCACCCCCTCCAGCCCTTCATCAGACAGGTCGGGCGCGATCTTGACCAGCAGAGGTGGCCTCTGCGGCACGGCACGGGTGATGGAGGCCAGAATAGCGGCCAGTTTTTCCTCTCCCTGCAGATCTCGCAAACCGGGCGTATTGGGGGAGGAAATATTGATGGTGATCGTATCGGCATAAGGGGCGACTGCTGCTGCCAGGTCGGCGTAATCAGTCTCCGGTTTGGCCCCTTCCTTGTTGATGCCGATATTCGCACCGATCGGCGCCGGATGGTGCTTCAATCGCTTCAGGCGGTCCAGAAAAACCGCAATCCCGTCATTGTTGAAACCCATCCGATTGATAACCGCCTGATCTTCGCACAGGCGAAATAAACGCGGGCGTGGATTGCCTGATTGCGGACGTGGGGTGACAGTCCCGGCCTCCACCCAGGCAAAACCCAGACGCAGCAGCGGCAGGACGGCACGGGCGTTTTTATCAAATCCTGCCGCCAGACCCAGTGGATGGGCAAAACGCTGGCCGAATGCGGACACAGCCAGCCGCGTATCATCCGGCATGCTCTGCCGCCCGGCCAGACCAAGCGACAGGACACTCAGCCCCCATTCATGGGCATGCTCCGCATCCATGCGACGCAATGCTGCAAATCCGGCCCGGCGGAGAAGATCAGTCAACATGATCCGCTTCTGCCGGAAAGCGGCCTGTCAGGAAAGAGGGACATGCGGCAACGTTGCCCGCCCAGCCAGAAGATCGTTTGCATCCCATGTCTGATGGGATGTTTTCATCATTCACACCCTTGCATTGAACAGCATAGAAGTGGCTATTCAGCGGCATGAGCAAGGCCTCTTCCTTTGTCTATGACGAACCCTATCTGGAAACCTGCTGCCGTTCCGCGCTCCACCGGCTGAGCCTGAGCGGAGCAGCGGGGCGACCGGACGGGCTGAAGGACGGGGCCTGTCTCCATCGCCTGCAGGCGATGGGCCTGGCCCAGCAGGAAAAAGATGGACAGTTTCGGATCACTCACGCAGGCGTCACCCGGCATAATAGTGAAGTGCTGAAACGACGCTGACTGTGATGCGTTCTGATTTTTATCAGTAACCGGATTTTCGAATTCTCTCTCCAGACCCAAATCTGGGGGAATATCCCTGTCCAGAGCAGGACTTCCTACATGAAACATGAGGATATCTGGCGCGCCATAGATACTCTGGCCGCCATCAAGGGCCTATCGACCTCCGGCCTCGCCAGACGGTCAGGGCTGGACGCGACAACGTTCAACCTGTCCAAACGGCAGATGCCGGATGGACGGCAACGCTGGCCGAGCACGGAAAGTATTTCCAAAATTCTTGTTGCGACCGGTGAATCGCTTAGTGCCTTCACGTCTCTGGTCAATGGCGCCGAGACCCTTTCCACAGACAGCGGACAGGATACCCACTATGGCAGGCGTATTCCGCTGTTCTCGCTGTCCGAATTACAGGACATTCCGATCAAGGGTGAAGGCCACACCTTTCCTTCCGCCCGGGATGAAACCAGCCTGCCAGATGTCGCAGACCGTGAAGCATATGGCATCGAAATCCACGATACCTCGCTGGCACCGCTTTTTCGAGAAGGGACTATCCTGATCGTCTCTCCCAATGCTCCGCTACGCCGAAGCGACAGGGTCATTGTTCGCCTGGCAGCCCATGACGGGAAACCACCCGAAACTGTGTTTGGTCATTTTTACAGACGCTCGGCACGCTGGATGGACATTTTTTCGCTGAGTGGCGACAAACCTGAGCGGAGTATTTCTTTAACTGCCTTGGTATGGATACACAGAATCGTGTGGGCCAGCCAATAGGAAATAGTTACAGAATGACACTCCTTCACGAGGGGTGTCTTGAACCAAAGGCTGGGTCATGGGTTTGCTGGTAGACGGGGTCTGGAAAACAGACTGGTATGATACAGCTTCTCATGATGGACGCTTCAAACGCGATGCATCATCTTTCAGAAACAGCATCGATCCGGCTGGCCCTTTTCCACCTGAAACGGGGCGTTATCATCTCTATGTTTCCCTTGCCTGCCCGTGGGCACACCGTACCCTGATCTACCGTGTGTTGAAGGGGTTGACGGAGGTTATTTCCGTTTCAGTTGTAAACTGGCTGATGGAAGATCACGGCTGGACTTTCGAGCAGGGCGAAGGAACCATACCGGATACTCTTTACGGTGCAGACTATCTGCACCAGATCTACACACGCGCGAAACCGGATTACTCAGGTCGGGTCACGGTGCCGGTGTTGTGGGACAAACAGCGCGAAACCATCGTGAACAACGAATCAGCGGAAATCATCAGATTTTTTGATGACGCCTTTGATTCGGTTGCAAAACACCAGGTTCATTTCTACCCCCCTGACTACAGGGATGACATTGATGCACTGAATGCGCGTATCTACGACACGGTCAATAATGGTGTTTACAAGGCTGGATTTGCCACGACCCAGCACGCCTATGAAGAAGCCGTATATCCGCTTTTCGCCACGCTGGACTGGCTGGAAGACCGCCTGTCCCGACAGAATTTTCTCTGTGGTAATCGGGTCACAGAAGCAGACTGGCGGCTGTTTACCACACTGATCCGTTTCGATTCCGTCTATGTTGGACATTTCAAATGTAATATTCGTCGCCTGAGCGACTATCCGGAGCTTCTGGATTATACGCGGGCGCTCTACCAAGTGCCGGGTATTGCCGATACGGTAAACTTCACCCACATCAAGCGGCATTATTACATGAGCCACCGAACCATTAACCCTGCCGGCATAGTACCGGTCGGGCCAGAGCTGCAACTGACGGTTCCAGCCCGGCGCGATGCGGCAGGAGCCATCAGACCGTGACAGTGACCGGGATCGGGGCAGGCCAGATCGACAGACTTGCCCTGAAAGACGCACTTGAAAACGCCATTCACGCAGCCCCGGAGGATAAAACCCTTCTCCGCCGCTATTTCGATGTACTGGGCGAGATTTCAGCAACCTATCAGGGGCCGCTGACGGTCCATCTGCCGGGCACTGCCCACGCAATTCGTATTCGGTGCGGAACGGATGACAGCGCCATTTGCCGGGGCATTTTCCTGGATGGCTGGTACGATCATGCCCTGCCCGCTTCACCGCGCCATATTCTGGATCTGGGCGCCCATGCAGGCTTCGCAGCGATCTATTTCGCGAATCGTTACCCGGATGCGCATATTCTCTGTGTCGAGGCGGATACAGCCCATTATCGCGCCCTGCTGATGAACACATTGCCTTACCCCAGGATTGCGCATCTACATGGCGCAGTTTCCGCAGCGTCCGGCTGGGCCAGCCCCATGGATATCGGCAGAGACCGTCAATCCCGCGATGGGTGGCAACGTTTCACGGTAGAGGGGGAGACTCTCTCGGTTGGTGGTCAGCCATCCGGGGGGAGACTGCGCGCCTATGGAGTCATGCAGATCCTGAATCAATTTGGATGGAAAAGCGCCGACACCATCAAATGCGCCCTGTCAGGAGATGAGGCCGCCTTGTTTTCCGCTTCCACCTCCCCATGGCTTGATTCAGTGACCGCCCTGCTGATTTCGCGCCGCAAGGCCGACGCACCCCTGGATGTTCTGAATGCCATGACAGATGCCGAACTCTTTGAACCCGTTCAGGGAGAGGGCGTCACGATGCTCCGACGGCTGGGGGCGGGACATTCTGACGCTCGTCTGGCTCCGGTCAGGCTGATTGAGGCCGGAACGCTTCGACCCGTCCTATGGGATGGCACGGAACCCGCTCTGTCGCAGAGCTGCTTTCTGGATGATCAGGCCGTTCTGATCCAGGCTGGTCCCATGGGAGCCACCCCGACCAGCCTGACAATCAGAGGCGATTTCAGCGGCCAAAGCCGGCTTGGCGGTATCATCGCATCGTCGGGAGATCCCAACAGCATAGCCCAGTTGTCCATGACCATCAGGCGCGTCAAGGATCAGGCCGTTCTGCTGGAAACCGAGTTGCGTCTGCCTGCCGGACAGCAAACTGCATGGAAGGTTACCACCCCTCTGATGCAAGGTCTGCACGACATCCGGTTTTCACTGGAGAATGCGGCGGATTCCTCTCCCGACCAGGCGGCCTGCATCAGGCTGAGCCATCTGATAGCGGATATAGCCTGACCTATGCCGGCCCGGTCCACACTGCCTCCTGCCCCACCTCATGCAGAGCGGGCAGCATGGCCGGTTTACCCCGTGGAACCAGAGATCAAGGCGCGTGTCACAAGCGCCATGCCCGCCCTTGCCGCCTCACTGGACCGGGAAGTCGACCGGATATGGCAATCAGCGCTTCAGCGCACCGGCGGCAGACTGTTCAATGGCCAGGTGTTCAGCGCCGATGATCTGACACCCACCCTGCTGACCGGGCATATGACGGAATTTCGCCGCATTGTCGCCCAGATGGAGCGCCCTGATCTCTATGAGGCCCTCCACGTCAGGCCCCTGGCTGTGTGCGCTTCCGTCCTGGCACGTCCGGAAGCAAGGCCCGAAGAAGGCGGCATCATCATCGGGCGACGGGCAGGTCATTCAGTCTATCAGGCTGGATACTGGCAGACACCCCCCGCCGGCAGTGTAGATGCGGGGGCCTTGCTGCCTGACGGCTGTCTGGATCTGCGTGGACAGTTGATGAAGGAGCTACAGGAGGAACTGGGTATCCCTCCGGCTGCCGTGACGGAGTGCGTTCCCTTGCTGATGATCGAGCATCCAGACAGCCATGTGCTGGATATAGGCCACCGCATGGTGGTCAATCTGACTGCATCCCAGGTGCAGGAAACCCATCGGTCTCTGGCTGATGATGAATATGACCCGGTCCTGATCCTGAAGCTGCCGGAACTGGAAGCCACCCTCCATGCTCTGGGCGGCGTTCTATCACCGCCATCCCGTGCCATCATGCAGGCCAGCCACTGGTTTGATGAAAAAATCTGAATTTTTTTGATCTGTCCAGAATATACGAGATTATATCTCGCAATAATAAGATCATCTCGGTAAAACACCAAAAATTTAGCCCTAAAATCCTAGGATTTTAGGTTTTTAGTCCTTTATTTTTTCTTTTCCCTGTTCCGTGACTTATCGCACCTATCCAGTCCTCACTGCGATGGCATCTTGGGAAGCAAATAAAACATCATCTTCAAATAAGAAAAAACAGTCGATAAATATTGATAAAAATATAGCCGCCACAAATCTGCCCTAATTCCTGCCATATTTCCAATGATGAGTCATTTGGACTGGACACGATGTCTCTGCGTCTGCTAGTCAGGCTCCACCACGATGAAGGGATAGATTATATCCCTACCCTCCGGTCAGGTTTTTATCCTGCCGAGCACCATTGTGCACGTCTGTGGCGTGCGCGTTCTTTGTGTTTGGCGTTTCGGTGCGGTGCGTTCCGGAGCGTCCCGATCAGGAGCAGGCGATGCGCCACCTACGTAAACGAGGCTTCCATGCCTTGTTAAGTTCAGCTTTGGTCTTTGGGACCACCAGTCAGGCTTTCGCGACCACCCATCGATCGGCCCATCACGCTTCCATGCGGCACATTTCCCACCACGTCAGCACACATCGTTCGATTTATGCTGCCGAAACCGTTACCGCCGATGATCTTAACAGTGGTGAACTGGGCAAGTTCAATACAGCCAACGGTTTTTCTGCTTCCGGTAGCATTCAGCCTTCTTCAACAGCCCAGACCCGTCATGCCATTTCTCTGCAAGGCACCATCGCCGGGCAGGATGTGCAACCCAAACCAATTGAGACCGGAGTTGCCTCCTGGTACGGCAAGAAATTCCGGGGCCGCGTTTCCGCCGATGGAACCGTTTTTGACGAACATAGTCTGACCGCGGCGCATCGCTGGCTGCCGCTCGGCTCCAAGGTACGCGTCACGCTGGCCGACAGCAGTCGCTACGTCGATGTCACCATTACTGATCGCCCTGGCACACGCAAACGTATTATCGACCTTTCCAAAGGTGCCGCCGCAGAACTGGGCATTATCAGCCAGGGCACAGCCAAAGTTACTTTAAGCCAGCTCTAAGCATCTACGATTCCTGTATCCATGCGGCCTTTCAGCCTGTTTATCCGTATACTTCACCGCTTTCAGGTCATGAGACCTTCTGTTTCGCTGGTTCTCCTTGCTCTCTCGGCCTGCGCAAGCACGGCGGGCGGAGGATATACCAAACGCCTGACCGGCCAAACCGTCCCGACGGGCCCCGGCCATGCAGGGGACCGCTGCGCCGCACCTTCCAGTGCAACGCTGGTCATTGATCGCTCATCCCGCCGCTTTACCTTTGCTCCGGCCGATGGCGCCCTGCGCCTGTCCGGTCTCGTCGGCGCAAACGGGTCCATTCAGGCAAGCACCAATACCCAACCGCCGGGCAAAGCGCCCTATATCGTGACGCTGCAGGGTGTGCTGGGAAAGGACAGCTTCAACGGGACCTATGAAACGCCGCTCTGTCTGTCTGCCGTCGCCCTGAAAACCAGTGACGGGCTTGGCATCATATTGGCTGCTCCAGACAATGCGCTGGGTCTCTGACAGGACATTTCCCTTGGGGCGGCGGCTCGACATTCAGCAGATGTCGTGACGAAAAGAGGGTTTAATGACCCAGAGGGCAACGCACAACAGGTCCGTAAGAACACTGTAAGCGCTGAAAAATATCCTTATGCAGCCCATCGGAACTAAATGGCGGGGCATGCCGCCCATAATAATGCTGCCATAAAGCACGCAGACGGCCACAACTGGCACATCCTATGCACACCCATGCATCCGTACAACCTGCATCCGTACAAAACGGACAGGATGCTGTTCGATTGCCAATTTCCCGAAATACCGCGCGTCAGGCAGCCTGCATGCGGTAATCCGTAAAACAGATTATTCTCTGATTTCATAATAAGACTATTTTCATTGAAGGGCCGCCATGAGCATCGTCCCGCTGAACTCTGCATCAGGATTACGGGTTTTTCCCGTCCTTGCGATCCTTGTTTCCGTCCTCGCCTGGTTCTGGCCGGAGCCTTTTGCCGTAGCCCTGCCCTGGATCAGCCCATTGCTCGCGCTGGTCATGCTGGCCATGGGGATTACGCTCACCCTTGATGATTTCCGCAGGCTGGCCACCCGCCCCGCCCCGGTTCTGGCAGGGCTTGGGCTGCATTACCTGATCATGCCGTTGGCCGCACTGGGGATTGCCCGGCTGCTGCACCTGCCGCCCGATCTGACAGCCGGTATGATCCTGACCGGCAGTGTCGCCAGCGGAACTGCCTCTACCGTCATGGTCTATCTGTCAGGCGGAGAAGTCGCTCTCTCCGTCACGATCAGCGCCTGCTCAACCCTTGTCGGGGTTGCCATGACGCCGCTGCTGACCTGGCTTTATACCTCCTCGACGATTCCGATTGATTATGGAGCGATGTTGCTCAGCATCGTGGAGATCGTGCTGTTGCCGGTCGGGCTTGGGCTGCTGCTGCGGCAGACAATGCCCGCCATGATCGCACGGGTGGAGCCGGGCCTGCCGATCCTGTGCATGGCCGCCGTGATCATCATTATCGGCGCAATCGTCTCTGCGGTTCCCGACAATACCTTGACCGAGGCCGCGCCGATGATTCTGGCGGTCGCGATGCACAATACCACCGGGCTGCTCGGCGGCTATTTCGGAGGCCGCCTGCTCGGTTTCAATGAAGCTGTCTGCCGGACGCTGGCGCTGGAAGTCGGCATGCAGAATTCCGGCCTCGCAGCGACCCTGGCGCGGCTTTATATTTCCTCCAGCGCCGCCATTCCGGGTGTTTTTTTCTCGATCTGGCACAATTTGTCCGGTTCGCTGCTGGCTGGATACTGGTCCCGCCATCCTGCCTCACTTTCAACCCGGCAAGAGCCTCCGGCACGGCACACGTCGTTTTCTGAAAGATGAATGTCGGTTTTTACATTGCATGGCCGCATCAATCCGGCAGACGATATGGTCTGGAAAAAGGTCTGCACCGTGGGAGGCATTCTCCCCTGAGCGGCATACAGCCCTCCATGACCAAAACGGCAGGGAAGGACATACACCGTGGCAAGCCATACCGCGACCGCAGGTGGGGAGCGGCATCGTTTCGATGACCTGACATCCGTTCTCGCCGCTGCCTCCCCCCTCCGCTCGGGGGATGAGCTGGCCGGGCTGGCTGCTTCAAGCGATGCGCAGCGTGTGGCGGCACGGTTTATTCTGGCTGATCTGCCGCTGCGCAGTTTTCTGAACGAAGTCGTCGTGCCGTATGAGACCGATGAAGTCACCCGCCTGATCATCGACACGCATGATGCAGCCGCCTTTGCCCCGATTGCGCATCTGACTGTGGGCGGATTTCGTGAATGGCTGCTTTCCCACGAAACCGATGAAGCTGCCCTGGCCGCTGTCGCCCCCGGTATCACACCGGAAATGGCTGCCGCCGTCTGTAAATTGATGCGCAATCAGGATCTGATCGCAGTGGCGCGTAAATGCCGTGTGATCGCCGGATTCCGTAATACGCTGGGGCTGGAGGGACGACTGGCGACAAGGCTACAACCCAATCATCCCACCGATGATCTGCGCGGTATCGCCGCTGCCACATTGGACGGACTGCTCTATGGCACTGGCGATGCGGTCATCGGCATCAACCCGGCCAGCGACAATGTGCCAAACTGCATTGCCCTGCTGGAAATGCTGGACGAACTGCGTCAACGCTACAGCATCCCCACCCAAAGCTGCGTGCTGACGCATGTTACCAATGCATTGGAGATCATGAAACGCGGTGCGCCGGTCGATCTGGTGTTCCAGTCCATCGCCGGGACCGAAGCCGCCAATCGCGGCTTCGGGATAGACCTTGCGATCCTGCGAGAATCTCATGATGCCGCCCTGTCCCTGAAACGCGGCACGGTCGGTCAGAACGTGATGTATTTCGAAACCGGACAGGGGGCTGCACTCTCTGCCGATGCGCATCACGGGCTGGATCAGCAGACGGTGGAAACCCGGGCCTATGCCGTGGCCCGCGCCTTCAACCCGCTGCTGGTCAATACCGTGGTCGGCTTTATCGGCCCCGAATATCTGTATGATGGCAAGCAGATCATCCGTGCCGGGCTGGAGGATCATTTTTGCGGTAAGCTGCTCGGTCTGCCGATGGGATGCGACGTTTGCTACACCAACCATGCCGAGGCCGATCAGGACGATATGGATACGCTGATGACCTTGCTGACCGTGGCGGGTGTCACCTTCCTGATCGCCGTGCCGGGTGCGGATGACGTGATGCTGAACTATCAGAGCCTCTCTTTTCATGACGCGCTGTATCTGCGCTCGGTTCTGGGCGTAAAGGCCGCACCGGAATTCGAGACATGGCTGGAACAGATGGATCTGAAAGACCGGAGCGGACGCATGCGCGCTCTGCCTCCGCAGGATGATCGCGTGCTGCGCCTGATTGCGGAGGCAGCCTCTCATGGTTGAAAAATCGTCCGGGAACCCGCCTGACCACACGACCACGCCTGCCATCGATCCATGGGCGAGACTGCGGGCCGCCACCAGCGCCAGAATTGGTCTGGGACGGGCGGGGGACGCCATGCGCACGCGGGATGTGCTGGATTTTCAGCTCGCCCATGCGCGCGCCAGGGATGCCGTGCATACACCGCTGGATACCGCAGCCCTTCAGGCGGCACTGGCCCCACGCGAAACTATTCTGGTGCAAGCCGATGTCGACAGCCGCAGCACCTATCTCCGCCGTCCCGATCTCGGGCGGCGTCTTTCACCCGACTGTACAAATGTGTTGCAGAAAGGGGATTGGGATGTGGTGTTCGTCATCGCCGATGGTCTTTCCTCCACCGCCGTGCAGGTGCATGCGGCCCCATTTCTGCAACAGGTGATCACGCTTCTGCCCGGATGGCGCATCGCCCCTGTCGTGATCGCCACGCAGGCACGGGTAGCGCTGGGGGATGATATTGGCGAGCGGATCGGCGCAAAGCTCTGCGCGCTCCTGGTCGGGGAGCGACCGGGCCTGACCGCCGCCGACAGTCTCGGTGTTTATCTGACCTATGATCCCAAACGGGGACGGCGCGATTCCGAACGCAACTGCATCTCCAACATTCATGGCGGTGGTCTGTCTTATGCGACCGCCGCGGACAAGCTCACCTGGTTGATGAGCGAGGCACGCAGCCGCAAGCTGACCGGTGTGGCACTGAAGGATGACCCCCTTCTGCCGGGAGCAGCCGTCCCAACCACCCTTTCCGCCGATCCGCCCGGCTGACGGTTTGCCTACCCGGATCAGAGTGCTCTCATCACTATGATCCGCAAAAACAGCGCAGAAAGCGCTCGTTTTAAAACGTCATCACGCCGACGATTTCAAACAGTTGCTTCATGAAACGTTCCACTTAAGAAAGAATCATCCATGGCTTCTCCCTCCTCTTCTCCCCCTCCCTCGGTCCCCACCCTCAACAAAAGCCTGAATGTTTTCCACTTGTGGGGCATTGCCGTCGGGCTGGTTATTTCCGGCGAGTATTTCGGCTGGAGCTATGGCTGGGCCGCTGCCGGGACGCTGGGCTTTTTGATCACCACGCTGGTGATCGCCACCATGTATACCGCCTTCATCTTCAGCTTTACCGAACTGACCACCGCCATTCCGCAGGCAGGCGGCCCGTTTGCTTACAGCTATCGCGCTTTCGGCCCGACGGGCGGGTTCATTGCCGGTTTTGCGACGCTGATTGAATTCCTGTTCGCCCCTCCGGCCATTTCACTGGCCATCGGTGCCTATTTGCATGTGCAGTTCCAGACGCTGGATCCAAAAATAGCTGCGCTCGGTGCCTATGCGGTGTTCATCGCGCTGAATGTGATTGGCGTCACCATTGCGGCAACCTTCGAGCTTGTGATCACCCTCCTCGCCATTGGCGAGTTGCTAGTGTTCATGGGTGTCGTCTCACCCGGTTTTTCATGGAGCAATTTCACCCATAATGGCTGGGCAGGAAGCGATCATTTTTCCAGCACCACGCTTGGCGGCATCTTTGCGGCAACGCCCTTCGCCATCTGGTTCTTTCTGGCCATTGAGGGCGTGGCTATGGCTGCCGAGGAAGCCAAAAATCCTCGCCGTACCATTCCCATCGCCTATATCGCCGGGATCGTGACGCTGGTCCTGCTGGCTTTCGGCGTCATGCTGTTCGCAGGTGCCAGCGGCGACTGGAGCAAGCTCAGCAATCTGAATGACCCTCTGCCGCAAGCCATGCGTTTCGTGGTCGGGGATCACAGCGGCTGGCTGCATATGCTGGTCTGGCTGGGTCTGTTCGGCCTGATTGCATCCTTCCACGGAATCATTATGGGGTATGCACGACAGATTTTCGCCCTGGCCCGCGCCGGGTTCCTGCCGCATTTTCTCGGCCGGGTCCATCCGCGCTTCCATACCCCTTATATTGCCACCATCGCCGGGGGTATCGTCGGCGTGGCCGCGATTTACAGCGATAATCTGATCGTGATTGCGGGTCAGTCGCTGACCACCACCATCGTGACCATGTCTGCTTTCGGTGCGCTGACCATGTATATTATGAGCATGGCCAGCCTGTTCCGCCTTCGTCGTACAGAACCGGATATGCCACGCAGCTATACGGCACCGCTCTATCCTGTCCTGCCCGCACTGGCTTTGGGGCTGGCAGTTCTGGCACTGGCCGTCATGATTTTCTACAATATCGAGATATTCATGATCTTCGCCGCGATCATGCTGTTCGCAACCGGGCTGTTCTTCGTCCTTGCCCGCCCGACCATAGCGGCAGCACTCCGCTAAGGCTATTCCGGTTACGATTCAGGCGGCGCATGATGCGCCGCCTGACAAAGTCTCATAGACCGGATCAAAAATATAAGAATCTCAGTCCTTGATCCACCATTTCACAGGCTGAGGCTCTTTTTCACGCTTGACCCGCTTTACATATGTTCTTGGCTGCCGTGTGCGAACAGGCGCATCTTCCAAAGAAGATGTCGTCGTCCGTTCAGACGGAACAGGACGCGGCTTTAGCGCCTGATCGCGCATGTCCTTCAAAGCAGCAACCGCTTCATCTCTTGCCTGTTCGGCGTGATAGAGACGCGTTTTCTGATTTTCAACCGTCTGCTGAGCCTCTTTCAGTGCCCGCAACAGACGATCAATTTCAGACCGTGCCTGTTCCAGCAGATTGGCCGCCGCCTGATCAGGCTCGGCACTGGCTGAACGCTCATCGGGAACAGGATCACGGCGCACACGATTGATTGTCTGCACCGGCACTTCCCCGTCGCGCACGAATCGTGTGCGCCTGGCCTGCTGGTGGGTGCCACCCTTTATCTGCTGTGCCGCAGGCCGCCATCCACGCGGTGCGGCACCAGGGCCCGTCGCGGCAGCATTGCGATCCTGGCTGCGCTCATGGCGGGTCTGCTGGCTGTCTATCGATGTGGACGCGAATGCCTCCGGCATGATTGCCGCACCCGCATCCCGTACGGGATGCGATCGAGCTGCATCACCTTCACCGATTCCCAGCGCCCGACGTGCGCGTGCTTCAGCCTCATCCAATGCGGAAGCGGAGAAGCTTTCTTCTTCTGTATCACTGGATAAAGCTGAGCCGGACTGAATCATAAAATGCATGTTTAATGAGAACTCTATACGCTTACAGATTTTCAAAGAACTGAATATGCCGCTTAATTAAGAAAAATATGCCCCTGTCTTTTCGATTACATAGCATATTTCAGCGTCATTCTTCTAGAAAGAATGAGCCATATTTTCATGGAATGCAACCTTTTATCCTTTAATACTTGTTTTATTCATAAGCGTGGCAATCCAACAAACCGACTTCAAAACAAGGTCTATAAAAATTCAACCAAAAAAAATTGTGAAAAAAATTTCACACAATCCATTGCCGGTATATTTAACACAAGATATAAGAGAATTACGCAATCAACGAACTAAAGTCGTAATTTAAGGATCGCTATCTCCATGAAAAGTATCGTACGTCTTTCTTTGACCGTTATGCTGGGACTGGGTGCGATCAGCACATGCATGCCCGCCAGAGCCCATGCAGAGGAAACAACCACGCTTCTTAATGTATCATACGATCCGACACGAGAGTTTTATAAAGACTTCAACCGCCTGTTCGAACAGAGATGGCATGCGGAAGGCCACCCGGTTATCAGCGTCAAGACATCGCATGGCGGTTCAGGGGCACAGGCGCGCTCGGTGCTGGATGGGGTGCAGGCGGATGTCGTGACACTGGCCCTGTCGATCGACATCGATGCTCTGGCTGCCCATGGTTTGTTGACAAAAGACTGGGCAAACCGTTTTCCGCATTTCTCAGCCCCCTATACCAGCACGATTATCCTGCTGGTCAGAAAGGGAAATCCCAAACAGATTCATGACTGGTCTGATCTGGTCAAACCCGGCGTTCAGGTGATCACCGCCAATCCCAAGACCGGTGGTGGCGCACGATGGAACTATCTGGCCGCTTATGGATGGGCTCTGCACCAGCCGGGCGGCAATGAACAGAAGGCCAGACAATTCATTACGGCATTGTACAAAAATGTACCTGTCCTTGATTCTGGTGCTCGCGGATCAACCAATACTTTTATCCAGCGCCATGTCGGCGATGTACTGATCGCTTGGGAAAATGAAGCCCTGCTGGCACAGCGTGACCTGGGCAAGGGAGAGTTTGAGATCGTCTATCCATCGGAATCCATTCTGGCGGAGCCGCCGGTTGCCGTCGTCGATTCCGTGGTTGACAGGCATCATACACGGGAAGCCGCCACAGCGTATCTGAACACGCTTTACACGCCTGAGGCACAGGAGCTGATCGCAAAACATTATTTCCGCCCGTCTGACCCTGCCGTTCTGGCCCGCTACAGCACGACATTCAAACCGCTCAAGCTGTTCGACATTCGTAGCCTGGGTGGCTGGGCCACCGTGCAAAAGATACATTTTGCCGAAGGGGGTGTGTTCGATAGTATTTACACCCCCGTGAAACAGTAAGATTGCCCGATGAGTCACCCTGAAAGCCTGACCATACCAGACCCGGTCCGGCCCGGCCTGAGCCTTAGCCGCACCATCTTCCGGTTTCCGGACAATCATGTCCTGCCTGGTTTCTGGCTGTCTTTCGGTGTGACCATGGGCTGGGTTTCTTCATTGGTGCTGTTACCTCTTCTGGCGCTGTTCGCAAAAGCATCCAGTGCCGGAGTGGGGCAGATGCTGCATGCCGTGCTGGCTACACGCGCTCTGGCCGCGCTGGAGCTCAGCTTTGGCGTGGCAGCTGTGGCCGCCCTCATTAACCTTCCGCTCGGCCTGTTGCTGGCATGGGTACTGGTGCGTATCCCTTTTCCCGGCCGCTCTGTGGCAGATGCGATTGTTGATCTGCCCTTTGCCCTGCCAACAGCTGTGGCCGGTATCACACTGGCCACGCTGTATGGCCCGTCCGGCTGGATCGGTGCGCCGCTGGCATCCATTGGTATCCAGATTGCCTTCACCCGTCTCGGCATTGTGCTGGCGCTGATTTTCATCGGCCTCCCTTTCGTGGTGCGCAGCGTCGCTCCCGTGCTCGCTGATTTTCCCGCCGAGCAGGAGGAAGCCGCTACCACCCTTGGCGCATCACCATGGCAGAGCTTCCGGCGGGTTATGCTGCCCGCCCTGTTGCCCGCTTTGCTCTCCGGCTTCGGACTGGCTTTCGCACGCGGGGTTGGCGAGTATGGCTCCGTGATTTTCATTTCGAGCAATATCCCGATGGTCAGTGAAATCGCACCGACCCTGATTGTTTCCCAATTACAGGAATTCCACTACGCATCGGCCTCCTGCATAGGACTGGTCATGCTGGCCGGTTCCGCCCTCAGCCTTGTGCTGGTTGCCGCACTGCAACGGCACTGGGCATCCCCTATCTCCCGCAAGCGCCGTCCTATCGCCGGATGGCAGACATGAACGGGAAAAAACGGCTCCGCGGTGGCAATCTCCTCTGCCTGCTGGCAGGATTACTGATCGTGATCGGCTTTCTGCTACTGCCGCTGATTGCGGTGTTTGCCGAAGCGTTGCGCGGGGGTGTTTATGTTGCACTCAATTCCCTGAGCGATCCAGATGCGCTCTCGGCCATCAGACTGACCTTGCTGGTGACTGCCATTACCGTGCCAATCAATACGTTGTGCGGGATCGCTGCCGCCTGGGCGCTGAGCAAATTCTCCTTTCCCGGCCAGAAGCTGCTCTCCATGTTGATCGACCTGCCGCTCAGCATCTCGCCGGTCGTGGCGGGTTTGGTGTGGATCCTGCTGTTCGGCACCCGCGGCTGGTGGGGGGAAACCCTTCAACAGCATGGTATCCACATCGCCTTCGCCACACCAGGTATCGTGCTGGCCACGCTGTTCGTCACCTTTCCCTACGTCACACGCACCATTCTGCCGCTGATGCAGTCACAGGGCACAGAGCAGGAGGAAGCCGCCGTGATGCTGGGGGCCGGGTTCGGCACCATCCTACGCCGTATCGTGGTACCGGATATCGGCTGGGCGCTGCTGTCCGGCGTGCTGCTCTGCACCACCCGGGCAATGGGGGAGTTCGGAGCGGTCTCCGTGATTTCCGGCCATATTCCAGGCATCTCTGAAACCATGCCCGTGCATATCCAGACCCTGTATGATGGCTATCAAAGTGCCGCCGCTTTCGCCATGGCGGCAGTGCTGGCGCTGTCTTCCATCGCTTTTCTGGCCTTGCGTCGTCTGATCTCGGTGGTCAACCGATGACCCTTATCCCCTTCCCCTTTCTGGCTGCCCAGTATGGAGACGCCGCGCCATGAGCATCGAACTGCGCCATATCAGCCTTGGTTTCGAGGGGGAGGCAGGAGTCCGCGACATCTCCCTGCCCATCGAAAGCGGCGAATTCCTCGCTCTGGTCGGCCCCTCCGGCGCGGGCAAGACGACATTGCTGCGCCTGATCGCCGGATTGTTGCAACCGCAGACCGGCCAGATCCTGATCAACGGGCGGGATGTGACGCATGCCCCCGCCAAGGAACGTAATATCGGCTTCGTCTTTCAGAACTACGCGTTGTTCCGACATATGAGCGTCGCCGACAATATCGCATTCGGCCTGACTGTTTTGCCACGCTCACGCCGCCCGTCGCGTGCCGCGATTGGCCGCCGGGTAGAGGAACTGCTTCATCTGGTGCAGGTGCCGGAACTGGCCGGGCGCATGCCGGATCAGCTTTCCGGGGGCCAGAAACAGCGCATCGCTCTTGCACGCGCCCTGGCGACCGAGCCGCAAACCCTGTTGCTGGATGAGCCTTTCGGCGCGCTGGACCCGCTGGTGCGCAAGGATATCCGCACATGGCTGAGGGGGCTGCATCGTCAGCTCGGGCTGACCAGCATCTTCGTCACGCATGATCAGGGGGAGGCCATGGAAATGGCCGATCGGGTCGCTGTGCTGCGGGCCGGACAGTTGCAGCAGATCGGCAGTCCCCAGCATCTGGAAGCGCATCCCGAGACCGCCTTCGTGCATCGTTTTCTGGGCGAGACAGTTACTTTCACCGCGGAAAGTCGCGGCAGCCATCTGTCACTGCCCGAACTGCCCCATCACCAGCCCCTTGCAACCGCCCTTCCGGATGGCAAGGCTTTGCTCTCTGTACGTCCCTATCATATCCGCTTGACCGAGGGTCAGCTGGCCCGGGTCGAGGATATTGTGCTGGCCGGACCATTCACAAGGGTTGTGCTGTCGCTTCAAGGGCGCATGGTCGACGTGCTTCTACCGCCAGGGGCAGATGCTCCGGAACGGGGCAGCATACACGGGCTGGATGTCAGCCTGGGCCATCATTTTCCTGACAACCACTCCGCAGACAGGCCGCATAACAGGACCGGGACAGCAAATTTATTACATAATTTTGCTGAAGCCGCCTGAATCGTCCCCTGCCCTATGGCGATAAATAAACGGAATGATAGTTTAATCGTTCTTTTTTAGTCATTCAGGGCAGCTTGTTCATGGTTGATCAGACGATACAGAATGCCATGACGGCAGAGAATGCCGGAGCGCCCTATATTCTCGTGGTCGAGGATGATCCCGGCATGCGCGTACTGATTATGCGCGTGCTGCGTGAAAACGGGTTCCGGACCAGCGCTGTGCGGGACGGGCGGGAGATGTGGCCTTCCATCGAACAGCTGATGCCCGATCTGATCCTGATGGATGTCATGTTGCCGGGCGGCAGTGGTTTCGACCTCTGCAAGGCACTGCGTCAGTCCAGTCAGGTGCCGATCATCATGGTCAGCGCACGGGGCGAGGAAATGGACCGCGTACTTGGGCTGGAACTTGGCGCGGATGATTATATTGCCAAACCGTTCGGTAAGCAGGAACTTCTGGCCCGCGTCCGCGCCGTCCTGCGACGCGGTCCGGTGAATGAGACAACGGTAAAAGGCAAAAGCGAGACAATAAGCTTCGCGGGCTGGCAGATCGACATGAAGCGCCGCGAACTGACCGACCCCAGCGGCGCCGTCGTCGATCTGTCCGGTGCGGAATATGATCTGCTGCTGAGCTTTCTGGAAAACGCACAACGCGTGATTGGACGGGACCGCCTGCTGGAACTGTCCCGCACCCGGCTGGGCGACGTTTCCGACCGCAGCATTGACGTGCTGGTCAGCCGGCTGCGCCGCAAGATCGGCAATCGCGTCGGCGAACGCCCTCTGATCCGCACCATTCGCGGCGTCGGCTATATGTTCGCCGCCGACGTTGAACGGGAATGAGGCGGTTTCATCTCTGGCCACGCGGACTGATCGGTCGTGTGACGCTGGTGCTGCTGCTGGCCACGCTGCTGGAATTTTTGGGCAGCACGATCGTCTATGAACAGACCGAGATCTATTACGCTGATGACCTTGCCGTTCAGCGTGTCGCCGAGCGTCTGGCGCTGAGCTATCGCGTGCTGATGGCGGCCGAGGAGGAAGAACGCCCGGCCCTTGCGAAACGCTTGTCCTCTCCCGACCTTCAGATCGGGTGGTTTGCCTCTGGTGCCGGCACATCTTCGACCACTCCGGTTCAGATCGGCACTCTCAGCCTGCCGGGGAATACCCTGTCCCTGCCCCCCACCTCTCCCCGGGATGCAGGGCTGCTGCGGATGCAGGGGCTGCTGATCAACAGTCAGGATCTGCTGGAAAATGTGGAGTTGCGTCTGAGCCGGGGCGGCCGCAACCTGATCGGCACCAGACGTGATCTGATCGGCACCATGCGTCTTCCGGGCCATGTCGACAAGGATGGACCCCGTGACAGCTCCATCGTGTTTTTCGCGACCGGCGTTCTGGGCAGGTTGCCGGGATTCTACGGTGGTCTGCTTTCTGCGGCAATTCTGGCCTGCTGCGTACTGGCCGCTGCCGCCATGCTGGTACGGACGCTGGGTCTACCCCTGCGGACACTGGCTCAGGCAGCAGATGCGATCGGCCATGGCCCCCCGGTCCAGATCAAGCCAAGCGGCCCGCGTGAGGTGCGGCAGGTGGCACAGGCCTTCAATGCCATGCAGACCCGTATCTCCCATCTCATCAATGACCGGACTCAGGCTCTGGCAGCGGTCTCGCACGATCTACGCACCCCCATCCAACGCCTGCGGCTGCGTGCCAGCTTTCTGGATGATACAGAGGCTCAGACCGCCATTGAGGACGATCTGGACGAGATGGAGGCCATGGTCTCCTCCGTGCTGGCTTTTTTGGCCGGGGATACGGATCCTGAAAAACGCCGCCCCGCCGATCTGGCCACCATGCTGGAAACGCTGGTGGATGATGCCAGTGATGCCGGACAGCTTGCCACTTATTCCGGGCCCGAACACTGTGTCCACACGGTACGCCCCGTAGCCATGAAGCGGGCCTTCGCCAATCTGATCGGCAATGCGCTGAAATATGCCAACCGGGCCGATGTGACCCTGTTCTCTACCGATCACAACGTACAGATCCTCATCGAGGATAACGGTCCCGGCATTCCGGAGGCGGAGCTGGAAAACGTGCTGGAGCCATTCCGCCGCATCGAGGTCTCCCGCAACCGCGACACGGGCGGTATGGGGCTGGGCCTTGCCATCGTAAGACAGATCGTGGAGCGGGAAGGCGGGACCATCACCCTGTCCAACCGCACAGGTGGCGGATTACAGGCCAAAATCGTGCTACCGCTGCATTCCCCCCAGACCAAAGATTAACAGACCGGCTGAAGCTTTTTTCAGGCAGCCATATTTTGTCACGGCGTTTTTGCAACTGCGAAAAATCCATGCGCCATAACATAGGGGCGGCCGGGTGGTCGCTTCCTCCTGCGGAGGATCGTTCAGGACAGTACAGGAGACCGTCCCATGGATACATTCATCAGCGGTATGGCCCGATTTCGTGGCGAGGTCTTTCCCCAGAACCGGGCCCTGTATGAAAAGCTTGCGCGTGAAGGCCAACAGCCGAAAGCGCTGATGATTTCCTGCGCCGACAGCCGCGTCATTCCTGAAATGATCGCCCAATGCGGCCCTGGGGAGCTGTTTGTTTCCCGCAATGTCGGCAACATCGTACCGCCTTATGTGGATGAATCCTCTCTCACCGGCGAAGTCGGCTCTGCGATCGAGTACGCTGTGGCCGTGCTGGGGGTCAGTGACATTGTCGTATGTGGCCATTCTGATTGCGGCGCAATGAAGGCCATCATGAACCCGTCCGCGCTGGAACCCCTGCCTCATGTCAAATCCTGGCTGCGTCACGGCTGCGGTGATCACCAGCGTCTGTGCGAGGGCCTGCCCTCCACAGAAACCGGCGGCGATCCGGTCCGTACCCTGGCCATGCGCAATGTCGCGTTGCAACTGAATAATCTGCGCAGCTACCCCGTCGTACGGGAAGCAGTCGCGGATGGTCGGCTAAGGCTTCATGGCTGGGTGTTCAACATCGAATCCGGCGGCGTCTATGCGCTGGATGGCGAGACCGGGCGCTATCACGAAGTCATGGATCACCGCCTGCCGGTCGCCATTCATGCCGCCAATGAGGATGCAGCCTCGATCATCCCGCTGGCCGCTGAATAAAGACGGCTCCCCCTTCCTTTCCTGCCCCCCGACAGGTTGGAGCGGTGCCGTTGACCCTGACCGCGAGAAAAGAATCCTCTTTTCTCGCGGTTTTTTTATGCAGCCCGGCGGCCTTCGTACAATCTGTCATCAAACGCGGCTATTTTTTTGAAAAACCGCACGGATTATGCCCGGACAGCCTTCCCCCTTACGGGATCAAACGATAAAGCATGCCACGGTGCGGCCGAATGGCAGTGTCACCGCACAGATCGGCACAAGCGCCACAATACGGCGGAGGATTTTGATGACTCTTCGTTATACCGGACCTGCAATCGCATGTATGGCGCTTGCCCTGTCGGCCTGTCAGAAGCCGCCGGAAGCCCCATCCAAACCTGCCTACATCTATGAAGCGGATACGGTCGGCGCAGCCCCGTCCTGCTCTGCACAGGACGTCACCCTGACCCCGGGCAAGGAAAGCGCCATCACCATGACCGTCCAGAATGACGGCGGCTGGTGCGCAGCCAAGGTCACGGAGCCTGATCGCTCCCCCTATACGGCCGGGCTGCTGATCGCCCGTCCGGCTCACGGCAAGGTCATTGTGCACAGTGTCGGCTATGACACCCGTACTGATTACACGCCCGATCCGGGCTATCAGGGCGCTGACAGCTATGCAGTCCAGCTTCTGCCAGGTGATGCCATTCTGCGCGTGAACGTGACCGTGACCCCTGGCAAGACTAATATCACACCCGCCGTCACCGCTCCGAAGCCTTCCAAGGCAACGGCCGCGCATAAGCGCAGCAGCAAAAAGCGCTGAACGACCCTGTTTCACACGCTGCCTTTCCTCCATGAGGGAAAGCAGCGTGTGAAACGTAAAGACACGAATGAAAAAACCGCCGGACAACAGCCCGACGGTTTTTTGAATGCCATCGCTCAGAGAGGAGAGCGGGAAACATTCCCGCGCCCCGCTTGATCAGCTCAGTGCTTCCTGCTGCGACGGGAAGAAGAAGGCGTGGATACGGCGGGCCCATCCTGCAACACCCGACATGCCGGTGCAGTGGCGGGGTAAGTATCCTTACCAGCTGCATAGCTGGCCAGCATGCTGTCTTTCGGCAGCGCCATCACTTCCGTAAACAGCGGCGTGCCAAGCACGCAGAAATCACTGCCTTCCTTGAGGGAGCTGGTAGACTGCCCGTTGGCAAGACCGGTGATGAAAATATCATGGACTTTCTGAGCGGACTTCCCGGCAGCCTTCTTAAACCAGGCGCTGACATCCTCATGCGCCGCGGCCAGAGCCGGGCGATAACGGGTCACAAAGCTGTTATACGCATCTTCGGTGTGGCAGGCCTTGGCGATCACCTGCAGTTCGCTCTGGAGGGCGACGGTATCGAAGGCCGCCTGCTCTGCCTGGCTGGAGCAACCTGAAGCGGCCACAGCCGGAACAGCCCCCCCCATCGCCGCGGCGGCAAGGCTTGCGGAAAACCAAAATCCGTAAAGGACGGCGCGCATGGATATCATCCCTTGCATCTGTTTACACCGGCTCAGGAGCCAGCGTGCGTATACTCCCGAGCCTCCTCCCTGCCTGATTCTTACGACCGGCAGGGTGAGTCATCGCGGCAAGTCTTCATCTCTGATCAAAAATGCCTTGAGGATCAGAGTTTAGCGAGGTTTTGATAAAGCGAAACCCGAAAGAATCAAGCCCGCAGCTTCGGGACAATCCCATCGTCATAAAAATATTTCCTGGCTCTGGCAGGCAGAGTGTGCAGGAGGGCTGGTGATTTTCAGTGCCACTGGCTACAGCGACAGTGGCGCAGGCGGATCGAAGGAGCAAACGGCAGGCAATGTCGGAAGACCGGTGGCAAATACCGCAAAACATGCAGCCTCATCCTTCGGATTACAGCTTCGATCTGGAGGCTGTCCTGCAAGGCATTGTCTTCCTGCGTTGTATTGGCCCGGATGGGTTTGATCCCGATGGCAGCGACGATCAGGGCGCACAGCGGACCGGGAGCGGTGTCGCGATCGAGGTCGGTTCCAGCCAGACAAAAATGGTCATCACCATGACCTATCTGGTGAACGATGCCGATGCGATCTGGATCACGACACAGGATGGCCAGGTCACGCCGGGCCATATCATCGCGCTGGATCATGAAAGCGGCTTTGCGTTGATCCGTCCGGCTGACGCATTGGCCTGCCCCGCCATCCAGATCGGCGATTCCTCCAGCGTCGCCAGCGAAAGCGGCGCGATTCTGGCAGCCTCCGGCGGCATCACCCATGCGATGGAAACGCGGATCATTGCCCGTCAGGAATTTGCCGGATACTGGGAATACCATATCCCCGATGCACTGCTGGTGACCCCACCGCATCCCGTCTGGGGTGGCTGCGCCCTGATCGGCACGGACGGTCGCCTGCTTGGCATTGCTGCCGTGGTGTTGCAGCAGGGTGATATCGGCGCAGGACAGCTCGACATCAACCTGATCATTCCGGTCTCTCACCTGCAGGCCATTCTGCCAGAGCTGCTGACCCATGGCAGAAGGCTGGCCAGTCGGCCATGGCTGGGCCTGCTGGCGGCTGAACAGGAAGCGGGAATCCTCATCAGCGACGTTGTTCCACACGGCCCGGCAGAAGCTGCCGGTCTGCGACAGGGCGACCAGATCATCGCCATCAATGGCAAGGAGCCGGGTGATCTGGCGACGCTGTGGCGGCTGCTATGGCAAAGCGGTGCGCCCCCCGTGGGGGTTGCCATCACCATCCTGCGGGATGGCCAGACCATGCATACGCAGGTTCAGGCCATTGACCGCTATCTGTATGACAAAACCCCCCGGATGCATTGACCTCATGGCCTTACTCCGTCAGGCCGGAACACTACCCTTGGCCCGTTCGACCGCATATTTAATCAGCGCCGCCGCGGAATTATAGCCCAGCTTGCTGCGGATCTGCAGCGCCGCATGCGCCGCCGTGCGGTAGCTGACGCCAAGGATCACAGCAATCTCGTTCAGGCTGCGTCCCTGACCGAGCAGATCGAATACCTCCCGCTCCCGCCGGGATAACGGGCGCAGGGGGTCATCCGGCTCCCGCAGCGTGTGCAGTGCGATTTTCTCGGCAACCCTCGGGCCGAGATGCATTCCACCTGCAAGCACCTTGTCCAGTGCCTCCAGCATGCTGAACGGATCGTCATTCTTGGTCAGATAGGCAGAGGCCCCCCCCTCCAGCGCGCGGGAGACGAAAGCGGGATCCTCATACATGCTGAACACGATGACTTTCAGGGAAGGCACGTCCGCCTTCATGGCGGCCAGAACCTCCAGCCCCGGCATGTCCGGCAGATTGAGGTCGAGCACGACGACCGCAGGGCTGTGCTCCCGGTTCAGACGCACTCCTTCAGCGCCTGTGCTGGCCTCGATCACCTCCACCCGCTCCTCGGCATGATCCTGAGCAGAACCGGCAACCATTTTGCGCGCAGGGGTATAATCCGTCAGCAAGCGTCGGCATCCGGCACGAACAATCGGATGATCCTCGATCAGCAGCACCTTCATCCTGTATTCCTTCCCCGCGTTCATACGGCATCCTTCAGACCGTCAGCGCCGTCACCGCCAGACCGGACAGCACCACCGAACTGCACCACCCGGACGGCACCGTCAGCGGGATACCCTCTTATAGATCGTGGATATTAGCCGATTGGCTAGGGGAAGCGACTCCCCCGTCCTTCGCCTGCCATGGAATTCCGGCAAAAATCACCGCACCGCCGTGCAGCCAGAGATCGTGACCATCATCCGGCTCATCCTCCCCCCATTCTTCGGGGGAAAGCCCGGCCTTTTGTGAGGCCATCATCATTTCCGCCAGCTTGCCCGCGGCACCGGGCTGGCCATTATCGCCGATATAAAGCTTTCCCCCCGCCGCGCGGACACGCTCCGTCATGCCCAGCAGACCGTAACCATAAGAAGGGACTCCCGAAAATCCGGTGCCATCATCGCGCACATAGACGCCCAGCCATGGAGGCTCTGTCTTGCCATCCTGCGCGGCTTCGGCTGGTTTTTCTCGGGGAGGCAGCCAGAAAAAACCAACCTCCACATGTCTGGCATCGGCGTGACGGGCAATGTTGGTCAGACATTCCTGCACCAGACGAAACAGGGTCAGAGCCAGATCCGTCTGTGTCTGCTCCAGCCCGGCACAGACCATGATATCCCATTGTGTTTGGGGAACGCGCCGCCGCCAGTCCTCCACCAGACGCTCCAGCGCATCGGGCAGGCCCATTTCCTCCAGCACCATCGGGCGCAGACGCTCCAGCATGGCCGCATTGATGTTCTGGATGGCATCGACCAGAGATCCGATCGACAAGACCCGCGACTCGATCTTCTCTACATCGCGGATCGATAAGCCATCCTGTCCCTCACGCTGCTGTTGATCCCTGCACCAACGGGTCAGGGAGGCCAGCTCGGCCCGGATTGCGAAAAAAGCCGGGCCGAACTCGTCATGCAGCTCATGCGCGACATCACGCCTCTCCGCTTCCTGCATGGAGATCAAACGGTCGATCAGATGATGGTTATCCTGCGTGATGCGTTGCAGCCGTGCGGCCAGGCTGTCGAAGCGAACCGCGATCGGCTGCAACTCCGCCACCGTCACCGGGCCGAGACGGGTGGCATATTCCCCCGCCTCCAAAGCCTCAAACCCCTCCGCCAGGCGCTTGAGCGGACGCAGCGACAGGGACGTGGCCAACATGATCAGCAGCACGATGGCAACCGAGATCGCGGCAAGCTCCACCGCGATCAGGCACAGCTCTCCCCAGACCTCCTTCATCTCGTCGAACGGATTGGCGATCATGATGATCTGGCCAATGATCGCGCCGTGATACAGCACCGGAAACGACCGGGCGACGATCGGCTGGGGCAGCAGATCGACAAACCAGTGCGGCACACGCGGGCGCTGCCCGACCAGCAAAGGGGGCATCCCCATCGCCATCATCTCGGGCGCAGGCAGCAGTAAAAGGTCCAGATGCCGGACACGCGGCAATTGTTGCGCCACCATCGTCAACGCATCCTGCTGCGTCGGCATGGCGCGGGCCGTCACCAGCACGGCCTCCACCAGCACACGCCCCAGGCGAAAACCTGACTCCATCTCATTGCGGATTCGATGATTGGCCCGGTGAAGGCTCAGCCCCAGAGAAACAATCAGACCAACCAGCAGGATAAAGGCCGGCAACAAGACCAGTCGCCCTTGTAAAGAGCGTGTCAAGCAAGGCCAGAATGGCATCCTGAAGAATACTTTTTGCATTTTATGCATATTTTATATCATATACAGCAAATATATATTCATTTTATGTGCCACAGCTTCCAACAAAATACTTTTAAAGGTCAAAATACCATAGACATTACCAAAAACTAATTTGTAGGACGCAACGAGTTAAAGGGGGTCACAATGAGAAAAAGAATTGTACTTGCCGCCGTTGCGCCTTTTCTTCCCGCCCTCGCCCAGGCACAGGGAACGGTGAAGAATGCCGCGAGCCAAGGTAATCAGGCAGCCGCTTCGTCTACCACTGAGAACAACACACCCAATTTCACGCTGCCTTCCTTGCAGGTGGTGGGAACGACCCCTCTTCAGGGATCAGGCCTGAACCGTGAGGAAGTACCCGCAGCCACTCAGGTTTATACCGGGCTTGATACCCAGAAAACCGGCCCGGCGGACCTGCTGCGTTCGCTGGAACAGCAGGGCACCGGTATTTCCTTCAATCAGGCGGTGGGCAATTCCCTTCAGCCCAATCTGATTTATCGCGGCTTTTCCGCTTCTCCGCTGGCCGGTGATCCGCAGGGCCTTGCGGTCTATGTCAACGGCACACGCTTCAACCAGTCCTTTGGCGATACGGTGAACTGGGATCTGATCCCCAGCATCGCCATTGATGAAACGCAGCTGGTCGGTGCCAATCCCGCTTTCGGCCTGAATGCGCTGGGCGGCGCCCTGTCCGTGCGCATGAAGGATGGCTTCAACTATCAGGGCGGTCAGGTTGAGGTATCGGGCGGTTCGTTCGGCAATATCACCCTGTCCGGACAATATGGCGTGAAGTCGAAAGACGGCACGATGTCGGCCTATATTGCCGCCAGCGGGATGAACGAGGATGGCTGGCGTGAGCATTCTCCCTCTCAGGCGCGTCAGGTTTACGGTGATATCGGTTGGCGCAGCGACCGTGCCGAAGCGCATGTCAACGTGACCTATGCCAATAATATCCTTGTCGGCAACGGCACAACTCCGGTTGAACTGCTGGCCGCAGACCGGAGTGCGGTGTTCACCTATCCCGACCAGACCCGGAACAAATATGTCCGCGTCGTCGGCAGCACCACGGTAACCGTGACCGATGAGTGGTCAGTGCAGGGGAATGTCTATTACAGCAATCTGTCCCAGCGCACCTTCAACGGCGATGCAGCCGAGGTCGAACCGTGCGATGACGACCCCACTCTGGTCTGTTCAGAGGATGGCCCCCCGCTTCAATCCCGTCGTGGCGGATATGTTCCGAATTTCGTACAGAACAGCCCGTATAACCAGCACGGCTTCGATTATGACGAGGGCGGCCCCTATGCCTTTCTGAACCGCACCGCGACCGATACCAACGGATTCGGAGCCTCGGCACAGGGTGTGAACACCGCCACGGTGTTCGGCCATAAGAATCATTTCGTGGCCGGTGTCAGCTATGATGGCGGGCGCAGCACCTTCACTGCCAACACTCTGATCGGTCCGCTGACCCTGGATCGCGGCTTTGGCGGCCCGAGCATCGAGGTTGATGACTCCACCGCCAATGTGCTGCCGGTACGGGTGAACACCAGCAACGACTATTACGGTGTTTTCTTCACGGATACGTTCGACATCACCGACAAACTGGCCGCCACCGTCTCCGGGCGTTTCAACTCCGCCCAGATCGCACTGAACGACCAGATCGGCACCAGCCTGAATGGCCAACACTCCTATAACCGCTTCAACCCGGCAGCCGGGCTGACCTGGAAGATCACGCGCTCCGTCTCCGCCTATGCCGGCTATGCCGAATCGAACCGCGCGCCGACCCCGGCGGAACTTTCCTGCGCCGATCCGACCGCCCCGTGCAGCCTGACCAACTTCTTCGTCGGTGATCCCCCCCTGAAGCAGGTTGTAGCCCATACCTGGGAAGCCGGGTTCCGTGGTCATCACAAGGTCGAGACCGCCACCGTTAACTGGCATACCGGCTATTTCCATACCGGCAGTGATGATGATCTGGCCTTCGTATCCAGCGAGACCTCCGGGCGCGCCTTTTTCCGGAACGTCGGCCCCACCACGCGGCAAGGCGTGGAAGCCTCGGTCAACCTGATTGCGGGCGCATGGTCGGTCTTTGCCAACTACTCTTTCACCGATGCCCGCTATGGCAGCAATTTCACGCTCAATTCCGAGGATAATCCTTACGCTGATGACGGGCTCGTCAATGTGCGCAAGGGCAATTACATCACCGGTATTCCCGCCCATGTGTTCAAGGTCGGGGTACAATGGGCCGTGACGCCCAAATGGGTCGTGGGTCTGATCGGGCGTGCCGCGAGCGGCCAGTATCTGATCGGCGATGAAGGCAACCAGAACCAGCGGACCGGCAATTACTTCGTGATGGATTTCAACACCGCCTACCAGATCACGAAGAACGTGCAGCTGTTCGGCATGGTGCGGAACCTGACCAACCAGAACTATGCCACCTTCGGCACCTTCTCCCCGGTTGGAGAAGTTCCGATGCTTCAGGCCCCCAACGCCACCAACACCAGAAGCCTCAGCCCGGGCGCTCCCATCGCCGGTTATGGCGGTGTGCGCGTTTCTTTCTGAAACGGCTTGATCCTGTACAATCATGAAGGGCGGTCTCCGGACCGCCCTTTTTTGATCTCTGCCCTACCGGCTCAAGGTGTGCAGTCCTTCAAATCGGCATCGCCGATTGAAAAAGCATAGGGGCCATCTTCCTTCGCCTCGACATCATGGACCACACAGCTGCGCCCGCGCTTCAGTTTCAGCTTCACGTCATAGCGGCCCGGCTGAATACCGAGGATTTTCAGGCGCTCGTCCGCCTCAACCTCTCCATCCTTATCGTTCTTGCACTGATCACTGCCCCATGCCGTCGTACCGACAGGGGCCATCTGAAGTTTCACGATGGTGTCGGAAGTCGTATTCCAGAACCTCATCGCCTTACCAGCAGCGAGCGCGCTGCCGCCAGCAGTGATGATCAGGCCGAAGCCGATCAGGCCGCCGAACCACAGCATTCGATATCCCCGACCCGAAGGCTTCGTGGCGGCAAGGGCGCTTGCCAGACGTGAGTCACCTGTTTCAACTGAGATCATCATGGACTTTTGTTCCTCCCTGAAACCCATCATGCTGCGGTCTGGAGCCGGTTGACAAAGATGCCATGCCGATGCCGCAAAATTGCCGCAAGAATGCCTCGACGAACGGCTATCGGAAAGGCCGTCAACAAGATAATGTCCCGGCGCGGCTCATTGGGGGCCGTGCCTTTCCGAACCACCTTGCAACGGGACGAAACGATGCAAAGCAAACTGGTTCCTGCTCTCGCTTTCTCCGCTTTTGCGCTGCTGGCCGCCGGCCAGGCGCACGCGGATGGCGATGCCGAAGCAGGTAAGACCCTCTTCAAGAAGTGCGGCTTCTGCCACTCCACCGAAGCCGGCAAAAACAAGGTTGGCCCCTCCCTGGCCGCCATCGTCGGTCGCAAGGCAGGTGTCGAGCCTGGCTTCAACTACTCCGATGCCCTGAAAAGCTCCGGCCTGACCTGGGACGAAGCCACTCTGAACAAGTGGGTTGAGAATCCGAAGGCCCTCGTGTCCGGCACGAAGATGATCTTTCCGGGTATCAAGGACGAGAAGGATCGCCAGAACCTGATCGCCTATCTGAAGACCCTCAAGTAATCAGGTCTTCCGGGGATTGGAGGTCTGCCGCAAGGTGGGCCTCCTCCTCTGCCGTCAGGCTGCGTTCTGACGGATTTGCACCGGGCAGATTAACCTGCCTGATCATGCTGGCAGGCTTGCCACCAAGCATCATGACCCGATTCGCAAGCCTTGCCGCGTCCAGCGCCTCATGCGTCACCATCACCGCGGCCATGGTGCCGGAGCGCCAGAAATGCCGCAGTAAACCCATGCTTCTACCGATGCTGTCTTTGTCCAGCGAGGCAAACGGCTCATCCAGCAGCAGAATATCTGGTTTCGACGCCAGCGCCCTGACCAAAGCAGCGCG
Organism: Granulibacter bethesdensis; assembly: GCF_001889525.1. NCBI lineage: Bacteria > Pseudomonadati > Pseudomonadota > Alphaproteobacteria > Acetobacterales > Acetobacteraceae > Granulibacter > Granulibacter bethesdensis. The sequence continues at coordinate 2,128,496 of NZ_CP018192.1, forward strand.
CCGTGCCATCCCCAACGACACGCGACCCGGAAGGCTGTCAGCCACGTCCTTCAGTCCAAGTTCTGTGAACAGACGCTCTATCAGCGCCTCATCCGGGGCAGGCATCATCAACGCGACGTTCTGACGCAGCGTTTTCCACGGCAGCAATAAAGGTTCCTGAAACACCATGCCGATGCGCGGGAAGAGCCTGTTGCGGCGCTGACTGATGCTGTAACCCGCCCAACTGACCGCGCCGGAATACGCATCATCCAGTCCGGCCACAATACGCAACAGACTGGTTTTGCCACAGCCTGAGCGCCCCATGACGGCCAGCACATCCCCCCGCTGCAGATCAAACGCAATGTCCCTTAAAACAGGTGTTGCGCCATGATTTTTGGCCTCGATCCGCACATGCAGCAAGGTGGCAGCAGCGTGTGTCTGCTCTATCGCCATGAAGATACCCGCCGTTCCAGCACTTGCAGCACGCCCCATTCCAGCGCCTGCACCACCAGAATAAAGGCCAGCGTGTAGACCAGAATCCCGGTCACATCGAAAAGCTGGAAATACACCTGAAGCTGAAATCCGACCCCATTGCTACGCCCCAGCAGCTCCACCACCAGAACGATTTTCCAGATGATCGACAGGCCGGAACGGGCCGCCGCAAAAATATAGGGCGCCAATTGCGGCAGGACGGCGTGGCGCAGAATAGCAAGGCGGCTCATACGGAAGCTGCGCGCCATGTCCAACAGAGCCGGGTCCAACGCCCGCGCGCCTTCCCTCACCGTCACAGCCGTATTGGGCAACTTGTTCAGCGCTACAGCGATCACCGCCGCCCACTCCGTCAGCCCGAACCAGATATAGATCAGCACGATCAACACAACGGCAGGCAGGTTGAGCAGGGCGGTGAGCAGACTATCCATGATCGCATTGAGACGGGGCATCCTGCCCAAGGCCACGCCAATCGACGTCCCGACCACCAGTGCGAGCGTGAAAGACTCGGCCACCCGGCGCAGCGTAATCGCCAATGTTGGCAGCAAGGCCCCATGCATTGCCTGCTGCACCATGGCGGCGATGACAGTGCTGGCGGATGGCAGCAGGGGATCATGGGCCCAGACCGCCGCACCCTCCCAAATCGCCAGCAGCAACACCATCGACGCAACCCGCCAGCCGAAACCGATCTGGCCAGTCCGGGAAGCATCTCCGCGGGCAGAAAATGCGGTCAGAGCGTGACCTCCACCGGAAACAGCCCGGTCGGTATCCGAGTCGGCAGGCCGGAGGTCTCTGCACCGGGCAGGGCATGCAGGATCGTCAGCAGGCTCTGGGCCGCATCAATCTGCGCCTTGCCCCAGTGATGCGGAATACCAGCCCGGTATGCATCCCGCAGCAAGGTCAACTCACGATCATCTCCTGCACCGGTCAGGGGACGGATAGCCTGCCACTCCGTATCCGATGTCGCGAGGAGGGCCTGTGCCTGCGCAGCGGCCTTCAGAAATCTCCGCCCTGGCTGACCGGGGCCATTCGCCCAGGCGGAGCGAAACACATAGCCCACAAGAGGCATATCCACCGGCAGCCCCAGCCCCGCCAGAGCATCGCCAATATGCAGCAGAACACGCCCACCATGAGCCTCCCCCCGTGCCACGAAAGGCCAGTAGGTCAAGGCAGCGTCCAGTCTTCCGCGGCTCAACTGCTCGTTCAACAGCGGTGGGGCAGCAAAAAACGGGGCCAGGCTCTGCGGGTCATAGCCCAGCATGCGGGCGGCAAAAGCGCGGAAAATCAGCCAGCTTTTATCGATCGGGCCTCCAGCCACCCCTAATCTGGCCTGTTTCAGATCATCAATCCCATGCAGCCTGCTATCAGCCCGGACCAGAATACCCCCGGATTCGCTGGAGAAAGGGGAAAACAGCCAGTCTCCGCCCTGTTCTCGCTGTCGGGCCGCCCAGAGCCAATCCTGCACGGCAAGGTCGGCCGAGCCAGCCTGTAACGCCACCTGCGTGGCCTGTGATCCGGCCAGTGACAACTCTACCAATCGAAAGCCGGCATCACGATCCAGACCATGACGCCGGATGACATCCAGCAGCCAGGAAAGACTGCCGAAACGCAGGCTGGCGACCCTGATCTCCGGCATGGAAGGATCCGCCGCCCGCGCGACTCCCCTATAAAAGGCAAAGGACAGCCCAAGGCCGCCCGTCAGCACGCGGCGGCGGGACCAGAACGAGAGATTCTGTCTCCTGCCCGTTTCCAATAAGCTCACGGCGTTTTCCTCAAGCCTTGTGATCAAGGCATTTTGGGTTCCATCCGGCCCATATCGGCATAAATTGTCAATATTTCATGGATATTTTCACCATAAACGCATTTTTATCCCTGTTATCCATCGCCACATCAGCAGGCACATGAGATACAAGGTAAAAGCGTCTGCCAATGTTTCGGTCCCTTTATCCGGGGAAACCGTGTGGCTGGGGATGCGGAGGAAACATATGAGCTGGATCAAGCACGCGAGAAACGCGGCACCGGCACTGACCATACTGACCTGTCTGGCGGCGCTGCCGGCCGGAGAAATTCTGGCGCCCCGTGCAGCCATGGCACAGGACGCGGCTGCAACGCCGGAACAGACGATCCGTATCGTCTATCTGGAGCTGGATGAAACCCACCGATGGCCCTCTACATGGCTGGATCAGCCTCCCGCCGATGAAGGCGTTGAAGGCGCACGTCTGGCCCTGCGCGACAATGCGACCACGGGCCGCTTCCTGAACCAGAATTACGTGCTGGACGAGCAAATTCATCCAACGGCCGAGGCCGTTGTGCAGGCCTTCAAGGACAGGCTGAAAGCAGGCGACCGGAGTTTCGTGCTCAGTGTGCCGCCTGACCTGCTGCTGCATCTGGCAGATCTGCCGGAAGCGAAAGACGCTCTGCTGATCGATGCGAAATTGCCGGATGACCGGTTGCGTGGCGCGGATTGCCGCCACAACGTACTGCACACCATGCCCAGCCGCGCCATGCTGGCGGATGCGCTGATGCAGTATCTGACCGTCAAAAACTGGCACCACGTCATGCTGGTAAACGGCAAAACCCCGGATGACGCTTTATATGCCGAGGCCATGCGCCGATCGGCCAAAAAATTCCAGATCCGCATCGTCGCTGATCGCCCATGGACCTTCAATCCGGCGACGCAGCAGGCGGATACGGGACATTTCCAGATCAACACAGAGGTTTCCCGTCTGACTCAGGATGTCGATTACGACGTGCTGATCGTTGCCGATGAGGCAGGCAATTTCGGCGACAGCCTGTCCTACCGCACCAACACGCCCAGACCGGTGGCCGGAACGCAGGGGATGGTGCCGGAGGCATGGGCCAGACCGTTCGACGAATATGCCAGCACGCAGTTTCAAAGCCGTTTTCTGAAACTGGCCCATCGCTGGATGACCAGTCTGGATTACGGTGCATGGATGGCGGTGCGCAGCTTCGGTGAGGCCGCCACCCGCACCGGACAGTCCGATCCGACCAAACTGGCGGCCTATATACGTGGCGATTCCTTTGCCTTGGCCGCCTATAAAGGACCACCGCTCAATTTCAGGCCCTGGGACGGGCAGTTACGGCAGCCCGTGCTGCTGGCGGATGATCGTTCGCTGATCTCCATTTCGCCGCAGCCCGGATTTCTGCACCAGTTTTACGAAACAGATACGCTCGGCATCGACCGGCCGGAGAGCACATGTCACATGCAATGATCCGCCACCGCATGGCAGCCGCGATTGTCAGTGCTGCGCTGGCAATCCCGCTTTTCGCCACCAGCGCGATGGCGGGCAAAATTCTTGTCTCCAATGAAAAAGACAACACCATCACGGTGCTGGATCAGGACTCTCTTAAAATCATCAAGACCGTTCCGGTGGGTGCGCGCCCGCGCGGTATCGTGCTCTCGAAAGATGGAAAAAGCCTTTATATCTGCACATCCGATGCCGATCATATCGAGGTACTCGATCTCGCCAGTCTGACCGTCAACAAAACCCTGCCGAGCGGACCCGATCCGGAGCTGTTCGCCCTCAGCCCGGATGGAAAGACGCTTTATATTTCCAACGAAAACGACAACATGGTCTCCGTGCTGGATATCGGGCAAAGCAGGATTGTCGATGAAATTCCCACCGGCGTGGAGCCGGAAGGCATGGCGGTCAGCCCGGATGGAAAAACCATCGTCAACACCTCCGAAACCACCAGCATGGCGCATTTCATCGACGCCAAAAGCCACAAGTCGGTGGCCAATGTGCTGGTCGGCACCCGCCCGCGTTATGCGGAATACAACAAGGATGGTTCTCTGGTCTGGGTTTCTTCCGAAGTGGCAGGTCAGGTCGCCGTAATCGATACCAAGACACATAAAGTGATCAAGACCATCAGCTTCGCGATCCCCGGCGTACCGAAAGAAGCGATCCAGGCTGTTGGCATCGCCCTCAGCGATGATGGCAACACTGCCTTCATCTGCCTTGGCCCGGCCAATCGCGTGGCGGTGGTGGATGCCCATACCTACGACGTCAAAAAATATCTGCTGGTCGGGCAACGCGTCTGGCACGCTGCTTTTTCACCGGATCAGAAAACACTTTATACCGCTAACGGAATCAGCAACGACATGTCGGTGATCGACGTGCCCAGCCTCAAGGTTCTGAAATCGGTGCCGGTCGGGCAGCTACCATGGGGCGTGGTGGTGGCACCCTGATGCCGGCACCGTCAGCCTCTTCATCCGCCTCGCTGGCAGTCACCGGCCTCAGCCATGCTTTCGGACCACGCCGGGTGCTGGATGACGTCACATTCAGCATTCAGCCCGGTGATTTCTCCGTCCTGCTCGGACTGAACGGGGCCGGCAAGACCACATTATTCGGGCTGATCACAAGACTCTATCACAGCAAAAGCGGCCATATCGCCGTGCTGGGTCATGATATGCGCCGGGAACCAGGTCGCGCGCTTGCCCGTATGGGGGCTGTGTTTCAGCAATCCACGCTCGATCTCGATCTGACCGTATTGCAGAATTTGACCTACCATGCCGCCTTGCATGGAATGCCCTCCCGGGCAGCCCGCGAACGCGCCATGGAGGAACTTGGCCGGATCGGCCTTGCTGATCGTGCGGGGGATCGGGTGCGGCAGCTTTCCGGCGGACAGCGCAGACGTGTTGAGCTGGCACGGGCACTGGTGCATGCGCCTTCGCTGCTGCTGCTTGATGAACCAACCGTGGGGCTTGATATCGAAAGCCGCCGCTTCCTGCTTCAACATGTGCGCGGATTGTGCCGCGATCACGGTCTTGCCGTGTTGTGGGCCACCCATCTGATTGATGAAGCGGATGAGCAGGCCCGCATCATCGTGCTGCATCAAGGACAGGTGCTGGCACAGGGTGCGCGTGATACCATCCTGCGTGACGCCAATGCCGTCGATCTCGGTACCGCGTTTGATCGCCTGACGCGCAACGGTCAGAATACCAAGCGGGAAAAAGCCGCATGACGACAGCGTTTTTATCACCCGCCCAGTACGGGCGCTGCATGACGGGGATTGTCCGCCGGGAGGCTTTACGATGGGTACATCAACGCGGACGCTTTATCTCCGCCTTGGTGCGACCGCTGGTCTGGCTGGTCGTGTTTGCCGCGGGATTCCATTTCGTACTCGGCGTCTCGATCATTCCGCCTTACGAAACCTATGTTCCCTATGAGGTTTATATCGCACCAGGTCTGGTGGCGATGATCCAGTTATTCAACGGCATGCAATCCTCCCTTTCCATGGTCTATGACCGGGAGATGGGCAGCATGAAAACCCTGCTGATCAGTCCGTTCCCTCGCTGGTTCCTGCTGCTGTGCAAGCTGCTGGCAGGTGTGACGGTTTCTATTGTGCAGGCCTATATTTTTCTTGCCATTGCCTGGTTCTGGGACATCACGCCGCCTTTGACCGGCTATCTGGCTGTACTGCCTGCGCTGATCATGGCCGGCTTGATGCTGGGGGCGCTGGGGCTGGTTCTTTCCTCCTTTATCAAACAGCTCGAAAATTTTGCCGGTGTGATGAACTTCGTGATTTTTCCGATGTTTTTCACATCCTCTGCCCTTTATCCGCTGTGGCGGGTCAAGGATGCCAGCACCACATTGTGGTGGTTCTGCCAGATCAACCCTTTCACCCATGCGGTAGAGCTGATCCGCTTTGCCTTGTACGATAAGCTCGCCACGCAATCGGCGCTGATCGTCCTCGCCTATACCGTTTTGTTCATGGCAGCCGCCATTCTGGGCTACGATCCCGGTCGCGGGCTGATGGCCCGTCGTGCGGCGGCAGATTGAAAGTGTCGAACCTCATGCTTCGCAACACCGTCTTTCGTCTGACCTCTTTACTGCTGCTGACAACGGCGGCCACCACGCCGTCATGGGCCACGTCTTTCGACAAGGATCCTGACTGGCCGTGTCAGCAAAGGCTGGTGCCGCATGTCGCGGCAGCCACCTACTGGGCCGGAGAAGCGCCTGTTCCATCCGCCGAGGATGCACCACAGGACAAGGCCCGTGCCGCCGTGATTGCGGCCGTCTCCGACCGCTCCCTTCCGCTGTCGGATGGTCAGGCCAGGCTTGCGGCCTATGCCGATACCATTCCACAGGCAGAGCGTAGCAAGGTACTGGGAACCCTGTTCGCGGATATTACCGCTGCGGTCGATACGGAACGCGCATCGCTGATTTCCCGCATCAAGGAGCTGGGCCGTCACCAACGCGGAATTGCCAGACAGGTGGAGGCGGTCAATAGCAATCTATCCAAATTGCCGGAAGAGCCGCAGGGTGCCGATCTGGTTAAATCCAACGACCTGAATAGTGAGCGTGGGTTGCTGGTACGCAGTTATCAGGAAACCCAACATACCATGCGCTATGTCTGTGAAGCACCCGCTGATCTGGAAGGGCGGCTGGCAGCCTATGCCCGGACGTTACAAGCCAAAATCCAGCCCGCCCACTAAGCTATCCTGCGCGTACGTTACGGCTGCTCTGGCGGAAAGACTGGCTGGTTCGGCACAAGCCGGTAACCAGCTGCTTTCCACGCCTCAGTTCCTCCGGGGAACCATGCAACATGGGGATAGCCGTAGGACAGCGCACGCTTGGCCGCATTCCAGCTCATCCAGCAATTGGGCAGGCAATAGAAGACCAGCAGCTTACCCTTGTCGCCCATGGTGGCATTGGCAAGCTGATGCCGGAACCATGTATCAACGCCTGGCGGCAACGTTCCCAACCCGATATCGGCCAGCCACAGACTACCGGGAATATCGAGGCGCGGTGGAGGCATCCACGGCGTTTCGGGAGCACTTCCTTTCGGCTTGCGGGGAGCGACCATGGCATCAATCAGGACCACCCGGCCCCGCTCGATCACTGTATGCAGCGCATCCGCATCCAGCACGATGGCGCCTTTGAGTGTCGCGGGGGTCGGCGCCCGGAAATCCTGCATCCGGTAGCCATCAGGCTCTGGCGCAGAGGATGCAGCCGCCACCAGCAAGGATGCGATCAGCCCAGCCGCAAGCCGCATCGTTCTCATGCTTTCCTCCGCCATCTTTCTTGTGAGGCCGGCTCAATGCGCGGCAGATGCAGCTTTCGGGATGATCGGGTGATTTTGTTCATCCAGCAATGGTACATGATAGGCCATGAGAATATCGTCGATCGCAGGCTGGTTTTTGCGCAAGGCTGCATTCAGACGACGGCGCCACTCTGTTTCATTCGGACGCACACCCAGCGCAACACGATAATCAAGCCGCACCTTCCCATCCGACTGCAAAAAATCCATATGCAGCGGCAGCTTGCCCTCGGCGATGAAATAGCCGGCAAAAGGCCCCCAGATCAGGGCCACATCGATCTTGTGATCCAGCAGATCCTGCAACATCTGGCGCGGAGGCGACTCGACGCGTGTATCGACCTGTAAGGAATAGGCGGTGGCGCGATCGATCAGATGGGCATGCAACAGAAGATCGGAAGGTGGGGTCGCTGCGATCAGGCCAAACCGTTTACCTGCCAGAGAAGGATCGGTCACAGAAGTCGCGGTCAGATGATCCTCCTGCCGCGTCACGATCATATAGGCGGAGTGATAATAGGCGCTGGTGCTGTCCATCATGCCGTTACCGGGCACGACCCCGATCACAACATCACATTTTTCGGCGATCAGCGTGTTGCGGAGAAAACCAACGGTCTGTGGAAACCACGTGTAACTGACGGGGAGCGACAGGGTTTTCGCCAGCAATGTGGCGATCTTGTTTTCAAAACCGTCCCGCTTTTTATTGGAGAAAGGCATATCGGATGGATCCGCGCAGACGCGGAAAGCAGACCGGCTGACGAGATCGACATCATATTGGGCAAAAGCAGGCGCATGCGCCGCACAAAACGCCAGAAAGGTCGAGACGGCGGCCAGAAACCGCAACCGCCCAGTCATGACACGACGCATGGCACGCTCCAGAATCCTGATCCGGCGAAGCACGACGCCCCGCCGGAAAGGAAGAGGGATTGATCAGTCGTCGAAACGCTTCGGACGACCGCGGCCCAGCGCCCCGTCAGAACGGGCCTTCAAGTACATATAGATCGAATCGAGATTGTTGACGACGTCGGCAACTTCACCAAAAGCGGGCATCACGCTGTCGCTGGTGGTAGAAACGTTCTTTCGACCGTTAATGACGGTCTGGGTGAACGTGTCATAGCTCATGGTCTTGAGCGAGTTGGTCAGATTAGGGGCATAGGAGCTGCCGGAACCATCGGGACCATGGCAACGCAGGCAGTTATCGCCATAAAAATTGTAGCCATGAGCAATCGTCTTGTCGCCCTTGCCGTCTTTCACATGCTTCTTGTAGTCCGGCGCATCATCTGCATGGGCTGCGGAAATGGCACCGCCAGCGAAAGCCACGCTGAGCAGGACAGCGGCAAGGCGTGTTTTGATGTGTGGCATGGATCGTCTTTTCCTTCCTCAGTCAAAAGGCCGTTGCCAGGGGCGACATCGGCTTTGGGACAAATTCCGCGTTATCTGCATATTTGCCCCAGACTAATTCCGGCATCCGAGGCATTTTGGACACGATAGCAGGATAAAGAACCCCGGCGACACGTCAATGTCGCCGGGGCCAATAATCAGTCTGTCAGATGATAGCCGACATCGATCAGTTATCGATGCCGAACACCGTCAGCACGCCGCCAAGCTGCGTATAATTGGCGAGAGAGCGATAGGCACCCACTGCACCCAGACCTTCGGCGTCACCAGACAGGCCAGCGGCCATACCGATACCGGCCCAGCCACCAAGGCCGGACAGAACGGCGATATACTGCTTGCCCTTGTGCTCATAGGCATTGACGTTGCCGATGATACCGGACGGAGTCTTGTACTTGTAGAGCAGCTTGCCGGTCTTGGCATCGACTGCCTTCAGATAGCCTTCCAGCGTGCCGTAATAGACAACGCCACCAGCTGTGGAGAGCGCACCGGACCATACGGAGAACAGTTCCGGATCAGACCAGGCAATCCTGCCCTTGTTAACATCATAGGCAATGAAGTTGCCCAGATGGTTTTCACCCGGCGGCGGATACATATTGACGGTGGAACCGACGAAAGGCTGACCGGCGGTGTAGGACACCTTGAACGGCTCGTAATCCATGCAGATGTGGTTCGTCGGCACGTAGAACATGTGGTTCTGCGGATCGAACGAAGCAGGCTGCTGGTCCTTGACGCCGAGAGCGGCGGGGCAGATGCCCTTCGTGTTGTGGTCTTCGCCACCCGCTTCGGTGGAGTATTTCTTCACACGATCAGGCAGGCCGGTCTTCAGATTCACACCTGTGGCCCAGTTGACGATCGGATCGAACTTGTTCGCCTGGAGCAGCTCACCCGTCACGCGGTCGAGCACATAGGCGAAGCCGTTACGGTCGAAATGCACCAGCGCCTTGGTTTCCTTGCCGTTCACCTTGGTGTCGGCGAGGATCATTTCGTTGATGCCGTCATAGTCCCATTCGTCGTGCGGGGTCATCTGATAGACCCACTTTGCAACGCCGGTATCCGCATCACGAGCGAAAATGGTCATGGACCACTTGTTTTCACCAGGACGCTGCACCGGGTTCCAGGTGCTGGGGTTGCCGGACCCGTAATAGACCAGGTTCAGCTTCGGATCGTAGGAATACCAGCCCCAGGTCGCACCGCCACCCGTTTTCCACTGATCGCCCTGCCAGGTCTTGATGGAGCTGTCCTTGCCAACCGGCTTGCCGAGAGCGGTGGTCTTGTCATCGAACAGGATCTGGTCATCCGGCCCGGTGGAGAACGCCTTCCAGACCAGCTTGCCGTCTTTCAGGCTGTAAGCAGTCAGGCGGCCCTGCACACCGAATTCACCACCGGAGATACCAACAATCACCTTGTCCTTCACAATGAAGGGGGCGCTGGTGGAGGTTTCACCCTTCTTCGGATCGCCGTTTGTGACTTTCCAGACTTCCTTGCCGGTCTTGGCGTCGAGGGCGACAACCTTGGTGTCGGCCTGGGCCAGGATGATCTTGCCGTCGCCATAAGCAACGCCGCGATTCACGGTGTCACAGCACATCACCGGGATGACTTCCGGATCCTGCTTCGGCTCATACGACCAGATCACGCGACCATTGTCGTTCAGGTCGAGGGCGAACACCTTGTTCGGGAACGGCGTATGCACATACATGACATCGCCGATCACAAGCGGGCCGCCTTCATGGCCACGCAGAACACCGGTGGAGAAGCTCCACACCGGATGCAGCTTGCCGGCATTGGCCACGGTGATCTGCTTCAGCGCGCTGTAGCGCTGATTGGCGAAGTCACCGGCCTGCATGGACCAGTTGGCCGGGTTCTTGGACAGTTTCGCGAGATCTTCATTGGCACGCGCGCCATCAACCGCGGTCAGGCCGACAAAGGCTGACACGGCAACGGACATCGCAAGCAGTCGCTTGCTGGACTTCATAAAAATCCTCCCTGGGTTTGGCCGACCCCCACCAAAAACGCCCACCTTTCCGGCAGGTCTGGCATTGGCAGAAACCGGTCGAAGCCACCCCCGCCTGTGCTGGCGGATGTGGCGCGCGGGAGATTATCTCCCGCCGCCTTCCAACGACAAGAGGCAATATGGCATAAAATGCATAAAACGGGTTACATGATTGGAAAATACATCGTCACAACAGCGCATGATGTCCGGATATTCTGGACTCTCTGTCACTTTCCGGCGGCATCTGCTGTCATGATTCGTCACTTAAATTACGTTTTAGAGAAACGGGATGATCACTTTGCTCATTCCAGAACGTCGGAAGAATGATAGACTAAAACCGCGCACAACTATCATTATAAGCAAATAAACTGGCATTAAATGCCGTCAGGTTCAGGAAATGCTCCGTTACTCACTCTCTGCCTTGCTCTCCGCCATGTTGCTGACGGCTCCGGCCTTTGCCGCCGATCAGCCCGGCACCAAACCATCCACCAACCCGGCCGTCCATGCCGTGTTTGAATCACCGCATCTGGCCAATATCACCCAGCCGGAAACGCTGATCTATTCCTATCAGTACAAAGGTCCACAGCCTTTTACGGACACGGTGTCAGAGCAGATCATCAAGATCCATCCCGATGGAACCAAGTTGGTCGGATTTCACTTCCTGACTGGCGACCGCTTCATGTTCACACCATCGCTGGATGATTATCGCGGCAATCCGCTGGTGATGATCTTTCTGGAACATGATGTCATGGAGATGAAAAAATCCATCGGCATGGCCGCCGCCTATTTCCGTGCCCGCGTCAAGGAAGGCTTTTTCAAGGCTGCCGTCACGGATGCCACCTTCACCCATGACGGCAAGTCACTGCCTGCCAAACAGGTGGTCATGGAACCGTTCGCCACCGAAACCCGGTTGGAGAACGTGCCGTTCCTTCAGCACAAGAAATACACCATCATCCTGTGCGACCAGTTACCTGGCGGTATTGCGCAAATCAGCACGGAACAGCCCGGCGATTCGAAAAGCGGTATTCCGCCGATCAGCCAGATCCTCACGTTCAAAACGGTGAAACCCTGATATGGCTTATGCACGAAAAATCCTGCCTGGCTTACCGACACTCTCGATACGTTGGGCAATTCTGCTGACGGGCCTCCTGACATTACCGACGATGGCAATGGCTGATGAGGTCGCTGACGCCAATCAACCCCACAAACCACGCTATGATTACCCTACCTCAGCCCGCGCCGATTATGTGATCGGCTGTCTTGCCTCCAACGGGATGAAGCATGAATTTCTGGATAAATGCTCCTGCGGGATCGACACGATTGCCGATCAGATGAGCTACGATGACTACCAGCATGCGGAAACAGTCCTCAGCATGCTGCAAGGCGCGCTCGGTCAGCGGGCTGAGGAGTTTCGATCCACCGCCATACTGACGAAACTGGTGGACAGGCTGCGGCAGGCTCAAGCTGAAGCGAATCTACGCTGCCACTAAATCTGGTGCGAAAGGCCGGTCATGGAGGAAACATGCCTCTGTGGCCGGCGGATCATCAGCACCCCGCTATTCCGCAACGGGGGACAGAACCTCGTTCGGAACTGGTGCATTGCCGATCCGGCGATACACGTAATCCGGCGCCACATCACCACGGGCCGCAACGGCTTCTTCCATCACATGATGCGCAGGTGACAGAGCGCAGGCCGGATCGGTGATATCCATATCACCCGTCAGTGCAAAAGCCTGACAGCGACAACCGCCCCAGTCGATCTCCCGCCGGTCACAGGAACGACACGGTTCCGGCATCCAGTCCGTGCCACGATATTTCTGGAAGGCCGGTGCGCCGCTCCAGATATCCGCCAGCGACCATTCGCGCACGGACGGAAATTCCAGCCCGGTCAGAGTCTCTGCCGCATGACAGGGCAGAGCCTTGCCGGAGGGGGAAATATTGATGAAGCGCCGCGCCCAACCGCCCATGCAGGCTTTCGGGCGTTTCGCATAATAATCTGGCGTCACATAATCAATGACCATGACGCCTTTCAGCCGCTCCCGCGCTTCCTCCACGGTCGCGGTGGCGATTTCCAGTTGCTCCCGACTCGGCAGGAGTGCATCACGGTTGACCAGACCCCAGCCATAATACTGGACATTCGCGATCTCTGTGCGAGTCGCGCCCATTGCCTGCGCGGCTTCCAGCATACGCGGCAGATTTTCCATGTTCTGCCGATGAATCACGTAATTCAGGGTCAGCGGGAGGCCTGCTTCCTTGATCAGCCGGGCTGCTTTCAGCTTTTTCGACTGTGCACCGGCCAGACCGCCGATACGCTCGGCATTCTCGACATCCACATCCTGAAAACTAAGCTGGATATGATCGATACCGGCCTTCATCAGCCGCTCCATCATCGCCTCATCCAGCAGCACGCCGGAAGTGATGATATTCGTATACATCTGCCGCTCGACCGCTCTGGCGATCAACTCTGGCAGATCCTTCCGCACCATCGGCTCGCCACCGGAGAAGTGCATCTGCAGCACGCCCAGTTCGGCGGCCTCATCCATGAGGCGCAGCCACTCCTCGGTTTTCAACTCGATTCCGGCACGTTCCAGTTCCAGCGGGTTGGAGCAATATGGGCATTGCAGGGGGCAGCGATGCGTCAGCTCCGCAAGAAGCCCCATAGGAGGTTCGATGGTGCTCATAATCGGATGGCTCCCTTCGCCGACATATCTGCAAACATGGTGACGACATCGGCAGCGATCACCTCCCTGGGTGCCGCAAAACGGGATACCAGCTCATCGATGATTGCGCCGATCGTTTTCTGACCATCGACGAGCTTGAGAATTTCAGCCGCCACAGGGTCGGGCTGAAACAACCGCTCCGGGCCGAGGATGACCCATGCATCACGCACTTTGTCATGCCGGAACTTCATCCCCTGACCGAAACGCGGGACCGCATCTTCGTTCAAAACCTGGGGCAGAGCCTGATCCTGAGGGGCGGCCATGGTCTCTAGACCTCTGGCACGAAGGCGCCGGGCGGGATATTGCCGGGGGCCACATAGGAATAATACAGCGCATCCAGCTGCGACCAGAGCACATCACACTTGAACCGCAGGGCTGCAATCACGGCCTGCTGCTGTTCTGCTGTCCGGGCATGCTCCTTCACATAAGCCAGCGCAAAATCCACATCGCGTGGGGCCTGGGTCAGGCGCGGCTTGAAATAGGCCAGCGTTTCCTCCGACACCCAGTCATAATTTGCCAGCATGCCGGACACCCGTTCCCGGATAATGGTCGGCGAGAACATCTCTGTCAGAGAAGACGCAATCGCCTCGAGAATCGGCTTCTCACGGCAGAATGTCACATAGGCATCCACGGCGAAGCGGGTCGTGGGTAGCAAGCCCTCCCTGCTCTCGACATAGGCAGCATCCAGTCCGACTCCCTCGGCCAGTTTCAGCCAGCGGGCGATCCCGCCAGTGCCGGGTTCGGTACCGTCATGATCCACCAGACGCCGCCGCCACTCGCGCCGTAACTCGGCCGTCGGCAGACGCGACAACAGAGCCGCATCCTTGGCCGGGATACTGGCCTGATAATGGTACCGGTTAAGCGCCCAGGCCTGCACCTGCCCACGCGTCAGCGCACCGTCATGCAACAAGCGGTGAAACGGGTGGAGATTATGATAACGCTCGGCGCCGACAGCCCGAAGCGTGGCTTCCAGTTCGTCCGGCGTCATGACCCTGTTCGTTTCCTGCCCGGCTGTACGGTTATGAAGCTGTGTCATAATTCTATCTGCATCCCATCATGGGCGACGGTCCATCCCGCCGCGAGCGCTTCTGCGCGCTCCGCGCTGTCTTCCAGCAAGACGGGATTGGAGTTGTTGATATGAATCAGAATTTTCTGTCGTACACCCAGATCACGGAACGCAGCGATGGTGCCATCTTCTCCGCTGACGCTCATATGCCCCATGCGGCGACCGGTTTTGGGAACCAGTCCGGCACGGATCATCTCATCATCAGACCATAACGTGCCGTCGAAAAACACCGTGTCGGCATTGGCCAGACGCTGCCTCAGAGAATCGGTCATCATCGCGCAGGCGGGAATAAAACAGGCAGTACGTCGCCCGTCGGAAATAGCCGCCCCCACTGTCTGCTCCCCTTCCTCAACCGGCGCTGGGGCATTCATCAGCAGCCCTTCCTGCTCCAGATAGAGGGGGACTTTGCCGGGAACCGGGAAAAACTCGACAGTCAAGCCGGATGGCTCGCCGCCCGGCAGGGTCAAGGCAAACGGCCCGCTGGCCGGAATGGTCCGGCGCTCCACCACATCCCGCGCCAGAACCTCGAAAATAGGATTGTCATTGAGAATACCATGCACCCGACTGGTGGCATACACAGTAAAAGCCTGCCTCTCGCGCAGGGTCAGCAACCCCGCAAGGGCATCGACATCGCCATTGGTGAGCACAACACCTGCGATCGGGGTCGAACGGATAGCACCGCTCGGATGCAGCACCGTATTCGCCTCGATCTGCTGGCGGATATCGGGCGAAGCATTAAACAAAAACCAGAAAACGCCGTCCTGACTGACGGCAATGGACGCCTGCGTGCGCGGTGCCGCCTTGGGATCGCCCGCCCTGGCGCGACGACATCCGGCAGCGTTGGAGTTCCACTGAGGGAAGCCGCCACCTGCAGCCGACCCGAGAACGACGATTTTCATCGCACGGTCCGACCATGGTTAAAATGGAAACAACAGTGCTGCGGCGACCTGATGAGGCCGACGCAGCACTGTATCAGGACCATCCGGCCACGCTGAGAAGCGTCATCCCGGATGGTCGGGCACGATTACTCGGCGCAGGCGTAAGCGTTAATCTCGGCGCCCAGGGCGATTTCGGTCACAGACGGTGTGTTCCAAGCCATTTTTAAAATTCCTCCAGTATTTTGGTTTTTGGACAATTCCAACGATATAAGCGCGTTGCCCGGCCCGTCAATCGTCTGGATCAATTGGCCAATGGAAAGTTTTACCTTCATGATGGCCCTGCGGGCAGATTCGTGCCGGATAGAGAGTTGGAACAGAGTTCGTGATTGATAAGCTGGAGTATCTCCTGGCCCTGTCGCGGGAGCATCATTTTGGGCGTGCCGCTGAAACCTGCGGCGTCACACAACCCACCCTGTCAGCTGGCCTCAAACAACTTGAGGAGCAGCTTGGTGCTTTGCTGGTACAGCGTGGCGCACGGTTTATCGGCTTCACGCCGGAAGGTGAACGGGCGCTTGACTGGGCACGACGCATCACGACCGATACCAAGGCCATGCGTCAGGAGATCCAGGCTCTGAAATATGGGCTGAATGGCAATCTCCGGCTGGCCGTCATCCCGACCGCGATGCCGATTGTCTCAACCCTGACAACACCATTCCGAAACAGACATCCGGATGTCACCTTTACCATTGTTTCGAAATCATCCATTGCGACCCTGTCGCTGATCGAGAATTTCGAGGCGGATGCCGGTATTTCTTATCTGGACAACGAGCCATTGGGCCGGGTTCGTGCGATTCCGCTCTATCGGGAACATTACTGTTTGGTGACGGCCCCTCACGCACCGCTGGGCGACCGGGAGGAAGTGGCATGGCAGGACCTGTCCGGCCTGCCGCTCTGTCTGCTGACACCCGATATGCAAAATCGCCGCATTCTTGACCGAATGTTATCCTCGACCGGGGTCGAACCGAAAGTCAGTCTGGAATCCAATTCCATGATCGGTCTGTGGTCTCATGTCCGCACCGGGGCATGGGCCAGTATCATGCCGGCCCGGCTGGTCGATATTCTAGGCCTGAACCCCGAATTGCGGGCCATTCCGATTGTCGGCGGCCCCCCTTCTCCCACCGTGGGACTGGTCATTCCTCACCGTGATCCGCTGACCCCCCTGATCGCCGCGCTTTTCAAGGAAGCGGAAGCCATTGCAGCCCATCTTGAACAAGTAACCATCAATCAGGCTGGCCAATAAAATAAAGCCCTGCCTCAAGCGGAGGCAGGGCTACCTTATTATTCAGACCGGACCACGATTTATTCAGACCGGACCACGATCGGAATTGGTTTTTTTCGATATAACGCAGGTACGGCGGGCAAATTCTACCGTACTGACCGACCTGTAGTTCTCGTGAATAAAAAGATCGTGTTCCGGCTCATCATCAAACGCAAAGTCTGCTACCGTGCGGCGGGCAAGCAAAGAAAGATAATCAAACGCGCTGATCCGGGAATAGCCCTCCAGACGGCCGCCTTTCAAATGCACCCGGAAGCTCGTATCTAGATCCTCGACAACATAATAACCGCCTTTCAGCAAAATCGGGAACAAAATCTGAAACGCAGATATCTGATGATCCCAACGGTGAGAGCCATCATCCAGAACAAGAAGCGGTTTGCCAAATTCATTGATAATATCAAACAGGAAATCCACATTACTGGAGTCTCCAATTCGAACCGAAATGCCATTATCATTAAACCGCATACAATCTTGATTGATATCAATTCCTAAAATTGTTGCATTTTCAAAGTATTCCCTCCACATTGACAGGGATTGACCTTCATAGACACCAATTTCAAGGAATAAAAATTTCTCTTTTCTTAGATGATTGAATCTTCGGTCATAAAAATTCAAAAAATCATGATTCCTTGAAGATTTATCAGTACCATGCCTAAAGCCAATTGCATCGAGCATTTCAAAAATCCAAAATTTTATTTTGCAAGAAAGAACTTTCTCTATTTTAGAGCATATATTTTTTATTCATTCAATGTTATTGTTTTTAATTTAAAAAATAACCCGTTTTATGAATTAACAAAAAACTAAATTTTGAACAGCTCAATAAATGCGAACTATTCTCATTTGAATTGTTTTACCGCTTGGCCGATAGAATTGTTCTATCGCAGCATAACGACTCGCACCTTGATGGAAGAAGATGAAGGGCGCAGATAACAGGTTCCAGAGGAAACTGAATCAAGCGCGGTGAGCCAAATCATGGCCAAGGACGCTTTCAGCGCGGAACGCGCTGCAAGAATTATCGCTACCCATCGTGAGCAGGAAGGCGCCATGCTGCCTATCCTTCATGATCTACAGGCTGAATTCGGCTATGTGCCGGAAGAAGTCGTGCCCCTGCTTGCGGATGCGCTGAATGTGTCCCGGGCCGAAGTGCATGGTGTCATCAGCTTTTATCACGATTTCAAGAATCATCCCCCCGGTCGGCACGTCCTGAAACTGTGCCGTGCAGAAGCATGTCAGGCAATGGGCGCCAACGCCCTGGCTGATCATGTGCGCGAAAGGCTCCGCGTGGACTGGCATGAGACTACGGTCAATGGCGCCCTCACACTCGAACCGGTGTTCTGCCTCGGCCTGTGCGCCTGCGCACCCGCGGCAATGCTGGATAACGAGCTGCATGGCCGTCTCGATCAGGACCATGTCGATACGCTGCTGGAGAGCGTGGCATGACCATCAAGGTATATGTTTCCCGTGACGCAGCCGCCCTTGCGGTCGGCGCTGATGGGGTTGCCCGCAAGCTGGAGCAGCTGGCGCAGGAACGGTCGCTGGACATCGCCATCATACGCAACGGCTCCCGCGGGATGCTGTGGCTGGAAACGCTGGTCGAGGTGGAAACACCACAAGGTCGCGTCGCCTACGGTCCCGTGACCGCACGTGATCTGCCCGGTCTACTGGATGCCGGCATGCTGGAAGGCAAGCCGCACGCACTGCATCATGGCCTGACCGAGGAAATGCCATGGTTCAAGAAGCAGACCCGTCTGACTTTCGAACGCTGCGGCATCGTCGATCCCCGCTCGCTGAGCGATTATCAGGCGCATGGCGGCTACAAGGGTCTGGCGCGCGCGCTGACCATGACGCCGGAAGCGGTGGTCGAGGACGTGACCAAATCCGGCCTGCGCGGTCGTGGTGGCGCAGGCTTCCCCACCGGTATCAAGTGGAAAACGGTTCTGGGGGCGAAAGCCGCTCAGAAATACATCGTCTGCAATGCCGATGAAGGCGATAGCGGCACTTTTGCCGACCGCATGATCATGGAAGGCGATCCCTTCGTGCTGATTGAAGGCATGACCATCGCCGGTTATGCCGTGGGCGCGACAAAGGGCTATGTCTACACCCGCTCCGAATATCCGCATGCCATTGACGCGATGAACCGCGCCATTGTTGCCGCACGCGAAGCGGGCATGCTGGGCGATAATATTCTCGGTTCCGGCATCTCCTTCGACATGGAAGTGCGTCAGGGAGCCGGGGCCTATGTCTGTGGTGAGGAAACTGCACTGCTGGACAGTCTGGAAGGCAAGCGCGGCGTGGTGCGCGCCAAGCCACCTCTGCCCGCTCTGTCCGGTCTGTTCGGGCAGCCGACCGTCATCAACAACGTGATCTCCCTGACCTCCGTCCCGTGGATCATGACCCATGGCGGCGAGGCTTATGCCGCGTTTGGTCTTGGTCGTTCCCGCGGGACCATGCCGATCCAGATCGCCGGCAACGTAAAACAGGGCGGCCTGTTCGAGATCGCCTTCGGTATCACGCTGGGTGAGCTGGTCGATGAGATCGGGGGTGGCACACTGACGGGGCGTCCGGTGCGCGCGGTTCAGATCGGCGGTCCGTTGGGAGCCTATTTCCCACGCGCCCTGTTCGATACCCCGTTCGACTATGAAGCCTTCGCGGCGAAGGACGGGCTGATCGGCCATGGCGGCATTGTCATTTTCGACGATACTGTCGATATGGCTCACATGGCTCGCTTCGCCATGGAGTTCTGCGCCGAAGAAAGCTGCGGCAAATGCACGCCCTGTCGTATCGGCTCCACGCGCGGCGTTGAAACGCTGGACAAGCTGCTGCGCGGTGAACAGCACGAAAAAAACTATGCCGTGCTGGAAGATCTCTGCAACACGATGAAGTTTGGCTCCCTGTGCGCGCTGGGCGGCTTCACCCCCTATCCGGTGGTCAGCGCGATGACCCATTTCCCCGAGGATTTCGCTCCCCGCACCGTCCCGGTGGCAGCGGAATAAGCGAGAAGGAGACCTCCCATGTCGCTCGTGGAAGAAATCGACTATGGCACGCCAAAAGTTGTCAGTGAGAAAGCCGTCACCCTGACCATTGACGGCCGCCAGGTGACGGTGCCGGAAGGCACCTCCCTGATGCGCGCCGCCATGGATACCGGCATTACGGTGCCCAAGCTCTGCGCCTCCGACAATCTGAAGGCGTTCGGTTCCTGCCGCCTCTGTCTGGTGGAAATCGAGGGCCGTCCGGGCACCCCGGCTTCCTGCACCACACCGGCCATGGAAGGCATGGTGGTGCATACCCAGACCGACCGTCTGGCGCGCCTGCGCAAGGGCGTGATGGAGCTGTATATCTCCGACCATCCGCTGGACTGCCTCACCTGCTCCGCCAATGGCGATTGCGAGCTTCAGGATATGGCCGGTGCCGTCGGCTTGCGGGAAGTCCGCTATGGCTATGAGGGTGAAAACCACCTGCATGACAGCAAAGATGTCAGCAACCCGTATTTCCAGTACGATCCGTCCAAGTGCATCGTCTGTAATCGCTGCGTCCGTGCCTGTGAGGAAGTGCAGGGCACCTTCGCCCTGACCATTGAGGGCCGTGGCTTCGAAAGCCGCGTCTCCCCCGGTGCCGCGCATGATAATTTCTTTTCCTCGGAATGCGTTTCCTGCGGCGCCTGTGTGCAGGCCTGCCCAACCGCAACCCTGATGGAAAAATCCGTCATCGAAATCGGCCAGCCGGAACATTCCGAAGTCACCACCTGCGCCTATTGCGGTGTCGGGTGCAGCTTCAAGGCCGAAATGCGCGGCGAACAGATCGTGCGCATGGTTCCCTATAAGGACGGCAAGGCCAATCATGGCCATAGCTGCGTCAAGGGCCGCTTCGCCTACGGTTATGCATTGCACAAGGATCGTCAGCTTGAGCCGATGATCCGTGAAAAAATCACCGATCCGTGGCGTGTGGTAAGCTGGGATGAAGCCATCCAGTACACCGCGAAAGAATTCCGCCGGATTCAGGACAAATACGGCCGCTCCTCTATCGGCGGTATTACCTCCTCCCGCTGCACCAATGAAGAAACCTATCTGGTGCAGAAGCTGGTGCGTGCCGTGTTCGGCAATAACAATGTCGATACCTGCGCCCGCGTCTGCCACTCTCCTACCGGCTATGGGTTGAAGACGACCTACGGCACCTCCGCAGGCACGCAGGATTTCGACAGCGTCGAGGAAAGCGATGTCATTGTGGTGATCGGTGCCAATCCGGTCGATGCCCATCCCGTGTTCGGCAGCCAGATGAAGCGTCGTCTGCGTGATGGCGCAAAGCTGATCGTGATCGATCCGCGCAAGACCGATCTGGTGAAATCCCCGCATATCAAGGCCGATTTCCATCTGCCCCTGCGACCCGGCACCAATGTCGCCATCGTTTCCGCACTGGCCCATGTTGTTGTGACAGAAGGGCTGCTGGACGAAGCTTTCGTACGTGAACGCACGGATTGGGACTCCTTTCAGGATTGGGTGCAGTTCGTGACCCGCCCGGAAAACAGCCCGGAAGCGGTCGCCGCAATCTGTGGTGTCAGCGCCGAGGATATCCGTGGCGCTGCCCGTCTCTATGCAACCGGCGGGAATGCCGCGATCTATTACGGTCTGGGTGTGACCGAGCACAGCCAGGGCACGACGACAGTGATGGCCATTGCCAACCTCGCCATGGCGACCGGCAATCTGGGGCGTCGTGGTGTGGGTGTGAACCCGCTGCGTGGGCAGAACAATGTTCAGGGTTCGTGCGACATGGGGTCTTTTCCCCATGAATTCACCGATTATCGTCACGTTTCCAACGATGCCGCCCGCGCCCAGTTCGAAGCGCTGTGGGGTGTGTCGCTGGATGCCGAGCCGGGTTTACGCATTCCGAACATGATCGATGCCGCCGTCGATGGCACCTACAAAGGCATCTACATTCAGGGTGAGGACATTGTTCAGTCCGATCCCGATACCACCCATATGATTGCCGGTCTGAAGAACATGGAATGCGTCGTCGTTCAGGACCTGTTCCTGAATGAAACCGCCGACTATGCTCATGTGTTTCTGCCGGGCTGCTCCTTCCTTGAGAAGGACGGAACCTTCACCAATGCAGAGCGCCGCATCAATCGCGTGCGCAAGGTGATGTCGCCGAAAAATGGTTATGGTGACTGGGAAGTAACCCAGATGCTGGCCAAGGCCATGGGTTATCCCATGCACTACAACCACCCGTCCGAGATCATGGACGAGATTGCCGCTACCACCCCGAACTTTGCCCTTGTTTCTTACGCGAAACTCGATGAGGTCGGCTCTGTGCAGTGGCCGTGCAATGACGAACATCCGGATGGCATGCCGATCATGCATATCGGCCAGTTCAGCCGCGGCAAGGGTTATTTCGTCGTCACGGAATATATCGCGACCGACGAAAAGACCGGCCCGCTCTTTCCGCTTCTGCTCACCACCGGTCGTATTCTCAGCCAGTATAACGTGGGTGCGCAGACACGCCGCACTCACAACTCCATGTGGCATGAGGAAGACCGGCTGGATATCCATCCGAAAGATGCCGAGGATCGCGGCGTTCGTGACGGGGACTGGGTGAAACTGGAAAGCCGCTCCGGCGCAACATCGCTGCGGGCACGCATCACCGAAAAGGTACCGCCGGGCGTGGTCTACACCACGTTCCATCACCCGGCGAGCCAGGCCAATGTTGTAACCACCGATAACTCCGACTGGGCTACCAACTGCCCGGAATACAAGGTTACGGCCGTGCAGGTACAGCGCAGCAACGGCCCCACCGAGTGGCAGCGTGAATACGGCGATCACTCCACGCAGGCCCGCCGGATACTCCCGGCGGCTGCGGAATAAGGATGTTCAATCCCGCGCCTCTGTTTCACGAGGCGCGGGATTGATCCTGTTTTCCTTATGCGCACCAGCCATAAAGTCCGCCCTGACCGCTACACGACCGGCGCATCCGCCTATCAGCCTCACGAACGGTTTATCCCTGAGGAAACACCCGTCGCGCTCACCTATGGTCGCGCCACGCATGCGGTGATGATGGCGACGCCCGCCGATCTGGAAGATTTTGCGGTTGGTTTCAGTCTGGCGGAAGGACTGATCGACAGTGTCCACGACATTGAAAGTCTGGAAATTGTGGAGGTGACGCATGGCGTCGAACTCCGCATGGATCTGACGCAGACCCGTGATGCAGCCTTCATTGCCCGCCGACGACACGTAACCGGCGCCACCGGTTGCGGCCTATGTGGCATGGAAAGTCTTGACGAGGCCGCGAAATCTCCACCGCGCGTCTCTGCCAATCTGGTCATTGATGCTGAAACCATCGGCACGGCAATGGAGGCCCTCTCCCCCGTGCAGACGCTGAATCTGCGTACCCATGCGGTTCATGCAGCGGCTTTCTGGCAACCCGGACAGGGTTTGCTGGCCATCCGGGAAGATGTCGGTCGGCATAACGCGCTTGATAAGCTGGCCGGCTTTCTGGCCCGCAGCGGTATCCCTGCCTCCTCCGGGCTTGTGCTGCTGACCAGTCGCGTTTCTGTAGAGATGGTGCAGAAAGCGGCCCATATGGGGGCTGGCATCATCGTCGCTGTCTCTGCTCCCACCACTCTGGCCATCCGTACTGCGGAAGCCGCCAATATCACGCTTGCAGCCGTCGCGCGGCGCGACGGATTCGAGCTGTTCACCCATCCATGGCGTATCCCCTGCCATGATGCGGATACAAACAGCGACGTGGCCAGCAACGTCACCTGGCTGCATCCGGGATCAACACCCCCGTAAACGGTGTGCCTGACCTCTGCCTGATCGACCCAACCATCACAAGGGAAATTGTCCCGTGACCGCAACCAATGACCGCCTCGTGACAATGGCCAATCAGATTGCCGGGTTTTTCTCCCACCGGCCGGAACAAACAGCCGTCTCCGGCATTGCCGAGCACATTGTGCTGTACTGGGAACCGCGTATGCGGCGCGCCTTCGACGCCATTATAGAATCACACAACCCGGCCCTAAGCCCTCTGGCGCAAAAAGCTGGAGAGTATTTAATGTCCCATGATGTGAAACCGTCCGACCACGATCCTCTCGCGGGAATGCAGCCACGTGCGGTGACGGGATCCGATCCAAAAGAAGATCCAAACACACCTCCGGGGGGATTCGATACAGATGAGCAGCACGGAGATAGCCGCGCCTCAAGCTGATCCAGGTATTCTGGACCGGGCGCGCATCATCGCTCAGCCTGGTTTCAATCGCTGGCTGGTGCCACCCGCGGCGCTGGCCATTCACCTTTGCATCGGCATGGCCTACGGCCTGTCGGTGTTCTGGCTGCCGATGCAGAAAATCATCGGCACGGCCTGCCCCGCTTCCATGGGCGAACTGGCTCAGTTGACTACGACAGACTGTGACTGGTCTGAAGGCTCGCTGGTCACCGCCTTCAAGCTCGGCATTGTTTTTCTCGGTATTTCCGCCGCCATCTGGGGCGGCTGGCTTGAACGGGTCGGCCCGCGCCGTGCAGGCGTCGTGGCCGCCTTGTGCTGGTCAGGAGGCTGGCTGATCTCCGCATTGGGGATTTATCAGCACCAACTCTGGCTGATCTGGCTGGGCCTCGGCGTCATCGGCGGGATCGGGCTGGGAATTGGTTATATCTCTCCGGTTTCGACCTTGATCAAATGGTTCCCCGACCGCCGCGGCATGGCGACCGGCATGGCCATCATGGGATTTGGCGGAGGAGCCGTCGTCGGCAGTCCGCTGGCATTGATGCTGCTACAGCATTTCCGCGTGGTCGATCCGGCCACCCATGTCATCATACAACATGGCCTGTGGCAGACCTTCACCGTTATGGGGCTGATTTATCTGGTGTTCATGCTGGGGGGTGCCTTCGCCTATCGCATTCCGCCGGATGGATGGAGGCCGGATGGATTTAACGGCGCCACAGCCACTAAACGGATGATCGCACAGGGTCACGTGCATCTTGGCCGTGCCTGGAAAACACCGCAATTCTGGCTGCTCTGGGCAGTGCTGATGCTTAATGTGAGTGCCGGGATCGCGGTGCTGTCCATCGCCTCCCCCATGTTGCAGCGTATTTTCGGGGGCGCCTTGATCGATCAGCCGGGTGTGACGCTCGCCAACCTGTCGCTTGCTCAGAAAACGGCGGTTGCAGGGGTAGCCGGTGGTTTCGTCAGCCTGCTGTCCCTGTTCAATATCGGGGGCCGTTTTTTCTGGGCAACCATTTCCGACAAGATCGGGCGCAAGCTGACCTATACGATTTTCTTCATCCTCGGTGCAGTGCTCTACACGCTGACCCCCGTCGCCGCCCATGCCGGACACAAGGCGCTGTTCGTGCTGGCGTTCTGCCTCATCCTGTCCATGTATGGTGGTGGTTTCTCGACGATCCCTGCTTACCTGGCTGATATTTTCGGAACGCGATTCGTAGGTGCCATCCATGGTCGCTTGCTGACAGCATGGTCAACAGCAGGCGTCGTCGGGCCTACTCTGGTGACGGTGCTACCCGCCATGTTCGGGTCATCCGATCCGGTGCATCTGTATGACACCACTTTTCACATTCTTGCCGGGTTGCTGATCCTCGGCCTGATTGCAAACTGGCTGGTGCGTCCTCTTCCGGCCTACGCATTCATGTCAGAGGCAGAATTGGTCAGCCTTCAGGCTGACGGCACCGCAGGACATTACGCCACCGGTTCCTTCGGGATCGGTGGCGGTGGATTTTCTGCCGCGTTGATCCTGCCATGGCTGATTGTTGGTCTGCCGATTGCCTGGGGTATCTGGAAGACCATTATCAAGGCAGCGCCTTTGTTCAATTGACCATCGGATCAACTGAACAGGATATCCCGATAAAGCGCTCCTCCCCTTTCCGCAGTGAGATGGAAAAGGGAGGAGACCGCGTTTCAGATCAGCGTTTACGTTCAACTTGCGACACGTCACGCACTGCGCCACGGGCCGCATTGGTGGTCATGGCCGCATAGGCCCGCAGGGCAGGCGAGACCTTGCGCTGGCGTTCGGCGGGCTTCCATGCCGCCTCTCCCTTTGCTTCCATCGCGGCGTGACGTGCGGCCAGCACCTCATACGGCAATTCGATGCTGATAATGCGGTTCGGAATATCGATCAGAACCGGATCGCCGGTTTCCACCAAAGCGATCAGCCCCCCTTCCGCCGCTTCCGGCGAGACATGCCCGATCGACAGGCCGGACGTACCGCCTGAAAAACGGCCATCCGTCACCAGCGCGCAGAGCTTGCCCAGACCTTTGGATTTCAGATAGCTGGTCGGATACAGCATCTCCTGCATACCGGGACCACCTTTCGGGCCTTCGTAGCGGATCACCACCACATCACCGGCTACGACCTGACCGCCGAGAATGCCGGATACCGCCGCATCCTGACTTTCATACACCCGGGCCGTGCCACGGAATGTCAGAATGGATTCATCCACCCCGGCGGTTTTGACGATACAGCCTTCTGGGGCGAGGTTGCCGAACAGCACCGCCAGACCACCATCATGCGAGAACGGATGCTCAGCGGAACGGATCACACCCTTCTGGCGATCCTCATCCACGCTGTCCCACCGTGCAGACTGGCTGAACGCGACCTGTGTCGGCACGCCACCCGGTGCGGCGCGGAAGAAGGTGCGGACTTCGTCGCTGCTGGTACGGCCGATATCCCAGCGTTCCAACGCATCTTTCAGCGTCGGCGCATGCACGGTCGGGCGGGAGGCATCAAGCAGACCGGCACGCTCCAGCTCACCCAGAATAGCCATAATGCCACCGGCCCGATGCACGTCTTCCATATGCACATCGGATTTGGCAGGCGCGACCTTACACAGGCAGGGCACCCGGCGCGACAGACGGTCGATATCGGCCATGGTGAAGTCCACGCCTGCTTCCTGAGCCGCCGCGAGCAGATGCAGCACCGTGTTGGTGGAGCCGCCCATGGCGATATCGAGGCTCATCGCATTCTCGAAGGCCGCATGGGTGGCAATGCCGCGCGGTGTGGCAGAGACATCATCCTGCTCGTACCACCGCCGGGCGAGATCGACGATCAGATGCCCGGCCTCCCGGAACAGCTTTTCCCGGTCGGCATGGGTCGCGAGCACGGAACCGTTGCCCGGCAGGGACAGGCCGAGCGCCTCGGTCAGGCAGTTCATGGAATTGGCGGTGAACATACCGGAGCATGACCCGCAGGTCGGGCAGGCCGAGCGCTCGACGGCCTGAACTTCTTCATCCGTGTAGGATTCATCCGCCGCCACGACCATGGCATCGACCAGATCGAGCGCGCGTGTTTTCCCTTTCACCACGGTCTTTCCGGCCTCCATCGGACCACCGGAGACGAACACCGCCGGGATGTTCAGCCGCATGGCGGCCATCAGCATGCCGGGCGTGATCTTGTCGCAGTTGGAGATGCACACCATCGCATCGGCACAATGGGCGTTCACCATATATTCGACACTGTCGGCAATCAGCTCACGGCTCGGGAGAGAGTAGAGCATGCCGTCATGCCCCATCGCGATCCCGTCATCGACCGCAATGGTGTTGAATTCCTTGGCGACGCCGCCGGCAGCCTCGATTTCCCGCGCCACCAGCTGGCCCAGATCCTTCAAATGCACGTGGCCAGGCACGAACTGGGTGAAGCTGTTGACGACCGCGATAATGGGCTTGCCGAAATCACCATCCTTCATGCCGGTCGCGCGCCAGAGTCCGCGTGCGCCCGCCATATTGCGGCCATGGGTGGTGGTCCGGGATCGATACTGTGGCATGGTTCGAACCTTGGAAATGTTCTGCCCCTCATACGCCGTTTTCCAGAGTAGGAAAAATCTATTATTCTGCTTCTATTCAGTCGCTGGAGATATCACTGATGGAAGCAAGACAACTCCGGCATTTTCTGACGGTCGCGGAAACGCTGCATTTCGGACGGGCAGCCGAGCGGCTGAACATGACACAACCACCGTTGAGCCAGTCCATTCTGGCGCTGGAGCGACAATTGGAAGCGGCGCTTTTCATCCGCTCCCGCCGCAGCGTGGCGTTAAGCCCGTTCGGCCAGCAATGGCTGCCGCATGTCCGCGCCGCGCTGGCCTCGCTGGAAGCACTTCCCGGCATCGCCCGCCGCCTGAGGGACGGGGAAGCAGGGCGGTTGGAATTGTCTTTCGTCAGTACGGCGGATTACAGCATTCTGCCATCCCTGGTTCGCCGGTATGCAGCGCTGTACCCGGATGTAGAGATCGTCCTCACCGAGGCCACCAGTGACGTCCAGATCGACGCCCTGCTGCATGGGCGCGGTCATGCAGGGATCGTCATCCATCCGGATCGCAGTACATTACCGGGCGCGCTGGCGTATCACCCCCTGACGCGGGAAAAACTGATCGCGGCCGTACCGGATAACAGTCCCGACCTTTCGCCACATGCCATCATGCGGTCGGCGCTGATCATCTTTCCCCGTCACTCCGCACCGGCTTTCTACGATCTGGTCACGCACTACCACGCTACACATGGCGGAGGAGCCGCCATCGCTCAGGAGGCGATCCAGATGCAGACGATCATCAGCCTCGTCTCGGCAGGGATGGGGATCGCACTCGTGCCCGCATCCCTGCGCCACCTTGCCCGGACAGGTGTGCGCTATGTCGATCTGGAGGAGGATGCGCCGATCCTGGAAACCGGCATGATCTGGCGCCGTGATGATACAGCGCCCATCCTGTCACGTCTCCTGGAAGTCGCGCAGGATATATCGGGGCAGATTACCAGCGATAACCAAGCGTAGCGAACACGGCCCGGCCCGTCGCGTAGTAGCAGCTCGTCATCCGCACACAGCCGGCCACGATACGGCGATCCGCCAGATTGGTTGCATTGACCTGCAACCGCCAGCGATCCATTTCCACCCGTGCCGTCAGATCGAACTGCACGGAACTCGGAACATTGAACGTGTTCGGCACAGCCCCCGATGTCTCGCCATTATAGCGGACGCCACTGCCCAGCGCGAAATTCCAGCGTTCAGAGACCGGAAATTCCTTTTCCATATACAGGCTCGCCATATGGCTCGGCACGAAAACGGGGCGTGATCCAGTCGCTCCTTTTTCGGTGCTGCTGGTGATCAGTGGTTCTTGATAGGTCAGGGCGGCGATCATCCGCAGGGTTGGGGTCAGATTGCCTGTCGCTTCCGCTTCAGCACCGCGCGTGCGGATTTCTCCTGTCTGGATCGAGAAATTAACGTTGTTCGGATCAGGCGTCAGAACATTCTGCTGGGTCAGATCGAATGCATCGACTGTGAACATGATGTCGCGATGCACCGGCTTGTATTTGATGCCGACCTCTACCTGATCACCGGTGGTCGGCACATAACTGTTGCCAACCCGGTCCACCCCCGTCTGTGGCTGGAACGAAGTGGCATAGGTCACATAAGGCGACATACCATTATCGGCCGCATACAGCAGTCCGGCGCGATAGCTGAAATGCGTCGGATCGCTGTTCTGCGTGGAGCGGGTTTTATTGTTGGTCAGACTGTCCGAGACAAAATCTTCACGCCCTGTCAGCGTCAGACGCCAGTGCTGCCAGGCGAGCTGATCCTGCACGTAGACACCCGTCTGAATCTGGGTCTCGTTGGTGTTGATCGTCGAGGCATAGGCCGGAGCCGTCACACTGCGATAGACGGGAGCATAAAGATCCAGCGAGGGTCCCGTTCCCTGCCCACGGCGTGTGGAGATAAACTGCGTCGTGATATTCACACCCGTCAGCAGATCATGCGTGACAGGACCGGTCGCAAAATGCACTTCTGACTGATTATCGACGGCCAACGTGTTGAACATGTTCAACTGCTGCTGCGCCTGCCGGGTAATACTGCGCTGATTGGCGGCAAGGCCGGTGGTGGTCACCGTGCGATAGTTCAGATCCTCATGCATGAAACGAAGATTCTGCCGCAGGGTCCAGCGATCCGTCACATGATGCTCGGCCAGATACCCCACCGAAACTTCGCGCTTGGAATAGACGTCGTAATTCGGATCGCCGGTATTCAGACTTTGCCGGATATAGCCGTAGCGACTTGGAAACACCGTACCGATGGCAGGTAGAAACTGGGCCGCCGATCCGGCATCAATCTGCATATAGCTGGACAAAAACGTCACCGTCGTTTTTTCGCCAGCCCATTTCACTGACGGCGCAACATAGATCCGGTTGTTCAGCACATTATCGACAAACGTATCCGATTTGCGCATCAGCCCGTTCAGCCGCCACAGCCATGAACCATCATCAGTCAGTTTGCCACCCAGATCGGCAGCCCCCTGAATACGGTTGAAAGAACCACCCTGCACCTGCACTTCGTTGGTATGATCAAGGCGAGGCTGTTTGCTGACTGCATTGATAATACCGCCAAGCTGACCGGAACCATACAAGGCTGCATTAGCCCCACGCAGCACGTCGATCCGTTCCAGCCCGTACGGTTCCAGATCGAAAGTCTGCGATGCACTGGCCAGCGGCAGTTTCAGACCATCCAGATAGGTATCAGGTGTAAAGCCGCGGATCGTGCCGCCGAAACCACGCGGATCGTCCCGGCCACCGACATCCGTAACACCGGCCGTATAACGCATTGCCTCGGCAATGCTGCGGATGTTCAGATCTTCCAGCCTGTCACGGGTGATGACCGTTACATTCTGTGATGTCTGCATCAGGGGTGTATCAGTTTTCGTGGCCGCAATACTTTTCCGGGCCAGGAATCCCTTGACGGGTCCCAACGCCGTTTCCTGCTGTCCCGATACATTCAACTGCGGCAGTGCCCCTGCCTCCTGCGCATGCGCCGAATGCCATGGAAACCCCACCGCAAGGCAAAAAGCCCCGGATACATAACCGGCTTTGCGTATCCTGATGCGCCGAGGCAGCCTTTTCATGTCATCATTCCCGAATGGATCGGGTGTCTCATAGTGATAATGCGAAATATTCTCAATAACTTATTTTGATTACGCATCAATGTGTCTGCAACATGGCAATATCACTGCCTGTCTTTGCCAGCATCCCCTTGGAAAACAGATGGACTTTGTCAGCCATCAGGACGCTACAAGCGCAGCAATACCGGAAATAACAAAGGAAAAGAAAGGTTGGCTGGTCTATCACCGCAGAAACACGGCAAGACCATGCATGTAAGCCTGGTAGCGGTGGACGGATTTGAACCGCCGACCAAGGGATTATGATTCCCCTGCTCTACCACTGAGCTACACCGCCAGGTTGGGGGCCGCTGATACCGCCGTACCGGCCGGTACGTCAATCACCTGAGAGACAGATTTACGAATAAATCCACCCCCCAGAACCCGGTCTCCGTCATAGAACACACAGGCCTGTCCAGGCGCAGGCAAGGCCTCGGTTTCCAGTATGACCTCAACACCGCCCTCGATTACCCGGACCGTTGCCGGATGCGGCGTTTCCCGCGCCCTCAGCTTGACCATGCAGGCAATGGGGGCGCAGGAAATGGGTGCAACTGGCGGGGTCATCAGCCAGTTGACTTCAGAAAGCACGATACGCCGCTGGGCCGTGCCGGCAGGGCCCACCACAACGCGACGGCTGCCGGCATCCAGCGACACCACCACATGGCGCACTCCATCGATCATCGCCGCATTGCCGAGGCGTTTTGCCTGACCAATCGTATAGCGTCCGACGCCTTCATGCTGCCCTACCACATGACCATCCCGGTCCACGATCTGCCCCGGCTCCAGCGCATCGGGGCGGAAGCGGGCCACAACATCGGCATAGGTACCAGCGGGAACGAAGCAGATATCCTGACTGTCAGGCTTACGTGCCACAGCCAGCCCCAACCGCTCGGCATGGGCGCGCACGTCATCCTTGCTTTCCATACCCCCCAGCGGAAACAGGCTGACATCCAGCTGGTCCCGTGTGGTAGCGAACAGAAACCAGCTCTGGTCGCGGGAAAGATCGACCGCGCGATGCAGTTCCGCTCCGTCCGGCCCCTCAATACGCCGCACGTAATGGCCGGTCGCCAGACGCTCCGCCCCCAGATCACGCATCAGGGCGGTCAGATCGGCAAATTTGACCGTCTGGTTGCAGCGGATGCAAGGAACCGGTGTTTCCCCTGCGGCATAGGCATCAGCAAAGTCGGCCATCACAGCATTGCGGAAGCGTTCTTCCGCATCAATCACGTAATGCGGGAAGCCAAGCCGGTCAGCAACCCGCCTGGCATCGTAAATATCCTGCCCGGCGCAGCAGGCTCCCTTCCGCTTCGCCGCCGCTCCGTGATCATAGAGTTGCAGCGTCACGCCGATCACCTCGTGTCCCGCTTCCTGCAACAATCCGGCGACGACGGAGCTGTCGACTCCGCCAGACATGGCAACCAGGACACGCATCGGTGATCAGCCCCCAGCGTTACGGCTGCCGGATGGCAGGCGCACGACCAAGCCGTCCAGAGCCTCGGTCATCACCAGCTGGCAGCCGAGGCGGGAAGTCTTCTGGAGGCCGAATGCAAGATCAAGCATGTCTTCCTCATCCTCGGTCGGCTGTTCCAGGCGGTCGAACCATTCCGGATCAACGATCACATGGCAGGTCGAGCAGGCCAGCGATCCTTCGCATGCGCCTTCAATATCCACGCCATGCTTATGGGCGATCTCCAGCACCGACAAACCGGCGGGGGCATCAACTTCCCGGTGCGTGCCATCCTGTTCGACGAAAGTCATCTTGGGCATTGCGTCTCGTTTCCGCATTCTTGTCGCGCCCGGCACAGGCCGGGCGGCTGGGTCTCAGGTGACGTCCCGGCACAAAGGAAGGGAGGGAGCATCCCGCCACACCCGTGCCAGCGCGGCAACCGCGCGATCCACATCCGCGGCGGAGGTATAGCGTCCGATGCCAAGGCGCAAGCTTCGTGCCGCCTGCGCTCCGCTCACCCCCATTGCACGAAGCACATAGGAAGGCTCAACCTCCGCCGATGTACAGGCAGAGCCTGTGGACATCGCCAGCCATGGCAGGGCGGCCATGAGCTGCTGTGCCGTCCTTTCTCCTGCCCTATCAGCAGGAAAAGCCACGTTCAGATTGCCCGCCACCCGCTGTCCGAGGGAGCCATTGACGCTCACCCCCGGCAGAGCCTCCCGCAGACGGGACAGCAGACGATCTCTCAGCCCGGCGATGCGCACAGCTTCGGCCTCCCCTTCCTGACGGGCAATGGCGCAGGCCGCGCCGAACCCTACGATCAGCGGTGCGGGCAACGTGCCGGAGCGCAAGCCGCGCTCCTGGCCGCCACCAGAAAAAAGCGGCTCCAGCCGTGTGCGTGGACGGCGACGCACATACAGCGCACCAATCCCTTTCGGGCCATACATTTTATGGGCGCTCAGCGACATCAGATCGACCCGCGCCTCACCATTGCCGACCGAAAGCGGAATTTTCCCGGCTGCCTGGGCTGCATCAGTATGAAACAGCGCCCCCCGCTCATGCGCCAGACGGGCCAAGGTGGGGATGTCCTGAATCACCCCCGTCTCATTATTGACCGTCATAATGCTGACCAGCAGCGCAGGCAAAGTCAGGGCCTCCCGCAGGGCCTGCGGGTCCAGCGACCCGTCAGCCCCGACCGGCAGGATTACAGGCTCGAACCCTTCCCGCGCCAGATCATGCACGGATTCCAGAACACATTTATGCTCGGTGGCCACGGTAATGATGCGCCGTGGTAAGGACGGCGCATGATGCAGGGCAAAGCGGGCCGCGCCCTTGATCGCCAGATTATTGGCCTCGGTCGCGCCGGAGGTGAACACGATCTCCCTCCCCTCCGCACCGATCAGCGCCGCCACACTATCCCGCGCCTGCTCTACCAGGGCGGCAACCTGCTGGCCGGGCTCATGAGCAGTGCTGTGCGGATTGGCGGACATCTCCGTCCATAAGGGCGCCATTGCCTGCACCACACGCGGATCGCAGGGCGTTGTCGCCTGATAATCGAAATAAAGGGGCGTCTCTGGCAAACTCATCACTGCGCCGATATGGGATGAGACATAGAGAAAGGAAAGGGCGCAGAAGACGGCTCTGTCCTCAACCGGGAGGCCATGGTGGCATAGGCATCCATAAAGCGTTGCACATCCGCCTCCGTCACATTCCATGGCAACGAGACACGGATTGCCTCCCCCGCCTGCTGTCCAAACCCCATCGCCGCCAGCACATGACTGCGCGCTACCTTGCCAGAACTGCATGCCGATCCGGCCGAAACCTGAATACCGGCCAGATCAAGCGCCATCACCTGACGCTGCGCCGCTACACCGGGCAGGATCAGACATGAGGTGTTGGGCAAACGCCCCAGCCTTGCGCCTCCACCTGCCACCACCGCGCCGGCCTTAGTGGCCGCCTGTTCCAGCCTGTCTCTCCATTCAATCAGCCGGGCAAACGTTCCTCTTTGCTCATCTGTCTGCATGGCCGCACGGGCCGCGGCGGCGAAGGCGCTGATCGCCGGTAAGGCCGGACTGCCACCGCGCCAGCCTCTCTCCTGACCTCCGCCTTTCATCAGCGGCCTGACATCCCGATGAGCCGCATCACGCAGCAGCAGCGCCCCCACCCCCGGAACACCTCCCAGCTTATGCGCGGACAAAGCCATACTGTCCGCATCCAGCGTCCTCATCGACACCGTCATCCGGCCAGCCGCCTGCGCCGCATCCACATGCAGAAGGGCTCCATACTGGCGGCAGAGCGCGGCAACCTCCGCCATCGGCTGGATAACGCCCGTCTCGTTATTGGCCAGCATCAGGCACACCAGAGCCTGGCCGCCCTGCGCCAGACGTGCGTCCAGATCATGCAGATCGGTCACACCTTCGCGATCAACACCAATCAGTTCCGCATCCGGGCGGCAAGACAGCAACGCAGGATGCTCCGTCGCACCAAGAAGCAAACGGCGCCCCTCCCCCAGTACATGCACGGCAAGACTGTCCGCCTCCGTACCGCCGGAGGTGAAAATCACCTCATCCGGCCCTGCTCCATAGAGCATCGCCAGAGTTTCACGAGCCGTTTCCTGCCGGTCCCTCGCCCGACGCCCGGCGCGATGCAGCGAGGATGGATTGCCCGGTTCCCGAACGACCTCCTGCAATGCCGCCATTGCCTCCGGGCGCACCGGCTCAGAAGCATTCGCATCCAGATAAACTGACAGAGGTGCCACGAATCTCGATTTCCTTTTGCGGTCTGCCAGAACTGCAAATAAGCCATCAGGCCGCCATACAGGACGGGGAGGCCACAATTTAATGGCGTATTCCTGCGCTTTTTGTTAGCAAAAGTGACTGCTGATACAATATGATGGTCAAACAGGGCTGCTGCTTGCAGCAGAATAATAGAATAGCAAAAGGAAAAAGGGACGGTACAGTGGCCGCAGAAACGCTCGCCGTTACCGGGTTCGCAGGACATTCTGGTCCTTCACGTCCGCTTCCGGTTCAGACATCCGCACCGCTACAGAACCAGATATCCCGATCGGATTTTAAACATATCAGGTCATCCCCCGATACGTGACGGCAGCGTCATGTGGCTGGCCTTAAATATCCAGTAAAAATACGTCCGGAGCAACCGGATAACGATGGCTTCGGCGCGTGCCCGTTGCACGCAGTCGATCAGAGAACGGAATTGAACTGCTCATGCCTGAGGTGATGTTTGCCGGCCCCGATGGCCGGCTCGAAGGTCGTTACCACCACTGTAAGGAAGCGGGCGCGCCGCTCGCTCTGATACTTCATCCTCACCCGCTGCACGGGGGAACGATGAATAACCGAATCACCTATACCATGTACCAGTCGTTTCAGCGGCTGGGCTTTTCCGTGATGCGTTTTAATTTCCGCGGTGTCGGTCGCAGCCAGGGCCGTTATGATGGCGGGATTGGTGAAATCGGTGATGCCGCCGGGGCGCTGGACTGGATGCAGTCCGTTAACCCCAATCATGGTGGGCTGTGGATCGCGGGCTACTCTTTCGGGGCTTTCATCGGCATGCAGTTGCTGATGCGCCGCCCGGAAATCTCTGGTTGGGTCAGTGTCGCGCCGCCTGCCAATCATTATGATTTCGGCTTCCTTGCCCCCTGCCCCTGCGGCGGTCTGATGCTGCATGGCGATGCGGACGAGCTGGTGCCCGAACCCGCCGTGCGTAAGCTGGTGGACAAGCTGAACACTCAGAAAAATGTCGAGGTCGATTATCGCGTGTTCAAGGGTGCGGATCATATCTTCGCTTCCCATGCCGAAAAAGTCTCCGAAGCGGTCGAAGAGTATGTCGGTCGCTCCATCGGCGCACGCCCCATGGCGCTGGCAGCTGACTGATTAAAATCCTGCTCCGCGGTCAGACTGGGCTGGTTCAGAGTGGTCTGACCGCGGATATACTGACCAGCCTGCCTCCGCTGGTTGGCGTTTTCACACCGGTGGTCGCCGGTTCACTTAACGGCAACCCACGGATGCTTCGTACCGCCAGATAGCCGAAGCACTGCGCTTCCAGCGCATCCCCATCCCAGCCGAGTACCTCGCCTGGATAGACCGGTGCATCGAGCCAATCCTGCAAGGCCTCCATGATCGCCGGATTGCGACGCCCGCCCCCCACGATGATCCAACCGCCCGGCTCCCGGCCCGGCCAGCGCAGGGCTGCAATGGATGCCGCGGTAAAGGCCGTCAGTGTTGCCGCGCCATCTCCGGCGGAAAGATCATGCACACCGCTTTCCGTCAGGCTGTGCGAGAAATCCAGCCGATCCAGTGATTTCGGTGGAGGCTGGCGGAAAAACGGAGCCGCCAACAGCCGCGCCAGCACGGCCTGATCCACGCGCCCCGACCGCGCCAAGGCTCCATCACGGTCGCATTCCTGCCCGGTATGAAGGGTGGCCCAGTCATTCAGCGGGCCATTGCCCGGTCCGGCATCCGAGGCCGAGATCGTGCCATCCCGCCCGATCAAGGTGACATTGCTCACGCCACCGATATTCAGTACCGCGATATAATCGGCCCCATGCCATGCCGCCTCCGGCAGGGCCTCTGCCAGCGCACGATGAAACAGCGGCACCAACGGCGCACCTTGCCCGCCTGCCTGCATATCCGCCGAGCGGAAATCATAGACCACATCAATCCCGGTCAGCCGGGCCAGCAAGGCGGCATCACCAATTTGCCAGGTCCAACCCTCCTGCGGACGATGCAGGAGGGTCTGACCATGAAACCCGAGAAGATTTGCACGCACGCCCAGTGCCTTCACGGCATCGACATGGCATTCCGTCAGGCGGCGCTCGACATCATGCAGGAAAGGATCGTACGCCCCCTTCACAAGACCAGGCGCAATATCCAGCAAACGCCGCAGATCAGCCCGTAACCCCGGATCATAAGGAAGGGTCACTGCGGGACCATATCCGGTGATGCTCACCCCGTCTGTCTCGATCACCGCCGCATCAACCCCGTCGAGAGACGTCCCGCTCATCAGGCCGATGGCGCGGAGAGGAGGAGACATATTCTGCGGCTGCGTTGCATCAGCGGCCATTCACCAGCGCCTTTTCCCGTGCTAACCCGCGCATCATGTCACGCAGCGCATTTCTTCGCGAGGCCGAGGCCCGCGGTTTCCTGTTCCAGTGCACCGATCAGGAGGCTCTGGACAACGCCCTCAGCAACGGCACGGTCAACGCCTATACAGGCTTCGACTGCACCGCTGACAGTCTGCATGTCGGGCATATGATGCAGATCATGCTGCTGCGCCTGTTGCAGCGGCACGGGCATCGACCCGTCGTTCTGCTGGGCGGCGGCACCACACGGATCGGCGATCCTTCCTTCCGCGAGGAAGCCCGTCAGCTTCTGACCGATGCGCAGATTGCCGCGAATATGGATGGTATCCGCGCCAATATTGAGCCATTTCTGACTTTCGGCACCGGCCCCACCGATGCCACGCTGGTGAATAATGCCGAATGGCTGGACACGCTCGGCTATATCGAGATCCTGCGGGAGGTGGGTGTTCATTTCAGCATCAACCGCATGCTATCCTTCGACAGCGTCCGAACCCGGCTGGAGCGCGAACAGGGATTGACCTTTCTGGAGTTCAACTACTCCATCCTGCAAAGCTATGATTTCCGCGAGCTCAACCGTCGCCTTGGCGTGACGCTGCAATTCGGTGGCTCCGATCAGTGGAGCAACATCATCTCCGGCGTCGATCTGGTTCGCCGCACCGATGGAAAGCAGGTTTTCGGCTTCACTGCGCCACTGGTCACCACCGCATCAGGGGCAAAAATGGGCAAGACGGCGAAAGGCGCGGTCTGGCTGACGGCGGAAAAGCTCAGCCCATATGATTACTGGCAGTTCTGGCGCAATACGGAAGATGCCGATGTCGGTCGCTTTCTGCGCCTGTTCACCGAACTGCCGCTGGACGAGATCGACCGCCTCGCCGCCCTGCAAGGTGCGGAGATCAACGAGGCCAAGAAAATCCTCGCCACGGAAGCAACCGCGATCCTGCATGGGCGGGAGTCAGCAGAGGCCGCCGCGGAAACCGCCCGCCGCGCCTTTGAGCAGGGCGAAGCCGCCGACACGCTGCCGAGCGTCGACATTGC
The DNA here is from genome assembly GCF_001889525.1 of Granulibacter bethesdensis. Lineage (NCBI taxonomy): Bacteria > Pseudomonadati > Pseudomonadota > Alphaproteobacteria > Acetobacterales > Acetobacteraceae > Granulibacter > Granulibacter bethesdensis. The sequence goes on from NZ_CP018192.1 coordinate 2,166,898, forward strand.
AGCCACCGAGCTGGCGGAGGGGCTGCCGATCCTCCGCGCCCTGACGGTTGCAGGTCTGGCGCAATCCAATGGCGAGGCCCGCCGCCTGATTCGTGGTGGTGGCGCGCGCGTGAATAATGAGACCGTCACGGATGAAATGCTGAAACTCTCCCCCGCCGATCTTCAGGATGGGGCCATCAAGCTTTCAGCCGGGCGCAAACAACATCGCCTGCTGAAGCCGGTCTGAACAACGACTGATCCGGTCAGGCGGATACAGGCCTGACCGGATTGAAAGCCTATCCAGCCAGAACGGCGTGGAAATGATCCAGCGCCCAGTCCGCCTGATCCCGCGTCAGGACCAGCGGCGGAGCGATACGGATCGTGTGGTCATGCGTTTCCTTGCAGAGCAGGCCGCGTGTCTGCAACTGCTCACAGATGCGGCGCGCGCCGCCTGCATCGGGGTGCAGCTCCACCGCCAGCATCAGGCCACGCCCGCGCACCTCCCTGATGATCGCACCACCGATGGCACGCAAACCATTCAACAGATGCGCGCCGATCACAGCGGCATTCTCGATCATGCCTTCCTCGGTCAGCACCCGGAGCGCCGCACGAGCCACCGCGCAAGCCAGCGGATTACCGCCAAACGTGCTGCCATGCTCGCCGGGACGCAGAACGTCCAGTACTTCATCAGTCGAAAGCACCGCTGAAACGGGATAGAAACCACCCGACAGCGCCTTGCCCAGCAAGGTTACATCCGCTTCGATACCTTCATGTTCCTCGGCCAATAATTTGCCTGTGCGGCCGAGGCCGGTCTGAATCTCATCCAGAATCATCAGCACGCGATAGCGGGTACACAGGGCGCGGGCAGCCCGCAGATACCCATCCGGCGGAATGATCACCCCGGCCTCTCCCTGAATCGGCTCGGCCATGAAGGCGACCGTGTTGGGGCCGATCGCTGCTTCCAGCGCGGCGATATCGCCATACGGGACGACACGGAAACCCGGTGTGAAAGGGCCGAATTCGCGCCGTGCCATTTCATCGGTGCTGAAACTGACAATAGAGGTGGTGCGGCCATGGAAATTCTCGGCACAGACGATGATCTCCGCCTGCCCATCCGGCACACCCTTGATCTGATAGCCCCATTTGCGGGCTACCTTGATGGCGCTTTCCACTGCCTCGGCCCCGGAATTCATCGGCAGCACCCGGTGGGAGCGTGTCAGCGTGCACAGCTCCTCATAAAACGGAGCCAACTGGTCATTGCCGAAAGCACGGGAAGTCAGAGTCAGAACCGAAGCCTGAGCCGTCATCGCCTCCAGAATTTTCGGGTGGCAATGGCCCTGATTGACAGCGGAATACGCAGAGAGACAGTCCAGATAACGCTTACCCTCCACATCCCAGACCCAGACGCCCTCGCCACGGCTCAACACCACTGGCAGCGGCTTATAATTGCGCGCGCCATAGATGGCTTCCCTGGCGAGAAAATCCTGATTGGTCCCTGTGGAGCTGGCGGTGCCCGCCAGAATGTCGCTCATCTGTGGTGATCCCTGTTTTACAGTGCGGTTATACGGAGCAACCGCACGTCAAGGGGACGCTTCATAATCCCCCCTCCCGCAAAAGCCGACCAAAAAATACGCTGACCTGCTCAGACAGGAGCCATGCCATGTTGTGCTGCCACCAGCGCCACACAATGTTCGAAAATATCGAGACTGGCGAAATCACGGCTCTGTCCATCCTCCGGCAGCACCAGAGCGATACCCTGCTCTTCCAGCAGACCCGGTATCATCAGATTATCTGGCAGACTGAAATCCTCTACCTCCATCCCCGCTACAGGATCAGGACAGCGGGTGATATGAGCGTAGCTGCGGGATGCAAAGGGCACCACATCGTTGCTGTAACCGTAAACAGGCCGTCCTTTACCCCCGAACCAGCCCAGTTCCACCAGCGTCCCTGCATCCGCCGAAGCGCCGCGAAACGGGGTCAGATTAGCGATTACCATGTCGCAGGCCTCCATCATCACCAGATTGGCCCGAAAAATCCGTTCCCATGGTGGCAGCTTCACTGTACCACTCTCGGCAACCGGCGCGCGGGCATGCAACCCGTAATGCTCACAGATGGCGATCTTACGGGCTGCGCGCTCCGGCGCATCCGGCATGAAGACATCAGGGCCGGCAAGATAGGCAATCGGTCGGCGCAACAGAAATACTCCGTGATCAGGCAAACTTATAAAAGGAAGTTTGAGCCATCCATCATTGCGGTCGTCTGAAATAGTCGAAAATCCCGCGCAAAAAACCGGGGGTCAGAGTCGCAAGAGGGTTCAGGCTGACCTGTGGATCCTGCAAGCTGCCGCTCAGGGCATAGGTTGCCGCAAACACGCCGCCGCCTTTTTCAGGACTGAACAATTTTCCTACCAGCGGCAAATGGCCGGGCAGCGTGTTGAACATATAAGCCGGCACAATTGTACCTTCCAGCGCCAGCGTCTGGCCGGACAGGTCAATACGCCCTTTCATCGTCCCTCCCAGCGAAATGGTGTAGGCACGGGCATCATTGAAAATCAGCTCGTCATCGGTCAGGCTGAACGGCGCAATCAGATCATTTACCGGCAAGCCGGGACCACTCAGTGCATCGACCAGCCCGTATAGTGTCATCGCCTGCAATACCTTTGCAGCGGCGGGTGCGCCACGCACACTGAACTGGTGCAGTTTTGCGGTACCACTGAGCCGGTGATCCGGGCTGGTATCGTCAAAGCGGCCATGCAGGGTCAGGCGGCCATTGATAATCTCATCCGTCAGATCGAGCGTACTCAGCAAAGCTCCCGCATCAGTCGCCTGTGCATCCAGCACTCTTCCTCTGCCATCAGGAATGATAACAAAAGAAAACAGGCCACCTGCCGTATCTCGCCCCGTCACCGTGACATTGCGATAGAGCGTGCCGTCATTGACGATGGCAATGTTCATGCCGAGCACTGCTCCCTGATCCACGGCGATCAGCCGATCGAGCTTTCCGCTGATCTGAAAAGGCTGGCCTGGTTTCTGATCCTGCACCTGATCGCTGCGTCGATAGGAGGATTTGCGCAATCCCTGACGCTTCAATGGATGACTGAGATCGATCACGCCACCTGTAAGACGGCCCTGAATGGGTGCGCCCGCCCTGTCCGGAAACAGGATGGAGCCGGCAAGATGACTGTCACCCACCTGCACCGTATCGAACTGAAGCAGTGTCCCGCCCCCAGCCGCACCAGCCGCACTGCCTGAAAGAGACAAATTCGGGGCAGACACCTGAAGATTCCGCACGACGGACAGATGATCGCCCTGAAGAGTAATGGAGGCACTGGCATTGCCTGGCTGCCCTGCGCTTTTCTGCCAGCCAAGCCGATCGATCACGGCAGATAGATCAGTCAGATCGGCCGCCAGATCGACCGTTGCCTTTCCGCTGCGATGACGGTTGTAGGCAGCCTCGATATCGGTGGCACCCGACAGATTGATCTTGCCACTTTTTATCCCCAGGCGCTCCAGATCGGCCATCGCTGCATGCGCCTGAATGGTCACCTTCTCCAACACCTGCTGCGGCGGTCCATGACGGAAATCCATGCCTGCCCTGATCCGGGCAGGGATATTCGCCACCACGCAATGCCCGGTCAATGACAGACCGTTCTCCGAAACGTCATAGTTAAAATCACCCTCTTCCAGATCTCGCCCGGCCAATACATCATGCAGAACCAAAGCACTGATGCGCCCGTCGGAGGCTATGGCGACATCCTCCATGGCGACTTTTTTTCTCAACGGCAGCGCCACGTTGAGAATGCCGGAGAATTGTCCCTCCGGCTGCCCCAGATCCATCGGATGATCACTGAGCAGATGCAGTCTCGGATGCAAGAGAAGCTTCTCAAGTCCTGGAACGCTGCCTGAAAGATCACCCTGAATGACGGATTGCTGATCTTTCTCCGACAATCCAGCGATCTCCATCACTGCATGCCTGACCGCGATCCCATATTCGGGCACACGACCGCCTCCGGCCTCGATGGTCAGCCGGTGCGGGTCAACCACCCTTACCGTGCCATTCATTCCCTGAATGGGCGGTACTGGACGCAACCAGTGAATGGAAGCATTCCGTATCGTCAGAAGACCATCGATCCCATCCAGCGCGGGATGGCGAAAATTCTCACTGACTGAAGCCATCAAGGTGAGCGTGCCGGATTCAATCCGGCCCACCTTCATATTCTGGGTGATCCATTCATGCGCACCATGCGCAAAACGGGAAGGCCACAGGGATGGCAGCCCGTCCAGCGGCAGAACCCCGACATCCAGATGGAACTGCGCATGGCGGCGACCTTCCGAGACCGGCTCCAGACTACCACTGCCTCTGAAAACCGGTGCGGCGCCCGCATCCCCTTCCAGTCCCAGTGTCAGAGAAGACAGAAGAGTGCGCCCGGTGATCATGTCGGCATCGAGACGGGCGGCCAAAACCCGTATCTTCACCATCTGATTGTCTATCGTTACGGTGCCGGGCTGGCTCTGGACATCAAGGCTCGCCCTTTTGAAAGCAAGATCAGAACCAATCAGCGCGGTTGCACGCAGACCAACCGGAACTTCAGCTGCAGCCAGCATTTTTGCCTGCGAAGACAGGTCAGCCAGAGCAGAAACGGGAATCATCCCGGCCTCGAACACGATCCCCAGCCCGTTTCGATCCGATCCGTTTTGTACCAGCGTCGCGTCACCGACCCTCAACGATAAGGGGGTCGAAGCACCTCCCGCCTTCAGTCTGGCCTGAACCGATCCATCCAGCGGTGGCGAAGAATCACCCACCTTGTTTCTCTCGACCGATAAGGCAGGTCCACGGTGGAACGAGGCTTCTACTTCCTCCAGACGCCACGGCGCCGCCGAAATTTCCGTGCGGCCCGCCACCTTCAGCCGATGAACATCGAGATGATCGGGGAGTAGCGCCCAGCTCCGGCGCTCCCATGTTCTGAACGCCTCCAGATGGTGCCGAGGGTCGAAATCATCAGGCGATGGAGCATAGACCGTCCCTTCGCGAGAAAGCGGCAGTGCTATAGCGGTATCCTCGATCAGCACCGTCTGCACACGCGGCTGGCGGGACAGCAGCAGGCCGGGTATCACCCCGACTCGAATCAGCCCGATCCGGGCCAGATCAGGCGAAATCTCCGGCTGGCGCAAATCCCGGATGGTCGTACCACGCAATTGCACGTCCAGTATGGCATCGGGACCGTGTTTCCAGCCATCCCATGTCATCACCAGATATGGAATATCAATGCGAAAAGGCGCAAACCTTCCCGGCAGACGCACAACCAGCCCTTGCCCTCCGGCTTTGCTGACCGCCGCCCCGCCGGGCAGATCGGTGCCGGTCCGGGCCAACCCCTGTAAACCGCGCCCGAGAATATCGGTCAGATCGAGTGGGCCATGCGACAGGCGCACCCCCAGCACCACGAAGCCGACCGAAACCAGCACAGCGGCCCCGATGGCGATCTGCAATGCCAGACGGATAACCCTGCCGAGCAGCCATCCGGCTTGACCACTCCACTGCCTCACGCGAAGGCTTCCAGTCCGCCAGCGCATGCGTAAGGAACCGGCACGTGACCGACAGCCTGCCTCCCACGAGGATCGACACGCCCTTGACCATGGGACAGGCATCGGGTGGCCTGCTGGAGGCATGTTGGCCTGCCCCCGCCAATCATCATGCCGCAGAGCGGTTGCTGGAACAGTTTGCTGCGCTGGGGGAAGCCGAGGCTCAGGCGCTTATACATCCCGTCTTCCGTGACATGTTGAGGGCGGTGGGAGGGAACAGCCCCTATTTGTCCGAACTGGCCCTGAAAGAATCTGCCCTGTTGCTGGAGACTGTGGCGATCGGTCCCGGACCCAGTCTGGACCAGATTTTCTCCCATCTCGCCGCTGTACCGGCCACGACGTCCCGTCAGCCTCTGGCTGCGGCACTGAGGACGGCCAAACGGCAGGCGGCGCTGATCATTGCGCTGGGCGATACGGGAGGATTGTTCACCCTTGAACAAGTCACCTCCGCCCTCTCCACCCTTGCAGAGAGCACGTTGCGCAAGGCCGTGGCACATCTGCTGAACAAAGAGGCTGCTGCCGGTCGCATTCATCTTCCAGACCCGTCGGAGGCTGCTGCCGGCAGCGGTTTCACCGTGCTCGGCATGGGCAAGCTCGGTGCGCGGGAATTGAACTATTCCAGTGATATCGACCTCATTCTTCTTTACGATCCTGCTTCCCAGGCCGGATCTCAGGCCGAGTCGCGGGATGAGTTGGGCGCCCTGTTTACACGGATTGCCCGGAATATCGTCGCCCTGATGGAAAGTCGCAATGAAGGCGGCGCAGCCGGGGGATACGTGTTCCGCACAGATCTGCGTCTGCGCCCCGACCCCGGCGCCACGGCCCCTGCCATCTCCCTGCCCGCCGCCCTCAGCTATTACGAAAGTATGGGCCAGAACTGGGAACGGGCCGCCATGTCCAAGGCACGCCCTGTCGCGGGTGACCTCGCACTGGGTCAGATGTTTCTGGATGCCATCCGGCCCTTCATCTGGCGTCGCTATCTGGATTTCGCTGCCATAGCCGACGTCCATGCCATGAAACGCCGTATCGATACCCATCGCGGCAACGGGCGCGGCACGACCCCCACCTCTCTGTTGGACCGACTGGCCGGGTTCAATCTGAAGCTCGGCCAGGGCGGTATCCGCGAGATCGAGTTTCTGGTGCAAACCCTCGAACTGGTATGGGGGGGCCGCGATCCGGAACTGCGTGAGCCACGCACCCTGATCGCCCTGCGCCTGCTGGTCGATCGTCAACACCTGGTCCCCGATGTCGCAAGGGAACTGGCGGAGGCCTACCGCTTTCTGCGCATGGCCGAGCACCGGGTCCAGATGGTCAATGATCGTCAGACCCATTCCCTGCCCGCGCCCGGACCCTATATGGCCGAGCAGATGCAGGCCATCGCCCTGTTCCTCGGCTTTCCCGATACGGACACCTTTGGTGCGACCTTGCTGCATCATGTAGATCGGGTACGCGCCCATTACCGTATGCTGTTCGAGAGCGTACCGGACGGGCCTGATCAGGCCAATCAACTCGATTTCAGCGGTGACGGCGAACCGGCAGCCACGATCGAGGCTTTGCAAGCCATGGGATATGCAAAGCCGCCCCAGGTGGTCGAAATCGTCCGTGCCTGGCATAGCGGGCGGCTGCGCGCCTTGCGCTCGGAACGGGCGAGGCAGCTTCTGACTGCCCTGCTGCCCAGCCTGTTGGAAACATTCGCCCACCAGAGCCAGCCCGATGCCGTGTTGACCCGTTTCGATAAATTGTTGGCACAACTTCCCGCAGGCATACAGATTCTCTCGCTGTTCCAGCGCAATCCTGCGCTGCTGGAGCGGGTGGCACGGGTATTGGGGGCTGCCCCTTTTCTCTCCGATCATCTGGCCAGTGTACCAGGCGCATTGGAGGGGCTGATCATCCCCGGGGAAACGCCTCACCAGGCTGTCCGGCAGATTGTGGATGCGCTCAGTGACTGCCGCGATCTGGAGGAAGTCATCCGAGCCCTGCGCGAAACCGCGCGGCAGGAGGATTTCCGTATTTCCGTCGCCACTATGACCGGAGATATGGATGTGGATGAAGCCGGAATCGTCCGCACCGCAATGGCGGACGGCGTCATCAACGCCCTGCTGCCTCATGTGATGGAGGACCACGTGTCCCGCCATGGCATCATCCCGAATGGCGGGATCGCCGTGGTTGCCCTCGGCAAGGCGGGCGGACGGGAGATGATGGCCGGCTCCGATCTCGATCTGATGATGATCTATGATCATCCGGAAGATATCGGCGAAAGTCAGCCCGGCGACAATCCGGGCACGCGCCCATTGCCACCCAGCGCCTACTACACACGGGCGGCACAGAGCTTTATTGCCAAACTGACCGCACAGGGACCGGGCGGCCCCGCTTTCGCGGTAGATATGCGCCTGCGCCCTTCCGGTAATCAGGGACCGGTGGCTGTGTCCCTCTCCTCCTTCCAGCGTTACCATCGGGAAAGCGCGTGGACCTGGGAACGGATGGCCCTGACCCGCGCCCGTGTCATTGCCGGCCCTGAAGCCCTGTGCCAGCGGGTGAGGGAGGCAATCGAAACCGCACTGAACCGGCCTGTCCCCGCCGAGACGATCCGTGCCGATGCCGCCACAATGCGCGCGAGGATCATGCGGGAACATCCCAATCCCGGCCCGTGGGATATCCGTACCCGGTCCGGTGGACAGCAGGAGGTAGAGTTCATCGTTCAGGTTCTGCAGTTGATTCACGGTCCGGCCAACCCATCGGTGCGTGCCACCTCAACGCGTGACGCTGTCCGACAGCTGCATCAGGCCGGTTTTCTGTCGGCAGAAGATATGGAACTGTTGATCCACGCCGACCATCTGGGTCGCGGTGTTCAAGGTCTGCTGCGGATCACGCTGGGCCGGACGGCGCGGGCCAGACTGCCTGCAGCATCGGCCGAGGCGCTGGTGGACGCTCTGGCCGAGCCGGGAGTCACCGATGAAGATACACTGAGGGATCGTCTCGATGACATCAGCCAGCGGGTGCGGGGGGCGTTCATCCACCATATCGGCGATATTCCTGTGCCCGAGCAGAGTCGATGACTAAAGAGAATGACTTTTCCGATCCCGGTACCCTGTGCCATGCAGGCGCATGACAGTCGAACACTCTGACAGGGAGATTCCCGCCATGAGCACTCTTGCCGAAGGTGATACCGCCCCGGACTTCACCCTGCCCGCCAGCCGGGGCCGCACGGCCAGCCTTTCCTCACTGCGGGGCAAACCGGTCGTGGTCTACTTCTATCCCAAGGCCGATACATCGGGTTGCACCAAGGAAGCCTGCGCCTTTCAGGAGGCCCTGCCCGCGCTGGGGAAGAGCGGCCTGACCGTCATCGGCATATCGCGTGACAAGATGAAGGCCATCGATGCCTTCGCCGATAAATATGCGCTCGATTTCCCGCTGGCCTCCGATGAGAACGGCACGGTTTCAGAAGCGTACGGAACGTGGATCGAAAAATCCATGTATGGACGCAGCTATATGGGTCTGGATCGCGCCACTTTCCTGATCGACGCGGAGGGACGCATCGCCCGCATCTGGCGCAAGGTGAAAGTCACCGGCCATGTCAAACAGGTGACGGCGGCAGTGGCAGAACTTTGACCGGTCTCGCCAACACCGAATGGTGCATGGCGTAGGTAAGGTAGAACACCAGCGCCACCGCGATCCAGCCCGCAAAGAAAGCCAGTGTGACAGATGGCAGCAGCACGATCAGATAGAGACAGCACACCACGCTGAGCAGTGGCACCCATGGATAGAATGGCACACGATAACAGCAGGGCAGATCGCCATAGCGACGCCGCAGGACGATCAGCCCTGCCGAGACGGTCAGAAATGCGATCAGCGTTCCCATGCTGGTCAAATTGGCAAGCATATCGAGTGGAAAAAGCGCTGCCAGAGCCGCAACCGCCGCTGCCACGATCCATGTATTGGCCAGTGGGGCATGGCTGCCCGGATCGACATGATGAAACACCGGCGGCATCAGACCATCACGGCTCATCACGAACAGAATGCGGGTCTGGCCATATATCGTTACCAGCGTCACGCTGAAAATCGACACCAGGGCACCGATGCATAACAGCATGGAAGGCCAAACGGAGCCGGTCACCTGCTCCAGTATCACGGCCAGTCCGGCCTCCTGACCGGCAAAACGTGTCCATGGTTGCGCGCCGATCGCCGCCACAGCGACCACCATGTAGACAAGCGAGACGATGCCTAGACACAACAGGATAGCGCGCGGCACCGTACGACCCGGATCTTTCACCTCCTCGGCCGCGGTGCAGATCGTATCGATGCCGACATAGGAGAAAAACACTGTCGCGGCAGCACTGCCGACACCGCTGAGACCCAAAGGCATGAACGGGGTCAGATGCCGCACATGAAAGGCAGAGAGTGCGATCACCGCAAACAGCAGCAGAACCAGCAACTTCATGCCCACCAGAACGGCGTTGACCGTGCTGGATTCCGCAACGCCCCGTGACAGCAAACCCGCACAGAGTATGACCAGCACAAGCGCGGGCAGGTTGATATAGCCTCCACTGCCCGGTGCTGCGGTAATCGCATGCGGCAATGTCAGGCCAATTGTGTCGCCCAGAAGCTGGTTCAGATACTGCGCCCAGCCCACCGCAATGGCGGAGGCCGCAACGCCATATTCCAGCAGCAGACAGGCCCCGACCAGAAAAGCCGCGACCTCTCCCATCGTCACATAGGTGTAGGAGTAGGAGGAACCGGCCTCTGGTATGGTGGAGGCAACTTCCGCATAGCAAAGCGCCGTCAGCGCCGCTGTCAGCCCTGCGATCACGAAGGCCAATATGGTCCCCGGCCCGGCTTTCGGCACTGCCGTCGCCAAGGCAACGAAAATTCCGGTGCCGATGGTCGCCCCAACGCCAATCATCGCCAGACGCCAAAGGCCGATCGTGCGCGACAGCCTCTCCTTGCCGGTGGAGAAGGATACCTCACCCCCCGCAAGGGCAATATTCCGACATCTCATGGCAGCCTGAAGCCAGGACGCTTTGTCAGCCATTCCTTTCTGCCGCCTTCCACTGTTGCCGTGAGACGAACCAGCGGCGGTATGACACGGCAGCTATCATCATGCAGGCGAGTACTGCCACTTCCCAAGCCGGACGCGGGCCAAGCGTGATCATCATGCGCCATGCCGTCGCCAGATCGGGCGGCCAGTTTGCGCCCAGTACAAGCTGCCAGTTCAAACCACGCACCAGCCCATACCATGCGGCTTCAAGCAGGGCCGTAGCCGGAATGGCCGCCAGAGACAGGAGAATAGCGGCCCCCCATCCCCGGTGCTGGCGAGGCCATAAACGCCATGCCATGAGCGCACAAAATATCCCGCTCCAGACAGCCTCCTGCGAGATATCGATCTTGGCCTGAATAAAGCCATGCATCAGCGCCAGTATGACCAGCACATACACGGCACGATGCAATTTTTTCCACCGCCGTCCCAGCCTGCGCATCCATGAATCCGTGGATGTCACCGCCAGCACGACAAGCCCGCACAGCGCCACAAACCCGATAAGCAGGTAAAAATGGCTGCCAATTTCGGAGCATATCAGCCAGAGGCGTCCATTCTCATACGCTCCATACAGCGCCAGATGCAGCAGCGCATAACACGCCGTTCCCACCCCGATCATGCGCCGCACGATCAACAGGCGGGGCCATGACAGAGCCTCCCGCAAGGGGGTGATCGCCAGCGAGACCAGCAGGAAGCGGATCGTCCACCGCCCCGTCTCATGCAGAGCCGCCTTCAACGGCTCGGCCCCTAATTCCTGATAAAGGCCGTTCTTCAGCAGATGGGCCGCCGGATACAGCAGGAACAGCAAAACCATCAGGCGCAGTAAAGAAAAACGCCCCGCACGGTCATGCCATGGCACCCACCCTTGTCGGGGCATGCGTTCCATCACGGAGCCGCCTTCAGCGCCTCCGGGGTGGTGTGCGCATAGGAAGCAGGGATTTTGAATAAATCGGCGTCAAGCTTCTCCGTCGAGACAGAAACCGCCTGTGCCACGATTTGCTCCCCTATCCGCACCTGTAACAACATGCCATCACTGGTCATGCACATGGCGGCAGGTGCCGTCTTCGGTGTTGCCGTCTTGCCATCCGCTGTGACGACCCACTCCGTGCAGGGCAGGCCGTCGACGATGCGCGATCCAGCTTTTTCATACTGCATATCAGGCGTGGCGGGGCCAGAGAGAGGCTCGACTTCCGGCATTTTCGACTTGCCAACCACCTGCGGCCTTGGGTCGGACGCCTCGATATCCAGCACACCGTGGCGAAGCGGATCGACCAGCGCGATATGCATATCGGCCCGATTGATCAACATATAAAGCCCGCCCTGCGGCGGATCGATCCGCTGTATCTGGCGGGAGGCCAGCCAGCGCACACGCTCTGTCGTCATGGCCCCGTCATGCTGTATGCGATAGGTGATGTCGGTATCATGTGCGCATTGCAGCACTGGCTGCTCACCCGCCTGCGCGCAGGCTGCCAGCAGGCCAAGCGCCACAAACAGCGCCAGAAAAGTGCCGTATTTCATCGCCCGATCAAATTCCTCATTGTCTTCATGGCGCCACCCATCTGCAACGCCCCCTGTCCATTCCCGGAGAGCAGACCCTGCACCATACCCGGCGGCAAATCCATTTTCTGATACCCGTCCGGAATCCTGAATAAGGCCTGCGGCTGCGGGGCATATTTCACACTGGTTGCATGCAGGCTGCCGGTGCGACCCTCTGTATCTGTTCCCTCGCCGCTGAGCAGGATACCATCATCGCTGAGGCAGATCGTCCCTTGTCCTTGCCGGGATGTGACATGCCAGAGGGTGCAGGCAATGCCTGCAATCCGGCTGGTCCCGGTGCGGGTGAAATTCTCGGTCGGGGAAAGCACCAGCGCACTGACCGGCGTGCCAGAAATGGCACTGGTGACGTAGATATTGATCTGGTTCAGAACCAGGGTCGCACGATCGTGCCGCGGATCAAGCAGTAAAAAGCCGGGCTGCCGGTCAGCCTCAACCCGCGCTTCTCCAACTGTGCTCGAATAGAACAGCCTGCCCTGACGGGGCCGCCCGGTTTCACCGGCTTTCGCACCAGTCAGGGTATAAACCACGGACACATCTTTCTGCGGCACCAGATGGGCGGGCTGATCGGCAAAGGCGGCGTGACTGGAGAATGGCACACCAGCCAGCAGTGCCATTACACATAGACGCTGCGCCCTCATCCGATGCCGCGGCATGATGTCATGGGCCATGATCATTCCTTTCCTTGCCTGCCAATTCCCTGAACGCATGAACAAGCAAAGCGTGTGGCGGAGTCGCGATCCAGTCTGCCCGGATATCCACGCAAGCCGCCAGTCGCTGCCTATATGCTTCCCGGGAGACTTCCATGGCACCAAACTGTGTCAGATGCGTGGTGACAAACTGCGTGTCCAGCAGCCGGAACCCGCCCAGCCGCAAACGGGCCACCAGATGTGTCAACGCGACCTTCGATGCATCACGCACCGTGCTGAACATGCTTTCACCGAAGAACACAGCGCCCAGCACCACACCATACAGGCCACCCACCAGCTTTCCGTCCTGCCATGCCTCGACAGAATGTGCATGACCAATTCGATGAAGGTCGATGAAAAGCCGCTTGATTTCAGCGTTGATCCAACTATCCATCCGCCCCCGGCGTGGTGCCGCACAGGCATGGATCACGGCAGGAAAGTCACTGTCGATCCGAACCTCGAACCGCTCGGCCATGACAGTGCGCAACAAACGGCGCGGGAGATGAAACCCGTCCAGTGGCAGAATGCCGCGCTCTTCCGGATCAAGCCAGTAAAGACGCGCACCCTCCCGGGTTTCGGCCATGGGGAACAGACCTGCACGATAGGCCTGTAATATCAGCTCCGGAGTGATCTCGAAGGCGCGTCGCGACATGCCTTCCTATCCTTCCGCTTTACCATTCGGCAGGCCCGGCGGCAGGCCCGGCGGCAGGACAGTCTGGAAAGACCATCCTCCCGCTCCAGATCAAGCCGCAGGAATCTGCCCCGCTACAAATTTCTCCAGCCAGTGAATGGTGTATTCACCGGCCTGAAATTCCGGATCAGCCAGAACGCGCTGATGTAATTCAGCCGTCGTGCTGATCCCCACCACGGCCATTTCCTCCAGCGCCCGGCTCATGCGCGCAATGGCTTCAGGACGGGTGGGAGCATGAACAATCAGCTTGGCAACCATGCTGTCATAGTAAGGCGGCACCACATAGCCGCTGTACAGCGCGCTATCCACACGCACGCCCAAGCCACCCGGCGCATGAAATGCCTCGATCCGGCCCGGTGTCGGCATAAAGGTCAATGGATCTTCCGCATTGATGCGGCACTCGATTGCATGACCCTGGAAACGAATATCCGACTGCTCATAGCCGAGAGGCTCCCCGGCCGCGATCCGAATCTGCTCCCGCACCAGGTCGATGCCGGTGATGGCTTCCGTCACCGGATGCTCGACCTGCAAGCGAGTGTTCATCTCGATGAAAGCGAATTGTCCGTCCTGATATAAAAATTCCAGCGTGCCCGCATTGCGGTAGCCGAGCTTGCGCAGGCCGGAGGTCACGACCTCGCCAATCCGGTCACGTTCTTCCGCCGTCAGGGCGGGAGAACCAGCTTCTTCCAGCAGTTTCTGATGCCGGCGCTGAAGAGAGCAGTCACGCTCACCCAGATGGACCACATTGCCGTGCGAATCGGCCAGAACCTGCAATTCGATATGGCGCGGTTTATCGAGGTATTTTTCGATATAGACGGCATCATTGCCAAAAGCGGCTGCGGCTTCAGTACGGGCCAAACGCCATGCTTCAGCCAGTTCGCTCTCATCATGCGCGACTTTCATGCCACGCCCGCCGCCACCTGCCGCCGCCTTGATCAGAACCGGATATTTCACCCGATCCGCCACGGCACGGGCTTCCTCCATATCCGACACGACGCCTGCCGAACCCGGCACCAGCGGCACGTTGAGCGAGGCCATAGCATGCTTGGCCTCGATCTTGTCGCCCATCATACGGATATGGGACGGGCTGGGGCCTATGAAGGTCAGGCCATGCGCCTCGACCATTTCGGCAAAGTCCGCGTTTTCCGACAGGAAGCCATAGCCGGGATGAATCGCATCGGCGCCGGTGATGGTCGCCGCCCCGAGAATGGCCGCCGTGTTGAGATAGCTGTCACGAGCAGCGGGCGGGCCGATACAGACACTCTCATCCGCCAGACGGACATGCATCGCATCGGCATCCGCGGTGGAATGCACGGCGACGGTCGGAATGCCAAGTTCACGGCAGGCGCGTTGGATTCTCAGCGCGATTTCACCACGATTGGCGATCAGGATTTTGTGGAACATCCCGCCCCGGTCACTCAATGATCACAAGCGGCTCGCCATACTCGACCGGCGCACCATTGCCGACGAGAATTTTCGAGACCGTGCCCGCTTTCGCGGCCTTGATCTGATTGAAAGTTTTCATCGCCTCAATCAGCAACAGGGTTTGCCCGGCCGTCACCGGCTGACCCACAGAGATGAAAGAAGGCGCGCCCGGTTCCGGGCACAGATAGGCAATACCGACCATGGGGCTGAGCACCGCACCGGGATGTTTCGCATCATCCACGGCAGAGACAGCCTCCTGCGCCACAGGGGCCGCCTGCACCTGCGGGGCCGGTGCCGCTGCTACCGCCGGAGCCGCCAGGGCAGGGGCACCACCGATATAGGTAACGGGGGCTGGGGTCCGCGCAACACGGATACGGCTTTCGTTATCGATGATCTCGATTTCCGTCAGGCCTGTATCCGCAAGAATTGTCGCCAGGGTGCGGATGGCCTCCGCGTCGAACAGAACGCGGCTCATGCGCCCTCTTCTCCTTCATAAGGGTGAAAAGCTTGATCCCGATCAGAATGATCATCGGGCAGATCGGTCTGTTCGTCCAGCAGGTCCGCCATGGCGCGCAACGCCAGGGCATATCCGCGCACGCCGAGACCACAGATAATGCCGTCAGCCGCCTGGCTGACGTAAGACCGGCGGCGGAAAGTCTCGCGCCGGTGAATATTGCTGATATGCACCTCGACCACCGGCAGATCCACCGCAAGCAGCGCATCCATCAGGGCCACAGAAGTATGGGTATAGCCAGCCGGATTGATCACGATGCCAGCGGCACGGCCGCGGCATTCCTGCACCCAGGAAATCAGCTCACCCTCGCCATTGGTCTGCCTGAAATTAACGGCAAGCCCAAGCTCCTCTGCCGTTTCGGCGCACAGCGCCTCGACATCATCAAGCGTCACGGAGCCATACATCTCCGGCTGACGCACGCCGAGCATATTCAGATTCGGGCCGTTCAGGACGGCAATCAAAGGTCTGGTCATCAGCCGGGCGTTAGCATGCGCAGACGAGAACGTCCAATCCGTTTCCCATTCTGTTTCACGAAACCATCCTTTCAGTGGTTCCGGCTTGCGCAGCGTGAGGCCTCTCCCCATAGTCCATGACATGTCCGCCCCGAGCACATCCCTTTCCGAAATGCCTATGACGGATGGCGCTTTCATCACCGTCAATGGCCTGTCGCATGCCCTTTCCCGCCCAACCACTGTTGCGGCATTGCTGGAAGACATCGGGCTGGACCGCGTCAAAATCGCTGTAGAGCGCAATGAAAGCATCGTACCGCGCTCGCTCTATGAACAGACCCTGCTGGATGATGGCGACGTGCTGGAAATCGTTCATTTCATCGGCGGCGGCTAAGCCGGACAGGCTGATTTGCGCGGCCTTATGATCGGGCGCGTCACTTAACACGGAATCAGGACATATCATGACGACGGTTTCACCGACACACGGCTCCGGCTTTGCCGCATCAGGTGTGGAGGCTGAGAACAATGATCGCTGGAGCGTAGCCGGGCGACGCTTCACATCCCGCCTGATCGTCGGCACTGGTCGCTACAAGGATCTGCCGGAAACTGCCGCCGCCATCGCCGCATCGGGGGCCGAGATCGTCACCGTCGCCGTCAGACGCGTGAACCTGTCCGATCCCTCCGCGCCGATGCTTCAGGATTACGTCAGCCCGCGCGACTATACCTATCTGCCCAACACCGCAGGCTGCCACACGGCAAAAGACGCGGTGAGAACCCTGCGTCTGGCCCGCGAGGCAGGCGGATGGAATCTGGTCAAACTTGAAGTGCTGGGACCACCCCCTCACCTCTATCCCGATATGGCCGCAACCATGGAAGCCGCGGCCGCCCTGATTGAGGACGGATTCGAGGTCATGGTCTATTGTGCCGATGATCCCGTCGCCGCGAAACGGCTGGAGGAAATGGGCTGTGTGGCGATCATGCCGCTTGGTGCACCGATCGGCTCCGGGCTGGGATTACAGAATCCGGCCATGCTGTCCCTCATCATCGAACAGGCGAAAGTGCCCGTGCTGGTGGATGCGGGAATCGGCACCGCCAGCGATGCCGCTGTGGCCATGCAGATCGGCTGTGATGCGGTTTTGCTGAACAGCGCCATTGCTCATGCCGGGAATCCGGTGCTGATGGCGCAGGCGATGAAACATGCCGTACAGGCGGGGCGTCTGGCGCATCTGGCCGGACGCATGCCACGTCGGATGGGGGCGGACCCGTCCTCACCCCTGACCGGGCTGATTTCCTGAACGGTAGAAACCAGCCGGACCATCTGTGAAAAGACCGTTATTCGGCCTCTGCCTCCGTCTCACGGATGTAAGGCTCCACCTTGCCTTGCAGCTTGATGGTCATCGGATGGCCCTTGCGGTCCAGAGCCTTGCCGACGATCACACGCACCCAGCCTTCGCTGACACAGTATTCATCGACATTGTTTTTTTCTTCGCCGTTGAATCGGATGCCGACACCGCGTTCCAGCAAAGGGGCGTTGAAATAGGGACTTTCCGGATTGGTGGACAGCCGGTCGGGAAGGGTATCGGTCATGGGAGGCAGCTCCATCGTCATAGATCAATCCGCCTCATAGCGGATTGATCCACGTCCCCACAAATGATGCCCCAGCGCTCACCATCGCGGCCTGACACTCACGACTCTGATCAGTGCAGCCCGTAATAAGTGGGGTGGCCATGAAATTGCCCCATATGCAGATGTTTGAGGCAGTCTTTGTAATCTGCATGACTCAATGCCTTGACATCGCAATGGTCAGACTCCGGAGACACTGTATTGGCAGCCGCGGAATCCGGAGCAGCAGAAGGCGTGGGCGTAACCACATTGGCCACCGGCGCTTTCTCCGGAGGCGGAGGTGTCGAAACAGCGGAACTTTCCTTGGGCACAGGGGCTGAGCAGGCAGCCAGAATCAATGCCAGAACGATGGAAACAGGATAGCGCACGCTTCATTCTCCCTTTGCGCCTGTTTGCGCCCCCAAACGTTACGGTAACGCTTCAGTATTGGGAAGGTTCGCATCTGCGGCTAGCAAACACCCCTGCGCCACAATGGCGGCAAGGTTATTCTGGCCGAATAAAAGGAAAATGGCGGACCCGGCGCGATTCGAACGCGCGACCTTCGCCTTCGGAGGGCGACACTCTATCCAGCTGAGCTACGGGTCCAGCGCGCCCTGAATACCCTGCGCGGACGTCGAAGACAACCTTCTCTCAACCCCTTATGCCGCAAAACCCGGAAATGTCATCTGCCTTGCGCCGCACGCAACCACCCTATTGCCTCATGGTCTGCTCCTGACGGCAGTGGCCTGTCGCTTCTTCCACCGGCAATGGCCATCATCCATGCGATGACATCCTGGATGGGAAGGTCTCGCCGCTGATCACGGAACAGCAGGTGATAACCATCCGCGTAATAGGCAAAGCACACATCCCGCTTATCTTCACCCTCTTCCCTTGGCCCCACCCGTGGTGCCAGAGCCGCCCAAGCGGTACGCATGGCGCGGTTCGGCACCAGTTCGTCATGGGCGCCATATAGAAACAGGGCCGGCCCCTTTACATACCGTGCCGATTCCAGCGCCTGATCCATCAGATCGACCACACCGCCAATCACATCGACGCGCGTTTTATGAAGGGTCAACGGATCATGCCCCAGCCGGAGCAGGGCGGTTCTGTTATCGCTTGCCTTGACCCGCACCGGGCCGGGACCAAGCCGTGCCCCAGGAATCGTATGCAGCGCCAACCAGAGCGTGCTGCGCAGGGCGATATTCATTTTTCTACGCCCCCACACAGCCGGAGCAGAGAGAATATAGCCGTCAACCGCCGGAGCATCAGGCAGCGTTGCAGTCAGCATCAGCACCGCGCCCCCCATGCTTTCGCCCATCGCAAAAATCCGGCTGTGCGGATAACGCTGACGCAGCTGACGCAGCATGGCGGCGGCATCCTGCGCCATAGCCTCCCCGCCCGACCAGTAACCACGGGATGGCGATGCACCGAAGCCGCGCTGATCCGGCGCGATCACGGCAATACCCGCTGCCGCCAGAACAGGGGCGGGATACTCCCATGCATCACGGGAATCGTTCATTCCGTGCAGGGCCAGCACCACTGCCCATGGGCCATCCTTGGGTATGTCGGTCGGCATCCATGCGCGATATGGCAATGCTGTTTCATCTGCCAGCCTGAACAGACCGGACGGAGGAACCAAAGCATTCAACCGGGGAAAAGGCACCTGCATAACCGCTTTACCCGGTTCACTGACCCCCGTCATAGAAACCGAAACCCGTGGAACCCCCGGGAGCATGAGTCGGGATGCACAGGCGCAGGGAAGCAGCGACACCCCTATCACCAACCAGCGCAATATACGGGGAAAAGAAGTCAATGGACGGCCTCGGATCGGAAATAATCAGATGAACAGGCTCCAGAGAAACGGAGACGGTTGAACGAACCGTCCGCATGGCTATCATCCCGACAATGCCTCTGCCAGATGCCCGGCAAGGCGAGGCTCTACGGAGGATGCACCATGACCACACCGCCCATCGATTATGCCTCCGTCTCTGCGGAGCGGGGGGAACCAACCCCCGTGGCTCCCGCCGGGTTGAATGCTCCATCCAGCGAGACCATTCTGGTCGACAGCCGTGTCGTTTCCTGCGATGGCGGAAATGCGCCGCTGGGGCACCCTCGCGTGTGGCTGCGGATCGTCGGGCAACGGGTTATGTGCCCTTATTGTTCCCGCCTCTATGTGCTGACGGCCGATGCCCCTGCCGTAGCGGCCCACTGACGCCTGATCTGACCATTTTTCCGTGAGCACCTCCCCGACGCCGGATGCAGCGCTTCCGGACAGCACCCATTTGATCCTGATCGATGGATCTGGATTCATTTTCCGCGCCTTCCACGCCTTGCCGCCGATGACCAGACCGGATGGCACGCCGGTCAATGCCGTCTTCGGCTTTACCAACATGCTGGCGCGGTTTCTGAAAGATCACGTTGGCACGCATCTGGCGGTGATTTTCGATGCCGGGCGAACCACTTTCCGCAATCGGCTCTATCCGGCCTACAAGGCGCATCGTCCGGAGCCACCGCCGGAGCTGCTCCCGCAATTCGCGCTGATCCGGGAGGCCACCGCCGCCTTCGGCGTCCCTGCGATCGAACTGGCCGACTGGGAAGCGGATGACCTGATCGCCTCCTATGCCCGTGCTGCGGTCACACGGGGCGGGCGTGTCACTATCGTCTCCTCCGACAAGGATCTGATGCAGTTGATCCAGCCGGGTGTGGAGATGCAGGATCCCATCAAACAAAAAACCATCGGCCCCGCCGAGGTGATGGAAAAATTCGGCGTTACGCCAGAGAAAATGATCGACGTGCAGGCCCTGATGGGGGACAGCGTCGATAACGTCCCCGGCGTTCCCGGGATTGGCCCCAAAACCGCTGCCCAGCTCATCAATGACTATGGCGATCTCGAGGGTGTTCTCGCATCACTGGAAACAATGAAGCCCAGCAAGCGCCGGGACAATCTCGTTGCCCATGCCGAGGATGCGCGGATTTCCCGTCAACTGGTGGCACTGAGTCAGGATGCCCCGCTACCAGTGCCGATCACCGATCTGAGTGTTCGTCAGCCGGATGCTGCCGTTCTGCAGGACTGGCTGAATGCGCAAGGGTTCCGCAGCACCGCGGCAAGGCTCGGGCTTGAGACAAGCGGCAGCACTTCCCCCTCCTCTCCCGCTGCCAGCAGAACTGCGGCCGCCCCCCCTGCGGCAGCAGCCACCCTTCCTCCTTCCTCCGCGCCCTTCGGCCCTTATCAAACCGTCACGACCGTCGAAGCGCTGGAACCATGGCTGGCGGAAGCGCGGAAAGCCGGCTTGTTTGCTATGGACACCGAAACCGACGGGCTGGATGCACAACAATGCAGACTCGTTGGCATTTCGCTCGCAGTTGCACCGGGGAAAGCCTGCTATATCCCGCTCGATCACCAGACCACGCTGGATCAGCCGGTCCGCCAGCCGGCCATTACGGAAATTGCCGCTGCGCTCAACCCGGTTCTGGCCGATCCGGCTGTTCTGAAAATCTTTCAGAACGGCAAGTTCGATCTCGCCGTGCTGCGCCGCCATCAAATGCCGGTCATCGCCCCGATCGACGACACCATGCTGATTTCCTATGCTCAGGAAGCTGGTGCGCACGGGCATGGCATGGACGAGCTTTCCGTCCTCCATCTAGGACACAGCCCGATTTCCTATGATCAGGTGACCGGCACCGGGCGCAATCGTCTGCCCTTCCCGCAAGTTCCCATCGACAAGGCCACCGCGTATGCCGCCGAGGATGCCGATGTCACGCTGCGTCTGTGGCATGTGCTGCGGCCCCGCCTGCGCGAGACTAAATCCCTGACCATCTATGAGCAGATGGAGCGGCCGTTAGTGCCGGTGCTCTGCGCCATGGAAGCAGTCGGCATTCGGGTCGATGAAGCCGAGTTACGGCGTATGTCGGCAGATTTCGCCCTGCGCATGGCAGACATGGAAACGGAAATTCATCAGTTGGCAGGCCGCCCGTTCAACCTCGCCAGCCCGAAACAGCTGGGAGAGGTGCTGTTCGACGAAATCGGCCTAACCGGCAGCAAGCGATCCAAAACCGGCGCATGGGGCACGGATGCGGCCACGTTGCAGGCGATTGCGGATGAAAGCGGCCATGCCTTGCCCGCCCGTATCCTGGATTGGCGCCAACTGGCCAAGCTGAAATCCACCTATGCCGATGCGCTGGTGGAGGATGTCAATCCACGGACCGGTCGGGTTCATACCTCGTTCCAGATGGCGATCACCACCACGGGGCGTCTGTCCTCCAACGAGCCGAATTTGCAAAATATCCCGATCCGCACCGAGGAAGGCAGCCGCATCCGGCGAGCTTTCATCGCCGATCCCGGCCATGTGCTGATCAGCGCCGATTACAGCCAGATCGAACTGCGTCTGCTGGCGCATGTCGCCGATATTCCGCAGTTGAAGGACAGCTTCGCCAACGGTGAGGACATTCATGCCCGCACCGCGAGCGAAGTGTTCGGCGTGCCGATGCAGGGCATGGATTCCCTGACCCGCAGACGGGCGAAGGCGATCAATTTCGGCATTATTTACGGCATCAGCGCCTTTGGTCTGGCACGGTCGCTGGCCATTTCTCCGGGCGAGGCGCGTCAGTATATCGATGCTTATTTCGCCCGCTATCCGGGCATCCGGGACTACATGGAGCGAACCAAGGAAGAAGCGCGAATCAACGGTTTCGTGGTCACGCCCTTCGGACGCCGCTGCTGGGTGCCGGGCATCGCCGACCGCAACCCGGCAAGGCGCGGTTATGCGGAACGGCAGGCGATCAATGCCCCGCTTCAGGGTGGCGCCGCGGATATCATCAAACGCGCCATGGTCCGGCTGCCTGCCGTGCTGGCTGACAACAGTTTTCAAACCCGCATGTTGCTTCAGGTGCATGACGAATTGCTGTTCGAGGCCCAGGAGGCCGAAGCCGAAGCTGTCGCCCGTCTGGTCACCACGACCATGCAGGATGCCGCCCGGATTTCAGTGCCGCTGGTGGTGGAAACCGGGATCGGGAGCAACTGGGGCGAGGCTCACTGATATCACGCCGGTCAGGCATATCCCTGCCTGACCGGAGCCTACACCCGCGTCTTGCAGATTACCGGAGCCTTATTCGGAATCGACCAGCACAAGCTCGGCCTGTTCGAGTCCGGTAATCTCCAGCCGTTCCTCCTGCGTGATCGCCAGACCATCACGGGCATCGACTTGCACGCCGTTCACACTGATCCGGCCGGTTGCTGGCACCAGATACAGATGCCGCTCCGGATCGGCATCCAGCATCAGGGTCTGTCCGGCCCCTACCGTTGCCGCCAGCACACGCGCATTGGCCCGGATCGGCAAGGCGTCATCTCCCGCTATGCCGCTGGCGAGGATCGTAAACCGGCCTTCCCGCTGCTCCCTTGGAAACGGGCGCTGTCCCCATGAGGGCGTGCCGCCTTCCGTGGCAGGCTCGATCCATATCTGGAACAGCCGGGTCCTGCCGCTCTCCCGATTATGCTCGGCGTGACGGATCCCCGAGCCAGCGGACATGACCTGCACATCCCCGGCTTCGGTCCTTCCATGATTCCCCAGCGAATCACGATGCGTGATCGCCCCCTCCCGCACATAGGTAATGATTTCCATATTAGCGTGAGGATGCATGGGGAAACCGGAATCCGCTGCAATCTCGTCATCGTTCCAGACGCGCAGCGCACCCCAGCCCATCCGGGCCGGCTCATAGTAATGTGCGAACGAAAAATGATGCGTTGCGTTCAGCCAGCCATGATTGGCGTGGCCCAGCCCGGCAAATGGCCTTTTCTCGATCATGGTCCTGCTCCTCTATCAGGGGGAGAGCTTTACAGCCTCCGTGATGGAGCAGAGATGAGGCATGAGGTTGCCTGGGAAAAGAGCAGGATCAGAACGACACTGTTTCTGTTTTGACACCAGCAGGCTGCGATGCTCTCGCAGCCTGTCGGCACAATGATGGCTGGCCTGGATGACGGACCTGAATTACTGACCTGGCTGGCGCATCATCCTGTACTCTTTGGGCACATCGAAATAGGCCGGGGTAATATTGCTGTAGGATACTTTCACAGCCATCAGACTAGCCCCGTTCTGTGCGCGTTCATGCGCATTCAGCAGCACGCCATCCGCAGTCAGGCAGACGATGCTGCCCTGTGCGTTCGGCTCAGTCACATCGTAAACTGTACAGGGCTGGCCTGCGATCACCTCGGTTCCGGTCTTGTTGAAGCGGGCATTTTTAGGCGGTTCGAAAGTCATGCTCTGCGCCGCGCCCGGAGGCAGCGGCATGACAGATTTCTGTCCGTCGATGACCATCACTCCATTGCCAGCCTTCCGGTCGATAATGATGTAATCTTTCGAATTCGGCGTCTCGATCCGAAGCTTTCCGGCAGATGCCAGCACCGTCACCATAGCCTGATGCCGGGAGCCATCAGGATCCACCGTATCATACAGCACCTGCACGTTTTTCGAGGGAATGACGAGCGGTGCGGTCTCTGCCGCCAGACAGGACCCCCCCGCCATGAAGGACGCCAGCACACCGGCCATAGCCGTCCATTTCAGTCCTGACGTCATCATATCATCCAATCCACCTGTTATCCCACCCTACGGCTTGTCCCATGTAGACGGATACCAGGGAAGGTCACCCACCATCATGACGCAGAAAGGGTTTATTTCAAGCGGTCCGGCATGACAGGCAGCGCACCCTCGGGAACATTGTCCCGCAGCAACCCGGCAAGACGCCCGTAGCCGTCGCCGCGAGGATCAGACCCACGCCAGATCAGGCAGATCCGGCGGGCAGCGGAATCCGTCAGAGGAGACAGGGATAGCAGACCGTGCAAATCCTCCCGTCCCCGTGCGGCGAGGGCAGGCAGCAGGGAATATCCCTCCCCGGCCGCTATCATATGCCGCAGCATTTCCAGACTACATGCAAACCGCTGTTTCTGCGTATGCGCGGTTCTGCTTCCCTGTCGGGCACAGAGCGACAATGCCTGATCACGCAGACAATGCCCTTCCTCCAGCAGTAACAGCCCATCAACCGGCAATTCGTCCAGATTGACATCGCGCCGGAATGCCAGCGGATGACCGGTCGGGCACGCCAGCATGAAGGGTTCATCCAGAATCGGCTCGGCTACAATTCCGTCCATCGGGCTGAGCCACGCCAGCAACCCGATATCGAGTTTTCCAACGCGTAAAGCATCCAGCAGATCACCCGTTTTCAGTTCCTCAATCTGGAGCGACAGGCCCGGTAGACGGCCCAGCACACTCCGCAGCACGGATGGCAGATAGTACGGTCCCAAAGTCGGGATCACACCAAGCCGCAGCGTACCGGTCAGGCTGCCCTGTTGTGACTGCGCCATTTCCAGCAACAGCCGCGCCTGCTGCAAAATGCCGCGCGCCTGGGAGAGAATCGCTTCCCCCTGCTCCGTGGGGCGGACCTGACGATTGCCACGATCGAACAAGGTGACACCAAGCAGATCCTCAAGTTTTCTGACCTGTTCGCTCAAGGCGGGCTGACTGACGCCGCATTGCTCGGCGGCACGCCCAAAATGCCGCAACTCGCTGACAGCGACAGCATATTCCAGATCGCGCAGCGACAACCCAGCCAGGTTCATAGGGAGCACCGAAACATCATTAAGGAAAGAACGATTTTCCTTATACCCGAACCCGTGGCAGGGTCACGCCGAAGCCTTAGACCTCGCGGATTGGAAATTGCAGCCATGCCCGATACTTCATACCCCTTTCCCTCCTCCGGCTCCTCCGGCAGCCCCGTTCTGACCACCACGGCAGGCGCGCCGGTTGCAGATAATCAGAACAGCGTTACGGCGGGTGCTCGCGGTCCAATTCTGTTGCAGGATTATCAGCTGATCGAAAAACTCGCGCACCAGAATCGCGAACGTATTCCGGAACGCGTCGTGCATGCAAAAGGCTCAGGCGCTTTCGGTACTTTTACCGTCACGGCGGATATTTCACGTTATACACGCGCCAGCATTTTCTCACGCATTGGCAAATCCACTGATGTGCTGCTGCGTTTTTCCACTGTTGCCGGTGAGCGTGGGGCTGCGGATGCAGAGCGCGATGTACGCGGATTTGCGCTGAAATTCTATACCGATGAAGGCAACTGGGATCTGGTCGGCAATAACACGCCGGTGTTTTTCATCCGCGACCCGATGAAATTCCCCGATTTTATCCGCACGCAGAAGCGTCATCCACGCACCAATCTACGCTCTCCCACCGCGATGTGGGATTTCTGGTCGCTCAGCCCTGAAAGCCTGCATCAGGTAGCGATCCTTTTCAGCGATCGGGGACTGCCGCAAGGCTATCGTTTCATGAACGGTTATGGCAGCCATACCTACAGCTTCTGGAACGATGCCGGCGAGCGTTTCTGGGTGAAGTTCCACTTCAAATCCCTGCAAGGTATCCGCACCTGGACCAATGAAGAAGCCAATGAGGTCATTGCCCAGGATCGGGAAAGCGCCCAGCGCGACCTGTACGAAGCGATTGAACAAGGCGATTTCCCGCGCTGGCGCGTCTGCGTGCAGATCATGCCGGAGGCAGAGGCCAACAGGACGCCATACAATCCCTTCGACCTGACGAAAGTCTGGCCGCATGCCGATTACCCGCTGATCGATGTCGGCGTGCTGGAGCTGAATCGCAATCCCGCGCATTATTTCGCGGAGATCGAGCAGGCTTCGTTCTCACCGTCCAATATCGTGCCCGGCATCGGTTTCTCCCCTGACAAGGTGTTGCAGGGGCGTCTGTTCGCCTATGCCGATGCTCATCGCTACCGTGTCGGCACCCACTACGAAGCCTTGCCCGTGAATGCCCCGAAATGCCCGGTTCATCACTATCACGCGGATGGTGCCATGCGCTTCGACGCGCCGCAGGGAACCGATGCGTATTACGAGCCGAACTCCTTCAACGGTCCGGTGCAGGATCGCACGGCTCAGGAACCGCCGCTGCGTATTTCGGGCGATGCCGACCGCTATAATCATCGGGATGGTAACGACGACTACACTCAGCCTGCCGCGCTGTTCCGCATGTTCACGGCTGAACAGAAGGAGCGCTTCTACCGCAACATCGCTGGCGCCATGCAGGGTGTTCCCGGCTTCATCATCGCCCGTCAGCTGGAGCATTTCCGCCGCGCCGATCCGGAATGGGCGGATGGTGTAAAGCGGGCGTTGGGTGATGCGTATCAGGAACCGGAGTCTGCTCCAACCAATGCCGAGGCGCGCGCCTGAACAGCTTTATTTTTCCAGCTCCCCGGGACAGGCAGCAATGCCTGTCCTCACCTCCACCGCGTCTGTCTCTGACAGGCGCGGTTTTTTTATGCGCGGGCCAGACGGACCAGTTCCTGCCGGACACCCGATGCGTCGCTTACCGGCGCTGACCAGTGCATCCGCAACACCGGTTCGGACATGGGGTCATCAGGCGCCAGATCGCAGCCATCGCAATCCACCGCCACCATGCGCCAGCTTGCAGCCTTGCCACCCCCACCCTGCGCAATCCGCGCCAGCGCATCAGCATGATCCGCATTACAATGCGTGATGATCTCCGCCTCCACCGTAACCAGTGCCGTGACCGAGGCTTCGTCAGGACACAGCACAGAGCCTGGCAGGCGGGTAGCTCTTGCAAAGCCGCCCACCAGCATGGCTCCCAGCGGCTTTAACCTCACCAACGAAAAATCACTGAATCCAGCATAGGGCGCGGCATAGGGATGCACGGCCAGAAAACGCTGCCGCAGCGCCGGATCATCCACCCGCTCCGCCAATCCTGTGACGGTGACACGCGGTGCGGTCTGTGGATTGACGGTCTCTGCCTTCCCACTGACCATCAGGGCCGCCCGTTTCTCCATCCGCAAATGCCGCATATGCTCCGACAGGCCGGACAAAAGCAGCAGGATCGACAGATCAGCCGCGCAGGCATGGGTGACAAGCGCTGCATAAGGCTGCCCATCCTGGACGGTGGCCAGTGTCGCATGCCGGATAGAGCGCAGCAGGCAACGCACCTGCCACGCAACCTGTTTCATGTCATGCGTATCCAGTGCCATAATCGATTCTTCCTGCCATGCCGCTCTCAGCGGACCGCATTCGTTTACAGTCGTTCAAAGCCCACGAAACGGGCAAAGCCCACGAAACGGGATCCACCATGACACAGACCATCGCCCTCGTGGATGATGACCGCAATATCCTCACCTCTGTCTCCATGACGCTGGAGGCGGAAGGATTTCAGGTCCGCACCTATACCGACGGAGAA
The DNA here is from genome assembly GCF_001889525.1 of Granulibacter bethesdensis. Classification (NCBI taxonomy): domain Bacteria; kingdom Pseudomonadati; phylum Pseudomonadota; class Alphaproteobacteria; order Acetobacterales; family Acetobacteraceae; genus Granulibacter; species Granulibacter bethesdensis. Next base: position 2,194,662 of record NZ_CP018192.1, read on the forward strand.
AGCGCGTTGCAGGGCCTGACGACCCGGCCCGTGGATCTGGCGGTGCTGGACATCAAGATGCCTCGCATGGACGGGATGGAGCTGCTGCAACGTCTGCGCGCCCGTACTGCTTTGCCGGTTATCTTCCTGACCAGCAAGGACGAGGAGGTCGATCAGTTGATGGGCCTGCGGCTGGGGGCGGATGATTACATCACCAAACCCTTCAGCCAGCGCCTGCTGATCGAGCGTATCCGCGCTCTGCTGCGCCGGAATGAGGCCAGCCGTGCAGACGGGCAAGGCACGACAGGAGGAGGACTGCTGACCCGTGGCGATCTGACCCTTGATGAGAGCAAGCACCAGTGCCTGTGGCATGGCAAAGATATTCAGCTGACGGTCACGGAATTCCTGCTGGTCAAGGCGCTGGCCGCCCGTCCCGGCGTGGTCAAATCCCGTGACCAGCTAATCGACGCTGCCTATGGCGAAAACATCTATGTCGATGATCGCACCATCGACAGCCATGTCAAACGGGTCCGCAAGAAATTCCGCTCTGTGGATGATGATTTCAACCAGATCGAAACTCTCTACGGCATCGGCTATCGCTATAAGGAGCAATAATTTCACCGGACTATGCCGTTTTTCCATCCGGGAAACGCATTCCGGCCACGTACGCGCCGCAATTTCATGTCATGGCGGGCCTCATGACGCATAACCGTCCCCCTTCCGCAACGAACCGGCGCTATCGACTGATCTCACCGCTGCTGCGGCGCATTCTGGTGGTCAATGTCATGCCGCTGGTGCTGCTGGTGGCGGCATTGCTGTATCTGGATCAGTACCAGAACGGGCTGCTGAGCGCCGAGGTGCTCACCTTGCGGGAACAGGCGAGGATTTTTGCCGGTGCGCTTGGTGAAGTCGCCATTGATCCGCCGGGCAAGACGCCGCCGCATCTCTCCGCCGGGATTGCCCGGCCACTCTTGCGCCGGCTGACCGAGCCGACCCCCAATGCCCGTGCCCGTCTTTACGGGCCTGATGGCAGTCTGGTGGCCGACAGTCAGGCCATGCGGCACGATCCGGGCGAGGATATCGGCACAGAGCCTGTCGCCAACCCGCATGAGCGGAGCATGCTGACCGATATCGTCAGCACTTTTTACGACTGGGTGCAGACCCACTTCCCGCATGCCAGCCGCTCCCCCATTATGAACACGGATCGGGATGAGGCGCTTGAAACCAGACCGCGCTGGCAGTCCGACACAGGCAAGGACCAATCCGCTGCCTTTACTTCGACCGATTCAGCGCTGGAAATGCCGGCCTATATCCGCCGCACAGCAGATTCCCGGTTGCTGGTCACGGTGGCGGAACCGGTTCAGCACGATAATCACACCATCGGCATCATTCAGGTGACACGGGAAGCGCGCGAAGTCGATGCCAGCCTGTTTGCGATCCGTGTCTCCATTCTGGCTCTGTTCGGGCTGGCGCTGGGGCTGACGGTGATCATGTCCGGCTATCTGGCACGGACCATCGCCCGCCCCATGCGGAGCCTTGCAGTTGCGGCCGGACAGATGCGGGAAGAACGGGTACGCGGGAGCTATCTGCCACCTGCCCTGCTGCGGCGCGGCGATGAAATCGGGGAGCTCGCAGCAGCTCTCTCTGACAGCGCCGTCGCTTTATGGGCCCGTATGGACGCGATCGAGCGTTTCGCCGCCGATGTGGCACATGAGATCAAAAATCCGCTTTCCTCCATCAACAGCGCCATTGAGACGCTGCGACGGGTCGAGGATCCGGCTCAGCACAAACGGCTGATGAGCATCATCGCGCAGGATGTAGGGCGGCTGGACCGCCTGATCACCGATATTTCCGATGCCAGCCGCGTCGACGCCGAACTGTCACGCCAGCCAACGGAGGAGGTGGATGTGGCTCCCATTCTCTCTACCCTTGCAGACATTCACGAAGCGACGCGGGATGAGGAGGATGGCGACCCTGTTCTGACCGTTCATATCTCCGATCAGCCGCTGGTGGTACGCGCGGTGGAAACGCGGCTGGTGCAGGTTCTGCATAATCTGATCGGCAATGCGGTCTCATTCAGCCCGCCCAATGGGGTGATCATGCTTTCCGCAGGGCGTAACGGGCCGTTCATCCAGATCACAGTCGAGGATGAGGGGCCGGGTATTCCCGACTCAAAACTGGAACACATCTTTGACCGCTTTTACTCCGAACGGCCTGAGCGGGAGCAGTTCGGCAAGCATTCCGGGCTCGGCCTGTCGATCAGCCGCCAGATTATCGAAGCCCTGTCAGGAGAGATCAGCGCCGATAATCGCCGTGATACGGAAGGCAAAATCATCGGCGCCCGGTTCATCATCAAGCTGCCCGGTACCTGAACCGGGCAGAAGCAGTTCCATCACGGACGGATAACGCTCTGTGCCGAACCCTGCGGCAGCCCTTGATCCATTTGTTGCTCGCGGCCCGGCTCCTGAGCCGAAATAGCCACCGGCTTTTTCCAGGGGGTGGAATGATACCATGCAATGATCCGGACCAGCAGTGCCAGCACAGCCATGGCCATGACATTCACCACAATCTGGCGGATGCTCCAAGGCGACACGCCATCCAGAGCCGCGGTCCCAAGCTGCGCCAATACAACCGTGCACAGAAAAACCGGCAATGAATAGGTTCCGGCTGTGATGAACGGCCGAGCCCAGCTGCGGTGAAGAAAGGCCGGACGCTTTCCGACAATGCTTACCACCAGCCATGCGACAGCCAGAAAATGCAGATAGATCAGGGGCGGCAGCACGGTCTTGTTAGTATGCGCCGTCACCCATTCGGCGATGGCCGCGCCCGTCTCCCCAGCATGGCTCAACAGACCGGTGCGGGCGACGAAACCGAAAACAATCAGGCCAACGGCACCGATGCGGAACAGGCCCATGCCCTTGTCACGGAAAACCGGCGGCACCGAAACCCACCCGGCTGTCAGCGCATAACCGGTGAAGAAAACCAGTTGCCAGCTGAAGGGATCGAAGAACCAGTGACGCTTCGTGCTGGGATCGGCGGGCAAATTCCAGCCCAACAGCAGGGCGCCTGCCCACAGCAGAACCGATGCCACGACAGGCAGCCGCCGATCCAGCTTCGCCAGCAGGACCGCAACCGGCACCATCGCCATGATCACGACATAAACCGGCAGCACATCCAGATAGCCCGGCACGTAGCTCAGCATCACGATGCCTCGGAATGCCTGCACCGGATCGTCATACAGATGATACAGTTCGAACAGCTCAACAAAATTATAGTGACGATGGCCGGTCACATGGGCCAGCAAACCGGGCAGAGCCGCCACCGCCATCACCAACCCGAGTTGGGCCGCATAAATCTGCCAGAGCCGCAGCGACACACGCGCCGTTCCCAGCGCCCATCCTGCCCGGCGATAAACACTGCCAAAAGCGTAGGCACAAGAGGCACCCGAGACAAAAAAGAAAATACAGGCCGCATCGCTGAAACCGAAACTGGCAGGCATCAGATGGGAGAAGCTGTTGTTCCGGATATGGTCGATCAGGATGATGAACAGGGATAAGCCCCGAAAAAAATCAATCCGCAGATCGCGCTCCTTGCGGACACGCACAGTCTGTACGGCCGGATTGGCCGAGCCGGGAACCGTTCCTTGACAAAGGGGATCGCTCATAACCGCGCCAGATCCTTTCCTCTTTCTACCGTCTGCCGTAGACGGCAGAAAGATCAGCCGATCAAACCAGACCAGACAATGCCTGATCTGACAACATGGCTGATCCAACGAGAATAACCATTGAACACTAACCCATGCGAACGGTTCGCACAGCAAAAAGAATTTGACCAAACGTAACAGACCATCCCATTGCCCTGCGCCGGCCCATTGCCCTGCGCCGGGATGCCTACCCCTCGCCACCGCCATGGGGTAACCCGGACAATTCCCGCATGGGATCGCTACATCCCCAAGGGACAAAAGACGCTTAGATGAGGGAGCCTGCCGGAATGGGTCTCAAGATCATGGGGTCGACCGCCCTGCTGACCGAAGCCACGCGCCTCTGCCGCCGCCGCGCGCTGTGGGTGGTACTGGCAGCCATGGCGCTGGCGGGACTCAGCCTGACCCATGCCGCCCATCATCTGGGGGTCAGCACCAATACGGATGAGCTGTTTGCCTCCTCACTTCCATGGCGGCAACGTCAGATCGCCTACGAGAAGAATTTTCCACAGAATCAGGATCTGCTGGTCGCTGTGGTCGATGGCTCCATTCCGGAGGAAGCCGAAGCCACAGCCGATGCGCTTACAAAGGCACTGTCTGAAGACAAGGAGCATTTTCTTTCTGTCCAGCAGCCAGGAGCGCTACCTTATTTCCAGAAAGAGGGGCTGCTGTTTCTCGACCAGAAAAGCCTGTCCAGCCTGCTGGACCAGACGATCGACGCGCAGCCTTTTCTGGGGCAGCTGACGGCAGATCCCAGCGCACGCGGCCTGTTCGCGGCGCTTTCCCTCGTTGCCATGGGCGTCTCCCGCGGGGAGGCCAACCTCCAGCCCTTCATGCCGGCACTGCAAGGCTTCGACAATGCGCTGCGACAGGCAGCAGAGGGGCATCCGAAACCGCTTTCATGGGAGAACCTGCTGGCCGGTCCACTGGCGCAGCAGGCAGGACAATACCGCTTCGTGCTGGCCCAGCCGCGGCTGGATTACGACGCGCTGGAACCCGGCGGTGCTGCAACCGCCGTGCTGAGACACATCGCCGCCGGGCTGGAATTCGTCCGCACCGGCCATGCCCATGTGCGCATCACCGGCCCTGTCGCGCTGGCGGACGAAGAATTCTCCACCGTGGCCCATGGCATGGTGGAAGGCACTCTCATCAGCATCGCCCTGATTACGCTTTGGCTGTTTCTGGCCCTGCGCAGCTGGCGGCTGATCCTGCCGGTGCTGGCCACCTTGATGCTCGGTCTGACGCTGACGATCGGGTTTGCCTCAGTGGCGGTTGGCACCCTGAATCTCGTCTCGGTCGCATTTGCAATCCTGTTCGTGGGGATCGCCGTCGATTTCGCCATTCAATACTGTGTGCGCTTCCGCGAGGTGAGGCACGAAATCGCCGATCCGGCCATTTCCCTGCCGGAAACCACACGCCGGGTCGGCGGACAGATTTTGGTGGCCGCCGCCGCAACAGCCGCAGGGTTTCTGGCTTTTGTTCCGACCAGCTTCGAAGGAGTAGCCGAGCTCGGGCTGATCGCCGGGATTGGTATGCTGATTGCCTTCCTGTGTACTATGACTTTCCTGCCGGCCATGCTGAGCCTGTTCCGCCCACGGGCAGAAGGACGGGAAATCGGCTTTGCCGTTGGAATTCCTCTCGACCGCACCCTGCTGCGCTGGCGGCGGCCTGTTCTGCTGGTCTTTGCCCTGATCGCCGCTTCCGGGATCGCCCTGCTGTCGCGGCTGACATTCGATTCCGATCCCTTGCACACCAAAAATCCGAATACGGAGGCCATGCGGACGCTCTACGGCATGATGGGCGATCCGATGACCAACCCCTATTCCGCCGATATTCTGGTGGCGAACCGGGAACAGGCTGGGGTGCTCGCCAAAAAGCTTGAAAAACTGCCGACCGTCGCCGAGGTTCTGACACTCTCCTCTTTCGTGCCCGACAATCAGGATGAAAAGCTGGCTCTGGTCGCGGATGCCGCCAGTCTGCTGGGGCCGACCCTGACCCCTCATACCCCCCCCTCCTCCGTGACGCCCGAACAGATCAGGCTGGCGATCAGTGCGGCGCTGGGGCAGATCCGCCCGGCTTTGGCCAAACTGCCCGCCAATCATCCTCTGGCCGGGATCGCAGCAGCGCTCGACCGGCTGTCTCATGCTTCCGACGAGACACTTCTGGCCGCCAATGCGGCCCTCGTGCGGTTTCTGCCGATGCAGCTTGAGCGTCTGCGTACGGCCCTGAGCGCCGAGAAAGTCACCGTCCAGGATATTCCTCCCACCTTGGCGAAAGACTGGCAGCTTCCTGACGGACGGGTGCGGGTCCAGGCCATGACCAGCCCCAAAGCCTCCGACAGCGCCGGGCTACACCGTTTCGCCGCCGAAGTTCTGGCCGTTGCCCCCGATGCCAGCGGCTCCGCCATCGTGATCGTGGAAACGGCGCAAACCATCGTGACCGCGTTCCGTCATGCCGCAATGGGAGCCATCGCCGCCATCATGGTGATCCTTGCGCTCGCGTTGCGTCGGGTGCTGGATGCCGCACTGGTGATGTCGGCGCTTCTGCTCTCCGCGCTGATGACAGTCGTAGTGATCAGCCTGCTGCCCATGGCGCTGAATTTCGCCAATATTATCGCCCTGCCGCTGCTGCTGGGCGTCGGCGTCTCGTTCAACATCTATTTCGTGATGAACTGGCGGGCGGGGGTGAGCGGTTTTCTGGCGACCGCAACAGCCCGGGCTGTGATTTTCTCTGCCCTGACCACCGCGACCGCCTTCGGATCACTGGCATTGTCGGAGCATCCGGGCACGGCCAGCATGGGCAATCTGCTGATGATCAGTCTCGGCTGCACATTGGTTGCCTCGCTGATCTATATCCCGGCGCTGCTTTCCGGGCTGCGAAGGCAGGGTCAGGCCTGAGCGCGGATCAGACGACGCAAAGCACGTATATCATCCGGGCGGGTGCGGCAGCATCCGCCGATGATCCGTGCTCCGAGACGGAGCCAGCTTCTCGCCTGTTCTGCCCAGTCACCGGGTCGCCTGTGTCCCCAGCAACGGGTCACTGGATCAAACGACTCCCCGGCATTGGGGTAGACGATCACAGGCAGGCCACCACGGCGCAAACAGCGGATCAAGGCAGGCACGAGCGCCGGATCGGTACAATTGATCCCGATGGCAGCCACGGAAAGACAGGATGCCACAGCCTGCACGCAGAGGCTCAAGGGGGTTCCATCGGCGATATGGGCCGCATCCCGCACGGAAAAGCTGATCCATCCCGGCAGGCTCAATGCCTGAAGCAAATCCGCAAACGCCAGCGCCTCCTCTAAATGCGGCACGGTTTCACAAGCGATGAGATCGGCGCCTCCAACTGCCAGCGCACGCATGCGGGGAGCGTGGAACGCCAGATACTGTGAGCGCGACAGGGTATAGCGTCCGGTATATTCCGAGCCATCGGCCTGACACGCCCCGTACGGCCCCAGCGAGCCAGCCACCAGCGGACGAATCCGGTTTCGGCGCTGCACCGCCGGCAGACCGGCCCAGACGTCATCCCGGACCGAACAGGCCAGTCGCGCCGCATCGGCCAGGACTGCCATGGCCCGACGCCGCGACAATCCTCTGCGCTGCAATCCCGGCAGACTTAGCTGATAGCTGGCGGTTTCGATACAATCCGCTCCGGCCTCCAGATAGGCCCGATGTACCGCCGCAATCGCCGCCGGATTATCCAGCAGCAGGCGACCGGACCAGAGCGGATCATCCAGATCATACCCGGCATGCTCAAGCTCCGTCGCCAATGCCCCATCCAGAATCAGTGGGCGGGCACGCCGGAAGAGAGAAGAGACCAATGCCATCACATCCTCCCATCGTCGGCGACACGCAGACTGTCAGCGGTGCAAGGCCCTCGCTTCCGTCATTTGCCATCCCAATAGAATCGGCACACCAATCAGAAGATCCCGCGCCCGCCGCACCAGAGAAATGCCAATGGCAATATCCGGTGGCACACCGAACACGCTGCCGAGCGCGACATAGGCAGCTTCCTGCACCCCCAGCAGTCCCGGCACCATAAAAGCCCCAGCCACCAGACCGTGCATCATGCCCTCCACCGCCAACGCGTCGATAAAAGGCAATTGCACACCCAACATATGCGCCGTGAGCCAGGTTGCAACGCCAGACCCCATCCACGCCAGAAAATGCCAGCCTATCCCCCTCAGCAAGGCAGGCAGATTGGCCGAGAGCTGGGTCAGTTCCATCTCCAGGCAGTCAATACCATCGCCCAGGGCAGGAGCAGCCACTTTGGCCGCCAAGGCCCGCATCATTGGGCCGACACCATAGCGCTGAACCCACACCGCGCCCCACCCTGCCAGACCAGCCACTACGACCCCGGCCACTGCCGGGATCAGCAAAGTGCCGGATGACGTACTGGCCAGCAGGATCGCCAGCCCGAGCAAGGCGAAAATCAGCTGAGCCAGAAATTCGCAGGTGACATCCACAATGGTCGAAGCGGCCGCGACCGGCCAACGCAGCCCCCAAAGCGTCGCCGCGCGTGCGCCGAGCACCAGACCCCCGATTTGTGAAAATGGCAGACAGGTACTGGCGGAATCCCTCACCATCCTGCACCAGACCGGCAGCCAGAATGAGATATTCCCCGGCAATATCTGCCGCCATGCGCGCCCCAGCAGCAGGAAAATCGGCACCTGCCACAGGCACAGCAGGCCCAGCCCTTTCCAGCCGATACGGAGCGTGGCATCCAGCACTTGGTCTAACCCGAACCAGCCGATCAGGCCTGTCGCCAAGGCAAGACCCAGCAGGGCCGCCAAAATCGAAATCCGTCGCAAACGCTCCGCCCGCCCAAACCAGCCCGCCAGACCAGTCTGCGGGAAAAAAGAATGGCGCCCGTGCTACACGAAAGAACAGTGAAACTCTACACCCCGCAGGACGGTGCAGATATTCCCCAGCGAGGGCAAGGCAGCATAATTTTGCCCCAATCGCAGGTCGGCTGTAGAAGGGCATCCGCACGCCAGCTGCTCAGCGTGTTCACCCTTTCAGCGGTAAGGATCACAACCGGATGGGCAGACAGGGATGACCAGTCCAGGACGGGCTTTCGTAACCGGAGCAACCGGCTTTGTCGGTTCCGCCGTCGCGCGCGCATTGCTGCAGCGCGGATGGAAGGTCAGGCTGCTGACCCGTCGCAGCTCCGACACGCAAAACCTGGCCGGTCTCGCCGCGGACATTGTGGAGGGCGATCTGCTGCAGCCCGAAACCATCACACCCCATTTGCACGGCTGTCAGGCCCTGTTTCATGTCGCCGCGGATTACCGAATCTGGGTGCCGGATCCGGTCGCCATGATGCGCGCCAATGTCGATGGCACTGTCGCTCTGCTGCGTGCCGCGCAGGAAGCAGGGATTGAGCGAATCGTCTATTGCAGCTCCGTGGCGGCGCTGGGTCTGATCGGTGACGGCACCCCCTCCACCGAGGATACGCCGAACAGCGAGGCCAAGACTGTCGGCATCTATAAGAAATCAAAATATCGGGCCGAACAGGCTGTTCTGCGGCTCGTGGCGGAAGAAGGGGTGCGGGCAGTGATCGTCAATCCCTCCACACCGATCGGGCCGCGTGACGTGAAGCCGACACCGACCGGGCGGATGATCCGGGATGCGGCGCTGGGTAAAATGCCTGCCTATCTCGATACCGGTCTGAACGTCGTGCATGTGGATGACGTCGCGGAGGGACATCTTCTCGCCATGGAGCATGGCGTGCCGGGCGAACGCTATATTCTGGGCGGCACCGACATGCATCTTGCTGATATTCTGGCCATGGTGGCGCGGGAGACAGGGCGCAAACCGCCGCGCATCCGACTGAACGAAACCGCGCTGTGGCCGATGGCGATGGCCAGCGAAACACTGGCACGTCTCACAGGGATCGAACCGCTGGTCACGCGGGATCATCTGCGCATGGCCCGCAAGAAGATGTTTTTCTCCTCCGCCAAGGCCAGCACCGCTTTCGGCTGGTCGCCCCGCCCGGCAGAGGAGGCGATTCGTGATGCCGTTGCGTGGTTCCGTCAGAACGATCCCGCTTTCATCAGACAGCGGACCGTCAAAGGAACCGGCGCATGATCTGGCTGGCCGCCCTGAGCGCGATGATCTGGGTCTATCTGCTGTTTTTTCACGGACAATTCTGGCAGGCCGGGCCGATCCTGCCCCTTTCCCCTCGTGTATCCGCCACATCCGTCACGGTGGTCATCCCGGCGCGGGATGAGGCGGAGAGCATCGCACGCTGCCTGCGCTCCCTCGCTTTGCAGGATCACCGGGCGCTGCATGTCATTATGGTCGACGATGCCAGCAGTGACGGCACTGGCGACATCGCCCGCGCCATTGCCGCCGAGACTTTCCCCAACCGTCTGCCCGGCTGGCTTCAGGTAATCGCGGGCAAACCGCGCCCCGCCGGCTGGAGCGGAAAACTCTGGGCAGTCCATCAGGGTGTTGCCGCCGCACGGGATGATATTCTGCTGCTGACCGATGCGGATATCGAGCATGCACCGGGCCATATCGCCTCCCTGCTTGCTCAGGCGGAGAGCAAAGACCTCGATATGACCAGCGAAATGGTGGCGCTGAACGTGGAAAGCTGGCCGGAACGGGCGCTGGTGCCTGCCTTCGTGTTCTTTTTCCAGATGCTGTACCCTTTCGCACGGGTGAATGATCCGCTCAGCGCAACAGCGGCGGCGGCAGGAGGAACGGTCATGATCCGCCGCCGGGCGCTGAAACGGATTGGCGGGATCGAAAGCCTGCACGGTGCCTTGATCGACGATGTGACCCTGGCGGGCAGGGTCAAAACCGGTGGCCCGATCTGGTTGGGTCATTCCGCGCTGGCTCGCTCCATCCGCCCCTATCCGCACCCGGCCGATATATGGCGGATGATCGCGCGCACCGCGTTCGTGCAGTTAAGATTCTCTTGGACCATGCTGGTGCTGACAGTGCTCGGTATGCTGATCGTCTGGATCGCCCCCCCTGCCTTGGCCATGTTCGGCCATGGAGTGGCGCGCTGGCTCGGGCTTGCCGCCTGGCTCGGGGCCATGGCGAGCTATCTGCCGACCCTGAAACGCTTTGGCCTCAGCCCGCTCTGGGCGCTGGCATTGCCTGTGATCGCGGGTTTTTATACTGCCGCCACGATCGGCTCGGCCATCGACCACGCGACCGGACGCGGGGTCCGCTGGAAAAGCCGCGCCTATACGGAGCATACCGCATGAGCGCTTCCCTGACCGAAAACAGGCCGGTCGAGACATGGTCCGGCAAAGATCAGGGGGACGAGAATTTCCCCGTCAGCCGCATCGTGCGCCGCAAATGGCGACCGCATGTGAACGCCTATTATGCTTTCGCCCGCAATGCCGATGATATTGCCGATCATCCTGATCTGTCAGCCAATGAGAAAATCAGCCGGCTGGACCTGATGGAAGCCGTTTTGCTCGGCCATGCCGATCACGGTTCCCCCACCGCCAGCCGCCTGCGCGACAGCCTTTCCGAAACCGGGATCGATCGGGCGCACGCCACCGATCTGCTGGTGGCCTTTCGCCGCGATGCCGTCAAACATCGCTATGACAGCTGGGACGAACTGATTGATTACTGTCGTTACTCGGCCATGCCGGTTGGCCGCTATATGCTCGATCTGCACGGCGAATCCCGCCAGACATATCCGTCTTCCGATGCGCTATGCGCCTCCCTTCAGGTGCTGAATCATCTGCAGGATTGCGGAAAGGATCTGGCCTCTCTGGACCGCTGCTACCTGCCTGCCGACATTCTGGATGCCCATGGCGCCCGCATTGCCGATCTGCGCCGCTCCAGTTGCTCCCCCCTCTTGCGGCAGGTGCTGGATGATCTGCTCAATCGCACCGAACGGCTGAATGTCAAGGCGGCGCCTCTCCCTGGATTGACCACAGACCGCTGGCTGCGGGTAAACGTTGCCATGATCCACCGCTTGGCTGAACGCCTGACGCAGCGGCTGCGGCATGGCGACCCGCTGGCGCGACGTGTGAAGCTGCGTGGCATCGACATCGCTTTGAGCCTGTTTCAAGGATTGCGCGCCCTATGACCGCCTTGAGTGCCGATGCCGCCGATCTCGCCCGTGTCGAGGCCCTGACCCGTGCCTCCGGCACCTCGTTCTATCAGGGGATGAAGGTGCTGCCTGCGGATCGCCGTCTGGCAATGTATGCGATTTATGCGTTCTGCCGCATTGTGGACGATATCGCCGATGAGCCCGCCCCGATCGAGGAAAAACGCGTCGGGCTGAATAAATGGCGCACCCGCATCGCCGCACTGTATCGCGGAGAAGCGGATGATCCCGTCACCCGCGTGCTGTTACCGGCGATCCGCACCTTCCGACTACGGCAGGATGATTTCCTCGCCGTGATCGACGGGATGCAGACCGATGCCGAAACGCAGGTCGTGGCCCCTGGCTGGGCAGAGCTTGATCTGTATTGCGATCAGGTGGCCTCTGCGGTCGGGCGGCTGTCTGTCAGGGCTTTTGGCGATGAATCAGAAGACGCGGACAAGGTTGCCCATCATCTTGGCCGCGCCCTGCAATTGACCAATATCCTGCGCGATCTTCAGGAAGATGCCGCACGCGGGCGGCTTTATTTGCCACGCGAATGGCTGGTGGAAGCCGGTGTTCCCCTCGATGCGAGAGCCGCCATGGTCTCCCCGGCACTGGAGGGTGTTTGCCGCCGGGTCGTGCAGATTGCAAGGGCCCATTACGCTGATGCTTTCGCGTTCATGGCACAATGCGACCAGCGTGCCATGCGTCCCGCCCGGCTCATGGCTGCGACGTATCGCGCCATCCTGAACCGGCTGGAACAGGCCGGATGGACTCCTCCCCGCCGGGTCAGCCTCCCCGCATGGGAAAAACTCTGGGTTCTTCTGCGGCATGGGCTGGGTTAGCGTCTCGATCTGAGCCGAGCGGCCACGAAAGCCACAACCGCCACAATCAACAGAAGGCCACCCGCCATGACGATCCAGTCATGGGCGGGAAGATCAGTCCCTGGAATCCATACCCAGCCAAACACCAACCCCCAGATTGCCAGGACTGCCACAATACCAACCGGCAGAACCACCGCGAGATGAGACAAGGCACTCCCGGTCGTGGGAGTACCAGTCGTGCCTTCATTATCCGCCCGCCTGTTTGCAGCCATGACCGTTCTCTCCCGCTTGTGATACGGCTAACGCGGGGAAGCGGCGTTCGGATGCAGTCAGTCGGCGAGAACCGAAAAGACATCCCCGTCCATCGGCTTCGCTTCAATATGAGCGCGGTGCCACAGCGCGTAGAACAGCAGGATCCAGGCGGCGAATCCCTCCCGACGGCCATGCGCATGGCGGAACAGACTGACCACGCGATCAGGGCGGGCGATGGCCTGAATACATCTCTGCCGTGCCACCAGCGGCCCAAGCTCATGTCCCCGCGCAGCGATCCAGGCGGCAACCGGCACGGTAAAGCCCTGCTTGGCTGCAAAAGGTCTTGCCTGAGGGCTGTGCCGCTCCAGCCAGCGACGGAGAATGTATTTCCCTTTGCCATCCTGAACCTTCAACCGGTCCGGTAAACGGAAAGCCGCTTCGGCAACGCCGGGGTCGAGCAGCGGGGTGCGTCCCTCCACCCCATGCGCCATCAGACAGCGATCCAGCTTCAACAACAGGTCATGCGGCAGCCAGTCTGTCGTGTCGGTTTCCTGTGCCGCGGCAAGGCGTGAGCGCAACGGAGAAACCCGGCTTTCAGCAGCCGCAATCCCGTCCCGCCAGCCGGGCGGAATGGCATGCAGCACATCCAGACCATCGAAATGCCCTTTCGATCGCATGACCCGCCCGCCACGCCACCATGGGCGCATCGCGCTGCGATACCGTCCATAGCCGCCGAACAACTCGTCTCCTCCCTCACCGGAGAGGACAACCTTCACGTCCTCCCTTGCCCGGCGCGCAAGAAACCAGGTGGGGATGATCGCATAGTCCGCCGCGGGATCATCCATGCAGGCCACGATCTCCGGCAGATGGCGCCAGACCATTGATTCCGTTACCGTCACGGTGCGGTGCCGTGCGCCTGCCGCCGCTGCCAATGCAGCGGCATATTCACGCTCATCAGCGGCGCCGGGCACGTCAAATCCGGCCGTGAAGGCCAAGACCGGGCTGTCATTCAGCCGTGCCATCAGGCTCAGCACCGTGGCGCTGTCGATGCCTCCCGACAGAAACATGCCATATGGCACATCCGCACGCTGATGCAGCGCTACGCTTTCTTCCAGGGCTGCATCCAGACGCGCCAGCGCCTCTTCCTCCCCGATTTCCTCGGCGGGGCCTTCGGGCAGGGCGCTGATGCGGCGGCGATCCAGAATTTGTCCATCGCGGCAGATCAGCGTCTCGCCCGGGAGCACGCGCTGAATGCCCGGAAAAATCGTATCTGCCCCGGTGGTGAACTGAAGCTGAAGCAGCTCGTTACGCTGGGCCTCGGCGACATCGCGTTTGACCAGACCGGCATCAAGCAGGGCCGAAGGCTGGGAGGCAAAGGCCACTCCCCCTGCCAGCCGGGCCACGTAAAGCGGCTTGATCCCGAACGGATCGCGGCTCAAAGTGACTGTACGCGCTGCCCGCTCATGGATCGCGATGGCATACATGCCGCGCAGTCTGACAGTGTAATCAGGCCCCTCCCGCAGCCAGAGATGCAAGGGTGGCTCGCAGTCGCTGCCGGTCGAGAACGACACGTCCGGCATCGCTTCCCGCAGCGCAAGATCGTTATAAATCTCGCCATTCGCCACCAGGGCCGAGGAACCGGCGAAAATCGGCTGATCGCCCCCTTCCGGATCGACGATGGCCAGACGGGTATGCACCATCGCCACCCGGCCGATCTGGGTATGGCCACTGCCATCAGGCCCACGATGGTGCAAGGCGGTCGCCAGATCGCCCAACAGGGAAGGATCAGGCGCCGCCTGCCCGGAAGCCATGATAACGCCCGCAATACCGCACATCAGTGTCCTGCCTTTTCCGGAGCCGCGTGGCGCTGCAACCAGTCCAGCCAGCGCGCCAGCACCGGCGCCTCCGCATAATCCCGCTCAAACCGGCGGCGCCCTGACGCAGCCAGACGATGGGCGAGCGCCGAATCCTCCAGCACGGTGGCAATGGTGGATGCCAGCGCATCGGCATCATCGATTGGAGAAAGCAGCCCATCCTCGCCCGTCTGGATCAGCTCGCGCGGACCGTCAGCAGCGGTTGCGACAACCGGGCAGGTTGCCGACCATCCCTCGATCACCACATTCCCGAGCGGCTCATGGCGGGAGGGACAGACCAGCATGTCGGCCATGGCCAGCAATGCGCCCGTATCGCTGCGCCAGCCGGGCATGTGCAGCCGATCCTCGACCCCCATTTTGCGGGCCAGATCGGTCAGGGCCTCCCGCTCCGGCCCCTCCCCGGCGATCAGGGCGTGGACCCCGGGCAGATGGCGCAGGGCACAGATCAAGGTATCAAATCCCTTGTTTTTATGCAGCCTGCCTAAAGCCAGCACCAGAGGAACATGGGGAGGAATCTTCATTTCCGCCCGGTCAGCAGCCGGGATACGGCTGAAGTCATTGGCGAAATTCGGCAGGTAATGCACTCGATCCTCCGGCCAGCCCTGCTGCACCATCCAGCGGGTCAGGCCCACCGTGTTGCCGATCAAATGCTGACAGCGACGATAATAACCCAGGTCATAGTAACCACCCAGCCGCCCTGCCAGCGCCCAGTCACCGGATGGGGCAAAGCGCGCAGCGCGGCTCATCCACGCAATAGCGATCTGCGGCGCAAAGGCGCGTAGCTGGCTGCGCAGCCTCAATCCGGTGCGGACGTCGAACACACCGCCAAACGCCATCTGTACCGGCTTCAGCCCTGCCTTCATCAAACGGGTAGCCCGCGCCGGTTCCGTGCGGATGCAGGGCAGAACCTGCACACCAGAGCGATGCAGGGCGATACTCAGACGTTCGAAAAACAGTTCCGCACCGCCCTGAGGCGCGCCTGCCATGATCTGGGCCACACGCATCATGCACTCTCCCGCATCACGACACCTGCCATACCCGGTCTGAGCCATCCGGGCTGACGAAGCAGTTCCTCTGCCGCAGTGACGACTTTATCCACTGTCAGAGCCTCCATCGGCGCTTCCCCTGGAGGACCATCGGCCATGACAGCAGCGGCATGACGGCCGGCAGGGGCATATTCGGCGGCAGGAGTCGGGCCGAACAGGCCCAGAGTGGGGATGCCAGACGCTGCCGAGAGATGCATCAGACCGGAATCATTACCAACAAACAGCGCACAACGCGACAGACAGGCGGCCGCTTCAGGCAGGCTCACAGCACCGGCGAGATCAATCGCGTCCGGAATTGCCGCCAGAACCGGACGGGCAAGCGTCCGTTCCTTCTCCCCCGGCCCAGCCAGCACAGCGATCCGCAATGCCGGCTGCCCGGCCCGCATCCTGTCGGCCAGCGCCACGAAGCGTTCAGCAGGCCAGAGTTTGCCATCCCAGTTGGCTGTCGGCCCCAGCGCCAGCACCGGGCTACCTTGCGGGATCAGCATGGTGGCGCGCGCTTCATCCTCCGGTCCGAACCAGACCACCGGCGCAATCGGCGTCCTGATCCCCAATGCTCCGGCCAGATGAATCAGCCTGTGTCCAGGACGGCGACCGCCACGCATGATGAAACGCCGCCGCGCCGGGATCGTCAGGGAGAGCGCCGAGCCACGCAGATCAACCACCATATCCCACCAGCGCGGCGCAACCTGCCGCCACAACGCGAACCAATGTCCATTCCGCGGACGCTTTTCCACGATGATGGTGGCATCCCGGCGCGGCATGCGCAAAAACACACCCTCGGCCGCAGGGCCGCAGGCGATGGTGAAACGGGCTTCCGGGAAAGCTCGGCCGAGATGATCAAGCAACGCGGTAGAAAGCACGGCATCGCCGATTCGCGTCGCCGTGACGAAAAGAATACGCATGGCCTTCTTTTAGCACCGGATCAGACAGGCTCGACCATATCCGCATAAAAAATGCTCTCTTGCCCTGCCTCGCACAGCACGCCACATCTGCCGCATGACACAGGAAAACGCCTGCTCCGCCCTGCTGCCCCATCGCGCCGTTCTGGCCGTGACCGGGGAAGATCGTGTGACATTCCTTCAGGGACTGGTCTCGAACGATGTGACTCTGACCGCGCCCGGACAGGCCATCTGGGCGGCCATGCTGACGCCGCAGGGCAAATGGATCGCCGATTTCTTCATCTTCTCCGATGGACAACGCCTGTTGCTGGATGTCGAGGCCATACAGGCTGCCATGTTGGTGCAGAAGCTCAGCCGGTTCCGTCTACGGGCACGGGTGGCGATCAGTGCAGAATCTGATCTGCACGTTCATGCCGGATGGGGCAGCGCACCCATCCCTGCCGGTTCCGTCTGCGTCGCCCCTGACCCGAGGCTGCCTGATGCTGGCTGGCGTGCCCTGGCCGGGGCCGGAATTCTGCCGGAGGGGGATGCCGCCGCCTATGACGCGCATCGTCTGTCACTGGGCCTGCCGGATGGCAGCGCCGATCTGGAAGCAGATAAAACCGTGCTGCTGGAAGCCGGGTTTGATGAGCTGAACGGCATTTCCTGGACCAAAGGCTGCTATATGGGACAGGAACTGACGGCCCGCACCCGCTATCGCGGCCTGCTGAAACGCAGGCTGGTGCCCGTCACGGGCCATGCCCCTCTGCCCCCCCGAGAAACCCCGCTGATGCAGGATGGCAAGGAGGTCGGGACGATGCGATCCTCCCGCGGGAATACCGGCCTGGCGATCCTGCGGCTCGAAGCGCTGCATGCGCCCGTTCAGGCTGGGGAGCAGAGTCTGACCCCCACCCCCGCGCCCTGGATGAGACTGGCTCAGCCGGACTGAACCTGAAAAGCCGCCGCAATCAGGCTGCGCGTGTAAGGATCGGCGGGACGCTCGAAAATCGCCGCCGTTTCCCCTTCCTCCACCACGGCTCCGCGTCTCAGAACCGCAACCCGATGCGCAAGGGCGCGCACAACACGCAAATCATGGCTGATAAACAGATATCCCATGCCGTAGCGAGCCTGTAATCCACGCAGTAGGGTGACGATCTGCGCCTGCACGGACATATCCAGAGCACTGGTCGGCTCATCCAGCACGATGAAGCGCGGCTGCAACACCAACGCACGGGCAATGGCGATACGCTGGCGCTGGCCGCCACTGAATTCATGCGGATAGCGTTCCGCCGCGTCTTGCGGCAGGCCGACCTCTTCCAGCGCCCGCGCAACCCGTGCTTCCCGCTCTGTGCGTTTCTGATGGGGTTCATGCACAGCCAGACCTTCACCGATGATCTCCCGCACACTCATCCGGGGGGAGAGGCTGCCGAACGGATCCTGAAACACAATCTGCATATCGCGCCGCAACGGGCGCAGGCTGCGTTCGCCCAACCCCTGCAAATCACGCCCGGCAAAGCGGATCACCCCTTCCGAAGGTTGCAGGCGCAGCAGAGCCTGGCCAATGGTCGATTTGCCCGACCCGGATTCTCCGACCAGCCCCAGCGTTTCACCTTCCCGCACCGTCAGTGTCACGTCATCTACCGCCCTGACATGCCCGGTCACACGCCGCAACAGACCGCCACGGATCGGAAAATACACTTTCAGATTGCGCGCCGATGCCAGTTCCGGCGGTGATCCCGGCAAGGGAGAGGCCGTCCCCGATGGCTCCGCATCCAGCAGCATCCTGGTGTAGGGATGCGCAGGGGCGGAGAATACATCCTTCACCGCTCCCTGCTCGACGATCTCTCCATGCCGCATGACACAGACACGGTCGGCGTGGCGGCGCACAACGGTGAGGTCATGGGTGATCAGCAGCAGGCCCAGCTGACGGGCTCGTTTCTGCTCCGCCAGCAGGTCGAGGATCTGGGCCTGAATCGTGACATCCAGCGCGGTGGTCGGCTCATCGGCAATCAGCAGAGCCGGATCGTTGGCCAGCGCCATCGCAATCATGACACGCTGGCGTTGCCCCCCTGAAAGCTGATGCGGAAAAGCATGCAGGCGCGTTTCCGCATCCGCGAAACCAGCCTGACGCAGCAGATATGCGACCGCCGCCTTATCCGGCTTGCGGCCATGCAGCGCCAGAGCCTCGCCCACTTGTCGCCCGATCCGGTGAAGCGGGTTCAGGCTCGTCATCGGCTCCTGAAAGATCATCCCGGCCACGCCACCGCGCATCTGCCGCAATACTGCCGGGGCGGCTCCGATCATCGGCACGCCATCCAGCGCGATCCGGCCGGAGCACTGCGCCCCATCCGGCAGAAGTTGCAGAATCGACAATGCGGTCAGCGACTTGCCGGAGCCGGACTCTCCTACCAGCGCCAGCGTCTCGCCACGCCGGACAGAAAAAGAGACGCGCTTGACCACCTCCCTTGCCGCAAACCGCACCGACAGATCGGCAATCTCCAGCAGGGTCTGTGCGGCGGTACCAGGACGCGGATCGTGTGACGGTCTCATTCCGTCTCCTCCATGCGGGCCGCCTCCTCCATGCGGGATGCGGATAAGGGAGGCGCCGGCAAGGCACCGATATGCTTGCGCGGATCAAAAGCATCCCGCACCGCCTCACCCATGAACACAAGCAGGGTCAGGATCGTGCCAAGCACGAAAAACGCCGTCAGACCAAGCCAGGGCGCGCTGACATTGTTTTTACCCTGCAACACCAGCTCCCCCAGCGAGGGCGACCCTGGCGGCATGCCGAACCCCAGAAAATCCAGACTGGCCAACACCGTGACGGAGCCGGACAGCGTGAAAGGCAGAAAGGTCAGCACGGCCACCATCGCATTGGGCAGGATATGGCGCGCCATGATCCACGCATCGGACACACCCAGCGCCCGCGCGGCGCGCACATAATCCAGCGCCCGTCCGCGCAGGAACTCCGCCCGCACCACACCGGTCAGTGCCATCCAGCTGAACAGCAAAAGGAACAACAGCAATATCCAGAAACCCGGCTCGATGATGCTGCCCAGAATGATCAGCAGATAAAGCTGCGGCATCCCCGACCAGATTTCGATGAAACGCTGAAATGTCAGATCGACCAGACCGCCATAATATCCCTGCACGGCGCCTGCCGCGATGCCGACAAAACTGGAAACCGCCGTCAGAGCAAAGCCGAACAGAACCGACAGACGAAACCCGTAAATCACGTTCGCCAGCACATCCCGCGCACGATCATCGGTGCCCAGCCAGTTACGGCGATCCGGTGGGGTCGGCGCAGAGGTCTTCAGATCCTTGATCGTGGTATCATATCGAAACGGAATCAGCGGCCAGATGGCCCAGCCTTTTGCATTGATGGCCCGCATGACCTCCGGATCGGTGTAATCGGCTTCGGTCGGCAGAAAATCGGACCCGAAGGTGTCCTCATTCAGATTTTGCAACACCGGCACATACCAACGCCCGTCGAAACGCAGCAGCAAGGGGCGATCATTGGCGACGAACTCGGCGAACAGGCAGATCGTGAACAGGACGGCAAAAATCCATGTCGACCAGTACCCCCGCCGGTTGGCACGAAACGCCATCCAGCGGCGCTGCGCCTGCGTCATTGGCACTTCGCCGTTTTGCATCAGGAACGGCCCTCGAAATCGATGCGAGGATCGACCGCGGTGTACATCAGGTCGCCCACAATCTGCATCAGCAACCCGATCAGCGTGAAGATATACAGCGTCCCGAACATCACCGGATAATCACGGCGGATAGCCGCATCGAAGCCGAGCAGGCCCAGCCCGTCCAGCGAGAACACGATCTCGATCAGCAAGGCGGAGGAAAACAGGATGCTCACAAACGCCGCTGGAAAACCGGAGACAATCAGCAGCATCGCATTCCGAAAAACATGTCCGTACAAGACGCGATTTTCACTGGCCCCCTTTGCGCGGGCGGTCAGGACATACTGTTTCCTGATTTCCTCGATAAAGCAGTTCCGCGTCAGCAGGGTCAAGCTGGCAAAACCGCCCACCACCAGCGCGATTGTCGGTAAAACCATATGCCAGCCATAATCGAGCACACGGCTGACAAAACTCCAGTTTTCCGCCCCTTCACTGGTGAGACCACGCAGCGGAAACCACTGCACGAACGAGCCGCCTGCAAACAGCACCGCCAGCAACACGGCAAACAGAAAACCGGGAATTGCGTATCCGATCAGCACAACCATGGAGGTTACCACGTCGAAACGGGTTCCCTCACGCGTGGCCTTGGCGATCCCGAGCGGGATCGACACCAGATAGACCAGCAATGTGGACCATAACCCAAGCGAGATACTGACCGGCAAACGTGTCATCACCAGATGCAGCACGCTCTGCCCACGGAAAAAACTCTGCCCGAAATCGAATTGCAGATAGCCTTTCAGCATCAGCCAGAAGCGCGTCAAAGGCGGTTTGTCGAAACCGAACATGCCTTTGATATCCTGCAACAAATGTGGATCAAGCCCGGCATCGCCGCGATAACGGCCGGCAAGGCTTGTTGATTGTGCAACCTCCGCACCACCGCCGGTCAGCCGGCCCATCGCGCCACCACCAGCATGGCCTTTCAGTTCGGCGATCACCTGTTCCACCGGTCCGCCAGGCGCGAACTGCACGACGGCGAAATTGATGGCGATAATACCGAACAGCGTCGGCAGAACCAGCAACAGACGCCGCAGGATATAGCCGGTCATGCGTCGATCAGCCTTTTGTGGGGGACACAGCCCACCATGAATCCAGCGCAAATCCACTGCGCACCGGTTTGTCGACATGCGCGAAGCGGTTCCAGTATGCGACGTTCATGGTCGCCGCCGTCCAATTCGGCATGATATACCAACCCCACAGCAACACCCGATCCAACGCACGGCAGGCCGTAACCTGGCTGGCACGATCCGGGGCGGTGATGACTTTGGCGACCAGCGCATCCACCACCGGGCTGGAGACACCCATCAGATTGTTGCTGCCCTTTTCCTTCGCACTGGCACTGCTCCAGAAACCGATCTGCTCGTTGCCTGGACTGTCGGATTCAGGGAACTGCATCAACGCCATGTCGAAGTTGAACTCTTCCTGCAAATGCTGCGCCTGCGCCGGGTCCACACTGCGAATACGCGCGTCGATCCCGAGTTTGGCGAGAGACTGCGTATACGGCAGCAGTACCCGCTCGAAAGGCGGATTATCCAGCAGAATCTCGAAAGACAATTGCTGCCCGCTGGCATCGACCAGCTTGCCTTCCTTGACCGTCCATCCAGCCTCTTTCAACAAGGTAAGGCAGTGGCGCAGGACATCACGATTATTGCCGGAGCCATCCGTGACCGGAAGCGTATATGGCTCTGTGAACAGACGCGGCGGAAGCTGAGTCCGGAACGGTTCCAGCAGAGCCAGCTCCTCCTTCGACGGCAGTCCGGAGGACGCACATTCCGTGAAAGTGTAATAGGATTTCAGCCGCTGATAACGGCCATAAAACAGATTTTTGTTCGCCCACTCGAAATCGAAGGCACAGACGATGGCCTCGCGGACACGCGGGTCACTGAACTTGCTCAGGCGCGTATTCATCCCGAACCCGACCATGCCGAATGGCAGGTTCCAGGGCAGTTGTTCCCGCTTGATCCGACCTTCCTTCACCGCCGGAAAATCATAGCCGGTAGCCCATTGGCGGGCGATATTCTCGACCCTGATATCTACCTGTCCGGCCTTGAATGCCTCGAACGCAATAGTCGGATCACGGAAAAATTCCGTGCGCATACGGTCGAAATTATAAAGTCCCCGCCCTGTCGGCAGGTTGGCGGCCCACCAGTCCTTCACCCGCTCCATCGTCAGGCTGCGGCCGAAATCCACTTTCCCGACCTGATACGGTCCGGAGCCGAGCGGCGGCTCCGTCAGGGGTTGGGTAAAGTCGCGCTTTTCCCACCAATGTTTCGGCAATACCGAAAGCTGTCCGATGATCAGCGGCAACTCGCGATTCTGATCCGTGCGGAAATGAAACACCACACGGTGGGGACCCTGTGCTTCCGCTTTCTCGACATCGGCATAGTAGGCACGCTGTTGCGGACGCCCATGCTTCATCAGCGTCTCAAACGTCCAGGCCACGTCTTCCGCTGTCAGCTTATGTCCGTCATGGAAACGCGCCTCCGGCCTCAGCTCGAACGCGACCGAGCGACGATCCGCCGCGATCTCGATCACCTGTGCGAGGTGGGCATAGCCGGTTTCAGGCTCGTCCGCCGTGCTGACCAGCAACGTATCCCACACCGCACCGACCGGCCCGGCAACGCCGCGCAGGATGAACGGATTGAGACTGTCGAAACTGCCTGTTTCCGCCTGCACAATCTCCCCGCCCTTGGGAGCATCGGGATTGGCATAGGGGAAATTTTTGAAATCCGCCGGCAGTTGCGGCGCTCCTACCGTGGTCACGGCATGAGTGCGCACCACGCCCGGCGGCAGGTCGCGCAGAAACTGCGCCCCCGCCCGGCGCATGGTGCCGGGCATCAGAAACAGGGCCGGAGAGATGGCTCCGGCAGTCAGGCCAGTGGTCAGGCCAGTGGTCAATAAACTGCGGCGGCGCATGGCATCGGTTCCTTATTTCGTACGCATGCCGGAAGAAGATTCGGACAGAGTGGCAACGGCCTGCGGCAGCAGAGCCGGATCGCCCACCGCCAGCGTACGGCCCGAGCCGTGCTCGGAGAGAGGTTCGCCGGACCAGCATGTCATGCGTCCGCCCGCCCCCTCCACCACCGGCAACAGGGCAGCCCAGTCCCAGATTTTCAGATCCGCCTCGGCCACGATGTCGATCTGCCCCAGTGCCAGCAGCCCATACGCATAACAATCGCCGCCCCAGCTCACCCGGCGGGCATGGCGGGCGAAAGATTGCCAGCGGGGCAGGTCATCGCCGAACATCTCCGGGCTGGTGGCGGAAAGCTCCGCATCTTCCAGCCGGGCGCAGGGTCTGATGCCGACTTGCCCCCCGAAAGGACCGGTAAAACATGTGGGATGCACGACATCCTCCGAGGTCAGGGCGCGTTCGCCGACCCAGCGTTCTCCGGTAACAGGCTGGTCAATCAGGCCCAGCACGGGTTCGCCGCGCCACATCAGCCCGATCAGCGTGCCGAAAGTCGGGCGACCGGTGATAAAGGCGCGGGTGCCGTCGATGGGATCAAGCACCCAGCGGAAATCGGCCTCTGCACGTTCCAGCCCGTATTCCTCGCCCAGAATGCCGTGATCGGGAAAAGCATCGGTAATCAGCCGCCGCATCACCTCCTCCGCCTTGCGGTCGGCGATGGTGACCGGGGACTGGTCGGTTTTCAGCGCAGCATCCAGCCGGGTACGAAACAGCGGCCTGATCACGGAGGCCGCTTTATCGGCGGCACCCTCGGCAACGGCAATCAGACGGTCACGCAGAGAACGGTCGAGGGGAGAACTCATCGGGCACTCACGGTTGCCCGGACTGCCGTGCGGAAGCCGGTGGCAGGCCGGAAATGACGCGCAGATAGGCTATGATGTCAGCTCTTTCCCGATCATCCTTGACCCCGGCAAAAGACATTCGGGTGCCGGGAGCAAAAGCGGACGGCCGGAAAAGCCAAGCATTGAGGGAGTCCGTATCCCATTGTCCGTGCATCTCTTTCAAGGCATGGGAATAGTGAAAACCGGGAACCGACGCACGTTCCCGCCCTGTCACGCCGCGCAAGGGCGGCGCCACGGTGCGGGCATCGGGCGATCCTGTCAAAGCGTGGCAACGGTGACAATGCCGTTCGGCGGCCACCTCGCCCTTCGCCGGATCAGCGCTGGCCATCAGCAAGGCGATCGAGGGCACCGGAACCGGGGTTTCATCCCCCCACATGCCCGGCAACAACCGCCATCCGGCGAGCCCAAGCGCCGCCACGCCGAACGCCACTGCCCAGATCATGACCGGTTTCATACCTGCCCCACCTCGTACAAACCCGTTCTTCCCCCCAACGGGTCATTCCCAGCGCCCCGCTTCTGGCTTAAAGGCCTGCTTTCTGTCTAACACGGATAATCGCATCGTCGCAGGCCATCTGGTCATGATCATGGCGACGCGTCAGGATCGACCGCATGACCCCTCTCATCGTCATTCCCAGCCGCATGGGATCGAGCCGCCTGCCCGGCAAACCTCTCGCCGATCTCAACGGGCGCCCGATGATCCTGCATGTGCTGGACCGGGCGATGGAGGCCGGAATCGGGCCGGTGGCCGTCGCCTGCGCAGAGGAAGAAATTGCCGCCGTCGTGCGTGCCGCAGGTGGAACCGCCATCATGACCGATCCGGACCTGCCCGCCGGGACCGACCGTGTGCATGCCGCACTGGGCGCGCTCGATCCGGAGATGCGATATAATGCGGTGGTCAATCTTCAGGGCGATCTGCCCACCATCCCGCCGGATATGATCAGCGCCGTGCTGAAGCCTCTGCGCAGCCCGACTTTTGACATCGCCACGCTGGTGGCGGAAATCACCACTGAGGAAGAGCGGACCTCCCCCGCCGTGGTCAAGGCCGTCTGCGCTTTTCCTGATCCGTCCGGCACCGTCGCTCCGGCGCTGTATTTCTCCCGTGCGGCGGTACCATCAGGGCCGGGGCCACTCTGGCATCATATCGGCATTTATGCCTATCGGCGTACCGCGCTGGACCGGTTTGTCTGCCTGCCTGAAAGCCCGCTGGAAAAACGCGAGAAGCTGGAACAGCTGCGTGCGCTGGAGGCCGGCATGCGAATTGGCTGCGCCCGCGTCGCGCACGCGCCCTTTGGCGTCGATACGCCGGACGATCTGGAACGCGCCCGCGCAGTGCTCCGTAACTGGTCATCCTCCGTCACGGAGCCTTCGGCATGAATCCTTTCCCCCCTGCACCACCCCCCGCGTCCTATCGCGGTCCAATCGCGTTTCAAGGGCAACCGGGCGCCTATTCCGACCTCGCCTGCCGTGCCGCCTATCCGCATCTGAAAACCCTGCCCTGCCCGACTTTCGAAGCCGTCATCGAGGCCGTACGCGAAGGACAGGCCGATCTGGCCATGCTGCCTTGCGAGAACACATTGGCCGGGCGGGTGCCGGATATTCACTCCCTATTGCCTGCCAGCGGGCTGTTCATCGTCGGCGAGCATTTCCAGCGCGTGGAGCATGCCCTGCTGGCCCCGCATGGCGCGACGCTGGAAACGCTGAAGCGAGCCCGATCCCACGCCGTAGCACTGGGTCAGGTCCGTAACATCCTGCGCGATCTGGGGCTTGAAGCCGTCGTGGAAGCCGATACCGCAGGCGCTGCAAAGCTGGTTGCCGAACTGGGGGGTACCGAGGATGCCGCCATCGCCTCCCCCCTCGCCGCCGAAATTTACGGCCTGAATATCCTGCGCCGGAATGTCGAGGATGCAGCCCATAATACCACCCGCTTTTACGTCGTCTCCACCGCCGCCGCTCCGCCCGAGCCGGAACGCGCCGATACAATGACCACCTTTGTCTTTCGCGTGCGCAACATCCCGGCCGCGCTCTACAAGGCACTGGGAGGGTTCGCTACCAACGGCATCAATCTGATCAAGCTGGAAAGCTATATGCTGGACGGTGCCTTCACCGCCACACAGTTCCTGTGCGACGTGATCGGTCATCCCGAACAGCCGCCGCTCCGCCGGGCGCTTGAAGAACTTCGTTTTTTCAGCCGGGAAGTGAAAATCCTCGGCGTCTATCCCTCCGCCCCCCAGCGCGGGATCACTGAACCAGCCGAGTAGGCCTGAACTCAGACAGTTCCCAGCCAACGCAGCAAAGGCTGCCACAGCACAGACTCTGCCGAGCGGCCCGCCGTCATGCCAATATGGCCTGCCTCCATCCGGTGCAGCAACGCACCAGGGATGAGCTGTGCCAGCTTCAGCGCGCTGGCGGGCGGCACGATCCGGTCCCGCGACGGAACGGCCACAAAAGCCGGGCAGTGCAATGCGGCGGGATCAACGATATGCCCATCCACTCTCCACCCGCCTTGTGCCGGCAGATTGTCGCAATACCAGCCATTCACCACCTCCTGAGCCACCGGAGCCGCGAGGGAGATCCCGTCATTGAGCCAGTCCTCCAGCGCCACGAAATGGTCGGCACGCGGATGGTCCTGCGGCAGGCGACCAAAAGCACGGTATTTATCCGCAACCGCAAACGGCTCAATCAACGCAAACATAATCTGGAGAATATCCACCGGCAGGCAGCCGTACTGTTTCAACACCCCGCCCAGAACCGGCTGCAACGCAGCACTCAGACGCTGGTGCTCCGGCCCGGCCGCATGGAAATCCCAAGGAGTGGCCAACAGGGCAAGCGCCCGCACCGCCTCCGGACGGCGCAGAGACGCGGCGAGAGCCAACAGGCCCCCCATACAATATCCAGCCATGACCAGAGTCTGATCGGTGAGATCGGTAATAGCCTGCACGGCGCGATCCAGACGGCCCGCAATATAGTCGGTCAGACCGAAATGCTGTTCAGTTCCCCCCGGGCCGCCCCATTCCAGCAGAAAAACGCGATACCCGGCCTGAGCCAGCCGATCCATCAGGGAATAACCCGGTGCCAGATCGAGTACATAGCCGCGATTGATCAAGCTGGGGACCAGCAAAACAGGTGGTAAATGGCCGGAACCCGGCGCAGGGTGCCGCAGAACCGTGCTTCCCCCCTCCCGCCAGACCACCTGCCGCGGCGGAGCATGGCGATAATAAGGATGACGGCGATATGCCGCCACGCCCGCAATCAGGGCCGCATCACGCTGAAGGGCTTCGGTCCAGACCGCCTGCTCCAACAGCGGGGAGGGTTCAGCTTTTACCTTCGCTTTCCCGTGATGAGGCCTTTCTGCCACGAGGTTTTGCAGCAGCTTCTCCGTTATCTCCGCCGCATGCGGCGTTTTCCAGGCGGGCCAGCCGCTTTTCCAGCTCTGCAACCCTGCCAAGGAGAAACCGGAGCGCATCATCGCGAGGGTCAGATGCAGGCCGAGCGGGCGGGGGCCGCTGCGGTGCATGGGACGCGGCTGCTCCGGCCTGTCCGCCGGATCGGGACTGTTGTGATCCACTTTTTTCTCCGCCCGCCTGTCCCGGCTCCTGCTGATAGCCACGCTCCTGCGAGGCTTTCAGAGCAGCCTGCATGGTTTCCATCGACTGCGCTGCCAGCGTCGACCAGTTCTGCGCCAGAGCCTGCCACGCAGACAAAGAGTCCGGATCGCTGGCACGCGCCGATAATTCGCTCTGCCACAGATCGACCCAGTCACGGGCAAAATCAGCGGTGGATGTCGAATCGGACGTCGTCCCGGATCCGCTTCCTTCCGTCGACGGTCCTGCCCCCGTGTCGTTTCCCGCCATGAATCACCCATTTCTTCCAATGAGGAAAGATCGTGCTTGCCACAATGTGACAGATGCGAGAATACCGGCCAGCGATGCTTCTTGTTTCGCTCAGGATTTAAAACCGGTCATCACGGCTCCTCCCGGCTGCGCTATAAGCACAGCATATAGTTCTGGCCCCGCTGACGCCCTCCCGGTAACGTCGATGCAGGCCCCGCAGAGCAGAGTATGTCCATGCCCAACCCGCGTCCCGCTTCTTCCCGTGCTGCTGGACGCCCGTCCAGGTCCGTCAAAAACGCCTCTATCAATCACGTGGCGAATGGAGAAGCAGCACCGGAACAGGGTGATGCCCAGGATGATTCCCATGGGGCCCCGCCACCCGTCATTATCAAAAAATACGCCAACCGCCGCCTCTATAATACCGAGACATCCTGTTACATCACGCTCGAAAATCTGGCCGACATGGTCCGCACGGGGCGCGAATTCTCCGTCTTCGATGCCAAAAGCGGCGAAGACATCACAAGAAGCGTTCTGACCCAGATTATCGTCGACGAAGAAAACAAGGGGCGGGCCATGCTGCCCACTACCTTCCTTCGGCAGTTGATCGGGTTTTACGGGGATAGCCTGCAATCCATTGTTCCCCGCTATCTTGAGGAAGCCATGAGCACCTTCGCCCATCAGCAACAGCAGATGCGCAGTGCGGTACAACACACTATGGGCAGCTTTTTCCCGTTCGCTTCCAGCAGTACTTTGGAAGAAGTCAGCCGTCAGAATATGGCCATGATTGAAAAAGCCATGAGTCTTTTCAATCCATTCTATAAAGGACCGGAGACTCCAGTCTCGGAAAAACAGGAAGAGCGTTTCTCTGCCGATCAGGAGATCATTCAACTAAAAGAAGAAATAAAATCTCTCAAAGATCAACTAAAGAAAGCACAAAGCAATTTTGAATAACGATTATAAGGTGGCTACCTTTATTTAATGACAAAATTCACAAGAACGTGATTGTATTAATGGAGGACACTTATCAATTTATTGTCTTTGTTACACTTGCTATGATCGATCTGGTTGCAAGCCATACCATCTGAACTCTTCTCTGAACCCCTCCCCGATATTGAAGGGTCAAATCCGGTAGTGTCCGACAGGAATTGAAACATGCAGTCTTCTACTAATCATATCGCACAGGATGCAGAACACCTGCCCCAGCCGAACGCGGCATATCCTGTTGCTGATGAAGAAAGCATTCTTGCTGCAACCTCACGAACCACTTCAGGCGGCCGCGCCGCAGCCAGGGCCAGTGATGCAGACAGGCATGTGGGCAATCGCATCAGGGAGCGCAGGGTCATGCTTGGGCTGTCCCAGCAGCAGCTGGCCCAGATGATTGGCGTGACCTATCAGCAAGCCCATAAATATGAGCGCGGGCTGAACCGTATTTCAGCGGGCCGACTTTATCAGATATCGCACGTGCTGAATGTGCCGATTTCCTGGTTTTTTGATGGTTTTTCTACTGAAAGCAGAACAGCCGATCTGACGACGCGGCAGCGCATGTGCCTCGAACTGGCACGCAACTTCGCAGCGATCGACAACGAGAAGCATCAGGAAGCCCTCAGCCAGATGGCACGGGCGCTGGCCGCACAGTCTGTGGCCAATAAAATGGTACAGGATGGTTACGCCACGGCTCTGGAAGAATCACGCGAAGAAGTTGCCTGACGGCTTAGATGCTCTGGCAAGGTCGGGTGGAGAGTCAAAAACGACCCACCCGCTCTGACCATCTTCCCATCGCTTGTGATAGCCACATCTTTGCGTCACAGAAGCAGGTTAATTTTCTCATCTAATCCAGCCCTCAGGCAGGCAACACCCTGAATGATGTTATTCCGTCCTTGAGCAGACGGATAACATCCGGGGCCGCAAGAGCAAGGCACCCCGCCGTAGGCTGATAGTCCCGCTCTGCGATATGCAGAAAAATGGCAGAGCCTCTGCCTTTTTCCACCGGTTGATCATTCCATCCCAACACACCGATAATATCGTAGAGATCATCCTGACGCCATAATTCTTCATGACTGGCTGAAAATGGTCGGGTTATCCGGCAATTATATTGTGGATGCGCCGGATCATCACACCAACCATCAGACGGGGCGATTGGCTCCAGCGGGCAGGCACAAACCGGTATTGCCAGACGATCAGCCCTGTAAAACACCCGACGGAGAGGAAGTGTGCCGACCGGGGTAGCTCCGTCCCCTTCCTGCTTGCAGGTCGTAACGCCCGCTCGCCCCAACGCAACTCGAAGAACGGTATTCCGATACATCAGCCGTCCATCCGGACTTATGATCGCTTCCATATAGTTTGCCGTATTCTTTTCCATTTAAACCAATGTGCCATTCAAAAAAACAATGATTACAAAAATTGTCAGCTTCTTTGAAAGATGATATTCTTGCTCAGTTACAATTGAAAAATACAACTGAAAATTTAATTTTTTCTTTCCTATATCAATGCATGAAAAACCCCTTCACAACATTTCTGTGACCAAAAAACATCTATCATAATGTCTATGGTTTTGACTTTCATCATTACGATGACATTTTGACTTTACCTGCTATCCGTAACATACCACTCTCTACAGGCCTGCCTCGATTGGAGACAACCCGTATGACACACACACGCCCTATCCTGGTCGTTGATGACGATACAATGCTACGGGAAACCCTGTCTGATCAGCTGTCGGTCGACGGGGAGTTCGTCGCTATCCCGGCCATCAACGGAAAAGAGGCAGAAGATTTTCTCAGCGATAACATCTCTCGCTTTGATGCCATTATTCTGGATGTCGGCCTGCCGGATGGGGACGGGCGGGATCTGTGCGTGCGCTGGCGGCGCATGGGCGTCAAGGTGCCGATTATCATCCTGACTGGTTCCGACGAAGAACACGATGTCGTACGCGGGCTTGAGGCAGGGGCGAATGATTATATCGCCAAGCCTTTCCGCATGGCCGAATTGCTGGCCCGCGTCCGCAACCAGCTGCGCAGCTACGAAAACAGCGAGGATGCAGAATTCAAAATCGGTCCCTACATCTTCAAGCCCGCCGCAAAACTGCTGGAAACCGAACAGAACAAGCGCATTCGACTGACCGAGAAAGAAGCCTCCATTCTGAAATTTCTCTACCGTGCCGGAACCAAGGCCGTAGCGCGGGAGGTGCTGTTGAATGAAGTATGGGGCTACAATGCCGCCGTCACCACCCATACTCTGGAGACCCACATCTATCGCCTGCGGCAAAAAATCGAGCAGGATCCTTCCAGCGCTCAACTCCTTACCACTGAAGGAGGGGGATACCGGCTGCTTCCCTGAAGCGACCCTCCCCGAGGGTTGGCTTCGAGGATTGGCCTACGTAATGGTAAGGGACTTACAGCGACAAGGTCACGCTGACGGGTACATGATCGGAAGTACGCTCCCAATCTCGGGCCTCTTTCAAGGTTGTATGGCCTTGCAGTGAAGACACCAGATCAGGGCTGACCCAGACATGATCCAGCCTCCGCCCCCGATCAGACGCACGCCAGTCCCGGTTGCGGTATGACCACCACGTATAATGCTTGCGGTCCGACGGCACGAAATGGCGTATTGCATCGACGAAGCCGGTTTCCAGCCATTGTCCCATCCGGGTGGTCTCCGGCGGCGTATGGCTTACCACATTCAGCAGCTGCTTGTGGCTCCAGACATCATGCTCCAGCGGAGCGATATTGAGGTCGCCGACAAGCATGGTGCGGGTAAAAGGAGACTGCGCCGCAAAATAGGCCGTGGCTTCCTCCACGAAAGCCAGCTTATGCGCGAATTTCGGGTTGATAGCCGGGTCGGGCTCATCCCCGCCTGCAGGGACATAGAAATTATGCAGCGCTACAGGCCCTGACGGCACTGCCAGCGACACCGCCATATGACGGCAGTCGCCTTTGGCGCACCAGTCCGGAGCCGCCTCATCCACTGTGAAAGGAATCCGGGAGAGAATGGCAACCCCGTTATATCCTTTCATCCCGCGATAGGCGACATGGGCATAACCGTGATGTTCCGCCGCCCGACCAGGGAACAGATCTGCCGGAAACAAGGGGTCAGGCACCTTGGTTTCCTGAAGGCACAGCACATCGGGATCAAGCTCGGCCAGCACTTTCTCCAGCAAGGGCAGACGCAGGCGCAGGGAATTGATGTTCCAGGTCGCGACACGCACACGCATGAGTGCCATTTCCTCAGACGATGCGATTGCGCAGGGGGATCAGGCCAGACACGGATGCATTCAGGACATCCCCGCGCGACAAGGCAGAAACCCCATCCGGTGTACCGGTCATGATCAAATCACCGGCCGCAAGGGTGACCAGTCGCGACAGGGCCGAGAGAATTTCACTGACTGACCAGATCATGTCACTCAGCCGGCCGCGCTGACGCTCGGTGCCATTGACCGTCAGCACGATATCCCCATCCGACTCTCTATTGGGCAATCTGCCACCCATTGCCGGCGTGATCGGTCCGATGGGGGCGGAGTGGTCGAACCCCTTCGCCATATCCCACGGACGCCCCGCATCACGCGCCGCGAACTGAAGATCGCGCCGCGTCAGATCCAGCCCGACCGCATAGCCGAACACATGGGACAGCGCAGCCTGGACCGGAATATCGTGTCCGCCGGAATGCAGCGCCACAACCAGCTCAACCTCGTGATGCAGCAGGGCGGTCGCAGGCGGGTAAGGAATATCTGCA
This sequence comes from Granulibacter bethesdensis, assembly GCF_001889525.1. Classification (NCBI taxonomy): domain Bacteria; kingdom Pseudomonadati; phylum Pseudomonadota; class Alphaproteobacteria; order Acetobacterales; family Acetobacteraceae; genus Granulibacter; species Granulibacter bethesdensis. Next base: position 2,227,333 of record NZ_CP018192.1, read on the forward strand.
TCCCCTGGCACCACCGCATCGGCCGGTTTGGAGAAGAAAAATGGCGGCTCGCGCGCCGGATCGCTCCCCATTTCACGCGCATGAGCAGCATAGTTCCTGCCGACACAGAACACTCTGCGGACGGGAAAACCTCTTCCATCCGTCACGGGCACGATTACGGGAGTCGGGGGAGAAAAAACGCTCTGCATCCATCCTGCTTATCAAAACCCGCCAGAAACACCAGCGCTGTCCCCAGCACACTCCCCATGCAGACGGACTTTATTCAGCCGCACTGGCCAGTCCGCCCGGACGGATGGCTGCCTCCCCGGTGATCCCCCGATGGCGAGCCTCCACCGCCGCACCAAAATCCTCGAAAATACGATGCGACAATGTATCGGTCAGATAATCGAATTCAGGATGCCATTGCACGCCCACCACAAACCCCGGGCAATCAACCGCCCGGACAGCCTCGATCACACCATCAGGCGCATGCGCATCAGCACGCAGAGGAGGAGCCAGCCGGTTGATGCCCTGATTATGCAGAGAGTTCACTGCAAAAGAGGCCGAGTCAGACAGGCGGTGCAGCCAGCCATCGGTCACGGCGGTGACCATATGCGCCTTGCCATTGCGCAGAGAGGATTGCGGTACGATCGGAGTGGAATGATCCAGATAACCCGGCATATCCTGCAAAACCTGATGCAGGCTGCCGCCCAGAGCGACATTCAGTTCCTGAAACCCGCGGCAGATAGCCAGAATCGGCACGCCGCAGGCCACAGCGGCCCGGATCAATGGCAATGTCACCGCATCACGCCGCACATCTTCCGGCGTTCCCTCCGCATGCGGTGCACCGCCATATTGATCGGGATGCACGTTGGATCGGCTACCGGTAAGAATAACGCCATCCAGCCGACTCAGCAGGGTGGAGAGATCGGCGCGGTCTCCATTCGCCGGGATCAGCACCGGCACAGCCCTGATGACATCATCGGTCACCTGCACATACGTATCCGACGCAGCATGGTTAGGCGTCGAAAAAGCCCCGAACGGCTTCGTGCAACAGGAAATGCCAATAAGCGGTTTCATGATCCCTTCACACTTAGGCGATCATTGCGGCAAAATGAAGGAATACATGCCATGTCGGGTCAGCCCGGGACACCGGTGCTGGTCGAATATTCAAAATGCAGTGCCTGATCGGGATGCACGATCGGATGGATGGCATGCGCCGCCATCGCGGCTTCGCTAAATCCCTGTAGAATCAATTTCAGCTTGCCCGGATAGGTGGCAACATCCCCGATGGCGAAAATACCTGGCACATTGGTCTCGCAACGTGACGGATCGATCGTGATGTGATGACGCTCCAGCGCCAGCCCCCACTCCGCGATTGGCCCCAGCTCCATCGACAGACCGAAGAAAGGCAACAGGCAGTCAGCTTCCAGACGCCGTATCTCGCCATCGAGCGTCGCAACTTCAACGACGGACAACACACCCTCTGCACCCTGAAGACCATGCAGTTGATAGGGGACCACCAGCTCTACCTCCCCCGCCGCCGCACCTTGCTCCAGTTGCGCAAGCGATTCCGGGGCGGCACGGAATTTGGCGCGCCGGTGCACCACGAAAATCCGCGCTGCAATCCCGCGTAAGGCCAGCGCCCAGTCCACAGCGCTATCACCGCCCCCCGCGATAACCACGGAGCGCCCCCGAAAATCCTCCCGACGACGCACATAATATTGGACCGCACCGGAAGCCTCGAATGCTTCCAGCCCATCCAGCGGCGGACGGTTCGGTCCGAATGCACCCGCGCCTGCCGCGAGCACCACGGCACGTGCACGCACCGTATCGCCGGCACTGGTCGTCAGGGTGAAATCGCCCTGTGTTCCGGTCAGTGTCTCCACCCGGCGGGACAGCAGGCGCGGCACGTCGAAAGGGGCAATCTGCCGTTCCAGCGCCGTGATCAGATCGCCACCAGAAATCGCCGGATGGGCGGGAATGTCATAGATCGGCTTTTCTGGATACAGGGCCGCGCACTGGCCACCGACCTCCTGCAACGCATCGATCAGCACGGCACGTAACCGCAGCATACCCAGTTCGAAAGCAGCAAATAATCCGGCTGGTCCCGCGCCGATAATAGCAACATCGGTGTCGATTGTACGGGGCTGAGTCGAAGAAGCAGGCGGGGCCAGGTCAATCTGTGTCATGGGCGGGACCATAAGACGACCACGAAAATGCGACAATTGCCTATTCTGACTCCCGATGCCCACATTCCCAAAAAGCGCGGCGCCGGTTACATGCAAGGTGATCCGGGCCTGTTGCATTGCTCCGGATGAGGCATAGTAAGACGCATGTTCCTGACAACCTCTTCTTCATCGAACATGCTGGTACTGACCGATCAGGAAGCGACGGAAGCTCTGGGCCGCCAGATCGCCGATACGCTGCATGCCGGTGATGTCATCCTGCTGGAAGGCTCTCTCGGCGCCGGAAAAAGCACGTTGGTCCGTGCCTTGCTGCGCCATATGGCGGTCGATCCGGCAATGGAAGTGCCAAGCCCCACCTATACGCTGGTGCAAAGCTACGATACGCCACGTGGAGCCGTGGCCCATCTGGATCTATGGCGCCTGGACGGCCCTGATGCGCTGCATGAATTGGGATGGGACGCCTTGCTGAAAGACATTGTCATCGTCGAATGGCCTGACCGGTTGGAAGATTTGCGTCCGCCGCAGGCACTGACCATCAGGCTGGAAACCGTGCCCGACAACGATGGCGCGCGCCATGCCCATCTGTCCGGTTGGCCTGCTGAGCGCCTGCCCCGATGAGCACCCCATCCGCCGCCACAACGATGCGCGAGGATGCCATCGCCCGTTTTCTGGACGAGCATAGGTGTACGGATTTTCAGCGAACGCTACTGGCGGGGGATGCAAGCTTCCGCCGGTACTGGCGGCTGCATGACCAAGCAGGCGCTACGCTGGTGCTGATGGATGCGCCACCTCCCCACGAAGCCGTGGAGCCATTTCTACGCATTGCCTCTGCCATGGAAGGCGCGGGTCTGTCCGTTCCTCATATCGAGGCCGCCAATGTCGAGGCCGGGTTGGTCCTGCTGGAAGATCTGGGCGATGCGCTCTATCGCACCCTGCTGGATGACAGCAACGCGGATGCGTTCGGAGAAGCCGCCACCAGCGCGCTGACCGTGCTGCACCGTATGGCCATGCCACCGGATCCGCTGCGCTGGGATGGCGCAGCCATGCGGGATGCAACCAGTGACACGTTTCTGGGCTGGTGGTGGCCCGCCACGTTCGGAGAAGCGCCTTCCGCCCGCGTCACCGCCGCGTTGCATGCTGCTCTGGATGAAACGCTGTCTATTTTGGCCGTCTCTCCTCCCGTTCCGGTGCATCGCGATTTCGAGGGCGGCAACCTGCTCTGGCTGCCACAACGGGATGGCTTCCGCCGCACCGGCATCATCGATTTTCAGGATCTGGGGGCCGGGCATGGCGCCTATGATCTGGTCTCCCTGACTCAGGATGCACGCCGGGAGATGCCGGATGGTTTCGCGGAACAGCAGATCGCACGTTATGCCACAGCACTTGGCCTGAGCCTCGACCGGACCGGACCGGACTCTCTGCCCGCAGCCTGTGCGGTCTGCGCGGCGCAGCGCCATATGCGGCATGCCGGGCTATGGGTTCGGCTGGCACAACGCGATGGCAAGACCGGTTATCTGACGCATGGACCACGCTCCTGGCGTCGGCTGCTGCATGCTATGACACATCCGGCCAATCAGGCGCTGATGGATTTCTTCAACGATCACGTGCCGGCCTCCCGGCGCGGTAACCCGGCGCTTCCGCTGCCGGAACAGACAGGCTCGGCCAAGGATTAAAGACCAGAATTATGACGATACGACACGCAATGCTGCTGGCGGCTGGCCTTGGCACCCGCATGCGCCCCCTGACAGACACCACCGCCAAGCCGCTGGTGCCGCTGGCCGGACGGACCTTGCTGGACCACGCGCTTGATCGCCTGTTCGAGGCCGGAGTGGAGCATGTGGTGGTCAACGCCCATTGGAAAGGCGATCTGGTCGCAGCCCATATCGCTGCCCGTCATGACCCGCGCATCGTCGTCCGGGCGGAGGAAACCCTGCTCGACACGGGCGGAGCCATCGTCGCCGCACTGAAAGACGGGCTGCTGGATCAGGCCGAGCCGTTCTACGTCGTCAATGGCGATGCGTTCTGGCTCAACGGCCCCATCCCGATGCTCGACCGGCTGGCTGAAGCCTGGACGCAATGGGGTGGCGCTGACGCGATGGACGCGCTGCTGCTGGTGCATCGCACATTCCAGATTTCAGCCGAGGTGGGCGCGGGCGATTTCGTGCTGGACCCGCTGGGCCATGTCCGCCGTCGCAAGGAAATGGAAATCGTCCCCTACCTGTTCGCAGGGGTGCAACTCGCATCGGCCCGCCTGTTCGCCGATGCGCCGCAGGGACCGTTCAGCACCAACCTGCTGTGGGACCGCGCCATCGAGGCGGAAAGACTGCGCGCCATGGTGCATGACGGGTTGTGGTTCCACCTGTCCACTCCGGAAGATCTGGATGTTGCGGAGCAGAAACTCTACGCGGCGGAAACCGGCGAAACGCGTTAGGCAGCACCATGCGCATCACCTCGATCCCGCCGGACTGGCCGTTTCTCGACACTGTCGCGGCTGCCTGGCTGGGTGAGGGTGAGCAGAGGCCGCTTGATACGGCTGATGGCATCATCCTGCTGCCGACACGGCGTGCTGCCCGGGCGCTGGCCGATGCGTTTCTGCGTATCTCCAACGGTCGCCCGTTGCTATTGCCACGTATCACGGCCCTCGGCGCGCTTGACGAAACACCGCTGGCCCTGCATGGCGCATTGGATTTGCCGCCCGCCGTGGACATGCCCCGCCGTCTGGCGGAGCTGACACGGCTGATTCTGGCATTACCAGACCCGGCCCTGTCGGCGGATAGTGCATGGATGCTGGCCAGAGAACTGGCCAAACTCCTGGATGAAGCTGCCCGTGCCGGGATTGATCTGGCAACCGTCCTGCCTGATGCCGTCGATCCATCCTTCGCAGCGCACTGGCAGACGACACTGACCTTTCTTCAGATCGTCACCCGTGCCTGGCCGGACTGGCTGACGGAGGAAGGGCTGACCGATCCGGCGGAACGGCACGCCGCCCTGCTGCGGATTCAGGCGACGCACTGGCAGGATCATCCGCCTGCGACACGTCTCTGGGCGGCGGGGATTTCCGGCGCGGCTCCGGCCGAGGCGATGCTGCTGAAAACCATCGCCAGACTGAAGCAGGGCATGGTGATTCTGCCCGGACTCGACATGACCATGGCGGAGGAAGCATGGAGCATGCTGGAGGCCTCTCACCCACAGGCAGGTATGCGCGACCTGCTGGCCATGATGGATGCAAGGCGGGATGATGTAGTACCATGGGGATTGACACCCCAGCCTTCCCGCTCTGCTAACCGCTCCCGTCTGCTGCATCAGGCGCTGCTTCCTGCCGAAGCCCTGATGCTCTGGCGCGAAACCACTCCGCCTTCCTCCGAATCCTTGTTCCGTCTGGAAGCTGAGGATGAACAGCAGGAGGCCGTCGCCATCGCGCTGATCCTGCGGGATGTGCTGGAGACACCGGGACGGCGGGCCGCGCTGATCACGCCGGATCGCGGGCTGGCGGTGAGAGTGTCAACCGAGTTGGCCCGTTTCGGCGTCATCGCCGATGACAGCGCTGGCGAACCGCTTGCCGAAACACCCCCTGCCCTCTTCCTGCGCCTGCTGGCGGAAGCGGTGCGGAGCGGTTTCTCTCCGGTCTCGTTGCTATCCCTGCTGAAGCATCCCATGACAGCGCTGGGCATGGACCGTCTGATGACGCTGCATGCGGCCCGCGGGCTGGAGCAGCACGCCCTGCGCGGCCCGCGTCCTCCGCCGGGCCTGTCCGGGCTGCGTGCGGTCTTCGAAACCGGAGAAACGGAAGCCGCCGCTCTGATCGACCGGCTGGAACAGGCGCTGCATCCCCTGACCGACCTCGTGGCACAGGAAAGGCTTGCGCCCCATGCCTACCTGCGCGCCTTGCTGAGCGCCGGAGAAGCCGTGGCCGCCAGCGATACTCAATCCGGCGCCGAGCGTTTGTGGGCATTGGAGGAAGGGGAGGCGCTGGCCATACTGCTGGCGGAGACGCTGCCCGCCCTGACGGTGCTGCCGCCGCAACCGCCCGATACGCTGCCGGGCCTGTTTGACGCAGTCATGGAAGGCATCGCCGTCCGCAGCCGCCGTGCCCTGCGCCGCTTCGGCGAGAACGGTGCGGAACATCCGCGGCTGTTTATCTGGGGCCTGCTGGAAGCACAGCTTCAGCATGTGGATGTCGCCGTGCTGGGCGGTCTGAGCGAGGGGGTATGGCCCCCCGCCACGGATCCCGGCCCATGGATGAGCCGCCCGATGCGCCGTCGGGTCGGGCTGCCGAGCGCCGAGCAGATCATCGGTCAGGCAGCTCATGATTTCGTGCAGGCGGCATGCAGCGCCTCCATGGCGATCCTGTCCTGCCCCGCCCGGCGGGAAGGGGCGCCTGTCGTCACAGCACGCTGGCTGGCACGGATCGACGCGCTGCTGAAGGGACATGGGAAACATCTGCCGACCCACCCCGCCACCGCCTGGGCCAGAATTCTGGATCAACCGGAACGGCCCACCCCGGTCAGGCCGCCTCGCCCCTGCCCGCCCCGCAGATCACGTCCTCGCAGCCTGAGTGTGACGGAAATAGGGCGCTGGCTGACCGACCCTTATCGACTTTATGCGGAGCGTATCCTGAAGCTGAAACCGCTTGATCCGCTGGAACAGGATACTGATGCCGCCGATTTCGGCATGATCGTGCATGATGGCATGCAGTGTTTTCTGGAAGATGCCGCCCGGCAATGGCCCGGTGACCTGCTGGCCGCCCTGCGCACGGCATTCCGGGTCGCGCTGGACCGCCACAATCCTCGTCCGGCCCTGCGAAGCTGGTGGCTGCCGCGTCTCGACCGGATCGCCGCCTGGGTGGCAACCCAGGAGCAGCGAGAGACGAAAATCCATACCGAAACCTCAGGCGTTTGGCATTTGCCGGCTTTCCCGGGCGGCCCCTTCACGCTGAAAGGCCGGGCCGACCGGATCGAGATCAGGCAGGATGGCAGTATCCGTCTGCTCGATTACAAAACCGGCACGGTTCCCTCTGCCCCGGCGATCCTGAGCGGCGAGGCTCCACAACTGCCGCTGGAAGCCGCGATGATGAAGGCAGGGGCCTTCCCTGATGTACCGGCGCACTATCCGTCCGAACTGGTGTACTGGCGGCTCAGTGGCGGCCGTGTCGCCGGCGAGGAAATCATTCTCGGCAGGAAAGCCCCCGCCACATGGGCCGAGGAACAGGCGCAACTGGCGGCCGAGAAGCTGCGCGATCTGGTCATGCGCTATGACGATCCGGATTTTCCCTATCTGGCACAACCTTTTGCCCCCGGCCATGGGCCAATGGATGCCTATGCGCATCTGGCCCGTGTGCCGGAATGGGCGGAGGGTGACGACTCATGAGCGCCGCGTTTTCTCCCCGCGATGAAGCGGAACGCAATCAGCGCGATGCCTCCGACCCCATCGTTTCTGCTTTTGTCAGTGCCTCTGCCGGGTCGGGCAAAACCAAGCTGCTGACAGACCGGCTGCTGCGCCTGATGCTCTCCGGCGCCCATCCGGGGCGGATTCAGTGCCTCACCTTCACCAAGGCCGGGGCGGCGGAAATGGCGATCCGTCTGCGATCAAGACTGGGCGCATGGGTGACGATGAGCGATGCGGCGCTGGATCAGGCGCTGACTGCGCTGGCCGTCACGCCGGACGATACAGCCAGGCTGAGGGCGCGCGCCCTGTTTGCGCAGGTGCTGGATCTGCCCGGCGGCATGCGGATCGAGACGATCCATGCTTTCTGCCAGTCTCTGCTGCGGCGCTTTCCGCTGGAAGCCGCACTGAGTCCTCATTTCAAGATGATCGAGCCGGCTGAGCAGGAAGTCACCCGTCAGGAAGCTCAGGAGACGATGCTGGCAGCGACGGTGGATCATGCCTCCCTGTCCCTGCTCTCCGGCCAGATCAGCCTTCAGACATTCGGCATGCTCTCCGCCGGATTGCATATCGAACCGGACCGCCTGAACCGGCTGGCCCCATCTCTGGCGGGATTGGAAGCCGCCCAACGCCGGGCGCTGGGCGTGCCGGGCCATCAGGGGGAAGAAGCCTTGCTGGCCGCCGCCGTCGAGTGGCCCGCCATCGGCAAAATCCGTGAGGCAGCGCGGGATGCGTTCGAAAACGGATCGAACACCGTGCGGGAAAGGGCATGCCAGATGCTCGCGTGGCTGTCCCTGTCGCCTGCCGAACGTCAGGCACGCTGGGAAGAATGGGCCAGCCTGTTCCTGACCGCCAAAGGGGAACCGTCCAGCCCGAAAACCCTGTTCAACGAAAACAAGGCCAATCGGGGCACCAGCGCCGATACCTCCCGGGAGACTCTGGTTGATGAGTCGCACCGGATCGTCTCAATCCGTCAGACCTTGCATGCGATCAGGCTTGCCTCCCTCTCCGCTGCCCTGACCCGGCTGGCGATCCCGGTGGCCGAAGCCTACGCAAAGGACAAGGCACGGCGCGGGCTGGTTGATTTCTCCGATCTGATCGGGCGCACCAGCGCGTTGCTGAGAGAACCCGGCGCTGCCTGGGTGCTGTACAAGCTGGATGGCGGCATCGACCATCTGCTGCTGGATGAAGTGCAGGATACCGCTCCGGAACAGTGGGAGATTGCCGGAACCCTGACGGCGGAGTTTTTTGCCGGCCTTGATGATCGCGCCGAACAGGGGAAACCCCGGACTGTCTTTGCTGTGGGCGATCCGAAACAGTCGATCTACTCGTTTCAGGGGGCCGACCCGCATGCTTTCCGGCACTGGCGCGGCATCATGGCGCAACGTGTGCGGCAGGTTGGGTACGAATGGCGCGACCGGCCCCTGACGGTTTCCTTCCGCTCCACCGCCCCGGTGCTGGCCCTGACCGATGCGGTATTCGCCGATCCGCTGGCCCGTCAGGGCGTCATCGAACCAGAAGAAAACCTGCGCCACCTGCCTGACCGCGCCGAGGATGCAGGCACAGTAGAAATCTGGGAGCCAGTGCAGACCCCGGAAACCCCAACCCGCCCCGCATGGCAGCCTGCCGAGGAATACGGCACCCATACCACCGCCGCCAGTCTGCTGGCGGGACGGCTCGCGGACTGGATCGCCAGCCAGATCGGCCAGACCCTGCAGAGTGAAAACCGTCCGATCCATGCGGGAGATTATCTGATCCTGCTGCGCCGGCGCAAACCTTTCGCCCCTCTGCTGGAACGGGCACTGAAGCTGAAGGGCGTGCCGGTGGCGGGGCTGGACCGGCTGCCCCTGACCAGCCAGCCTGCCGTGGCCGATCTGCTGGCCCTGTGCGACACGCTGCTGCTGCCTGATGACGATATGGCGCTGGCCTGTCTGCTCACCAGCCCGCTGGGTGGCCTGAGCGACGACTCGCTGATGGCACTGGCGCTGGGCCGCCAGGACACATTGTGGGATACGCTGAGAAAACGCCGGAAAGAACGCACGGCGTGGGATCAGGCCGCCAGTTTTCTCGAAGACATGCTTGGGCAGGTGGATTACACCACGCCCCATGCCCTGCTCAGTGCAGCACTGGTCCGGCATCGCGGGCGGGCGCGCCTGTTCGCGCGTCTGGGCGCAGAAGCGGCCGAGCCGATCGACGAGCTGCTGAACGCCGCGATGCGCTATGCGCAGCTTCATCCACCCTCATTACAGGGCTTCGTCCACTGGCTGCGCCGCTCCGCGCCGGAGGTCAAACGCGAAATGTCATCAGGCAGCCAGGCCGTCCGTATCATGACGGTGCATGGCTCCAAGGGCCTGGAAGCCCCCATCGTCATCCTGCCTGATACTGTCTCCACCCCTCGTACGGAGAACAGCATTCTCTGGACGGAGGACCCGGAAACCGGCCTGTCGGTGCCGCTGTGGAAGCCCAATCAGGATTTCCAGTGCGACCGCTTCGCCATACTGGAGGCAAAGGAACAGACCGCACGACAGGAGGAATACAATCGACTTCTCTACGTCGCGCTGACCCGTGCCAGAGACCGGGTGCTGGTGTGCGGCTGGCTGGGGAAGGAGAACAGGCCGCCCCCGGATGAAAGCTGGTACGCCGCCATCCGGCGCGGGATGGAACGCCTGCCGGACGCCGAAACCGTCGGGACAGATCATGGCGAGGTAATCCGCCTGACCTCCCCGCAACAGCGTGCCGCACAGCAGGCACGCACCGACATCTCTACCTCCGTTCAAGCCCCACCCGCATGGATGGGGCAGGCTCCTGACTGGCAGCCTGCCCCCCGTCCTGCGGAGCCTGTGCGCCCCGAGCCGCTCGCACCAAGCCGCCCCGACAATACCGATCTCGGCCCCGTACCGGCCGCCGACTCACCGCTGATCGCCGACCGACGCGCGCGATTCCGGCGCGGACAGGTGATTCATCAACTGCTGCAACATCTGCCGCTGTTGCCTGCCAAGGAACGTGAGGCCGCCATGAAGCGGTTCCTCTTACAGACCCTGCCTTCGGAAGCCGATCATGTGGCAAAGCAGATCGGCGCTATTCTCGATCATCCCCGCCTTGCAGCATTGTTCGGCGCTGACGGGCGGGGTGAAGTGCCGCTGACGGGGGTGATCGGCCCGGCTGACAAACCACAGGTGATTGGTGGCATCGTGGACCGGCTGGCCGTGTTGCCGGAGCGTATCCTGATCGCGGATTACAAGACGAACCGGCGCCCCCCTGTGAGCATCCCAGAGACACCGGTGCTGTATCTGCGGCAGATGGCAGCCTACCGGGCGGTACTGTCTTCAATCTATCCAGACAGGGATGTTCTATGCGCATTGATATGGACGGAAACCGGTCGGATCGACACACTGCCATCAGAGTTGCTGGACCCGCATGCACCCGGCGTCGCTATGCCTGCGTTTGATCAAAAGACTTGATCAAACCGGGTGCCTGCCCCACTTGCCTGCTTAGATGCCCATCAACAAACAGGATCCCGTCTGACAAGGATGCCACGGGATCAATGATCGAAAAGAGACTGCCCATGAGCGAGCATACGAAACCCGTCACGGATGCCACCTTCGAAACCGATGTGCTGGGTGCATCCGGGCCGGTGCTGGTGGATTTCTGGGCCGAGTGGTGCGGCCCGTGCCGTATGATCGCTCCGGCATTGGAAGAAGTCGCCGCAGAGAATACCGGCAAGTTGACAGTCGCCAAGGTGAATATCGACGAAAACCCGGACAGCCCCAATCGCTATGGCGTCACCGGCATTCCGACCCTGATTCTGTTCAAGGACGGTCAACCGATCGCCAAGCAGGTCGGCGCCCTGCCGAAAAGCGCGCTGAAGCAGTGGGTCAGCGGGAATATCTGATCCGTATCGACAGAGGGCCGGGCGTTCAGCCCGGCCCGGTTCGTATGAGCCTGTGGAAATCAGGCCAGACCCTGATCCAGCTTCAGGATTTCACCCGCCAGATACAGGCTGCCGCAAATCAGGATGCGGCCCGGGACACTACCCGCCTCTGCCTGCTTCAGGATAGCGGCCATAGCCTCCCGCACAGTCGGACCGGGAATCGCCTTGCCGCCCGAAGCGCGGACAATTGCCTCCACCGGCAGCGCCAGATACTGACCCGGCTCGGCAATGGCCCAGACGGTGTCGGCCTCCGGCAGGACCGAGGCCAGAAACTGCCCGGCATCTTTCGCCTGTTTCATACCGACAATGACATGGGCCGGACGATCTTTCCAGCCGCGCAGATGACCCGCCAGCATCACGCCCGCCCCCGGATTATGGCCGCCATCCAGCCATAACTCCCAGCCATCCGGTAAATCCTTTGCCAACAGACCGGTCAGACGCTGCATCCGCGCAGGCCATTCCGCCCGTGCCAACCCTTCCGCCAGCCATGACAACGGGATAGCGGTTTTTGCCGCCGCCCGCATCGCCGCAACGGCAATCCCGGCATTGTCTAACTGGTGCTCACCTGGCAGCGCGGGGAGCGGCAGATCAACCGCGCCATCCGCATCACTATAGCGCAAGCCGTTCCCATGCCGCGCGATATGCCAGTCACGATCCCGGGCCAACAGAGAAACACCCTGTTTCGCAGCCTCCCGATCCAGCACTTCCAGCACTTCCGGCTGTTGCAGGCCAGTCACGCCTGGGGCACCGGATTTAAGAATCCCGGCTTTCTCCGCTGCAATGCCCCTGATGTCGTCGCCCAGATATTCACGATGGTCGATGGAAATCGAGGCAATTGCACTGACCACCGGCGTCACGACATTGGTGGCATCGAAGCGGCCGCCAAGCCCGACCTCCACCACACACAGATCCGCCGGAACGCGGCTGAACAACAGCAGAGCGACCGCCGTGATGACCTCGAAAACGGTGATTGGAGCCCCGGCATTGACGCGCTCCACCTCCTCCAGAGCCTCGACCAGAACCGGCTCGGAAACAAGTTCTCCGGCCAGACGGATACGCTCGTTGAACTGGACGAGATGGGGAGAAATATAGACATGCACACGCTGCCCCGCCGCCTCGGCCAGTGCACGGAGGAAAGCGCAGGTGCTGCCTTTGCCATTGGTCCCGGCGACATGCACGACCGGCGGCAGCGACCGCTCCGGATGACCCAGCTTCTCCAGCAGGGCTTCAAGCCGACCCAGCGACAGGTCGATCATCTTCGGGTGCAAACCGTGCAGCCGCTCGATCACCGCTTCGGTGCGACCTTTGCTCATGCCTTCGGCCTCAATGGAATGAATTGCTGGCGACAGACGGCCTGATCAGGCATCCGCCGTGCGGGCAGGCTGCTTCGCCTCTGTGAGGGAGGCTGCGCTTTCCACCTTTGGCAGGGTCACCCCCTCCGTCAGCAAGGCGATCACACGCGACAGGGTCGCGCGCATATCCGCCCGGCGCACCACCATATCGACGATCCCGTGTTCCAGCAGGAATTCAGCACGCTGGAAGCCTTCCGGCAGTTTTTCACGGGTCGTATCCTCAATCACGCGCGCACCTGCGAAGCCGATCAAGGCTTTCGGCTCGGCAATCTGGATGTCACCGAGCATGGCAAAGCTGGCGGTCACACCGCCGGTGGTGGGATCGGTCAGTACGACAATGAACGGCAGCCCGGCTTCCTTCACCATGCGCGTGGCAATGGTGGTGCGGGGCATCTGCATCAGGCTGATTGCCGCTTCCTGCATACGGGCGCCGCCTGACGCGGTGAAAATAATGAACGGCGCTTTCTGCAACACCGCCAGCTGAGCGGCTGCCACAATGCCCTCGCCGACGGCCGCACCCATGGAGCCACCCATGAACTCGAACGCCATGGCCGCGACGACTGCTTTCTGACCCTCAATCGTGCCATGGGCCACAACGATGGCGTCATCGAGATGCGTCTTTTCCCGCGCATCACGCAAACGATCCGTATAGCGTTTGGAATCACGGAAACGCAGAGGATCCTGCGGCGCTTTCGGCAGTTCGATCCGTGTATAACCCTCATCCAGCGTCCATTTCAGACGCTCCAGCGCGGTACCGCGCATGTGATGGTCGCAATGGGTGCAGACGCGCTGATTCTTTTCCAGATCTCTGGCAAAGATCATCTGCTGACAGGCAGGGCACTGTACCCAGAGATTGTCCGGCACATCCCTGCGCCCCAGCAGGGTGCGGATTTTCGGACGCACATATTCGGTCAACCAGCTCATGTCAGGCTCCTCGGGGGGAGAGGCGGGCGCTGCGCACAGCCTCGGCCAGTTGGCGGACCTGATCCAGCACCGCAGGCACGGTGCGATCAGTGGCGCGCCCATCATCCAATGTTGCAGCCAGCGTATCGATCAGCGCGGAGGCAACGATGGCGGCATCTCCCTGCCGCACGGCCTCCGCGGCCTGCGCCGGATTGCGGATACCAAAACCGATCGCAACCGGCAGGTCTGTCACGCGCCGCAAACGCGGCATATTCTGCGCCAGCTGCTCCGCACTCGCGGTGACAGTGCCGGTGATGCCGGTGATGCTGACGTAATAGACGAAACCGGACGAGCCGTTCAGCACATGCGGCAGACGTGCATCATCCGTGGTCGGCGCAACCAGCCTGATCACATCCAGCCCGTTCGCAGTGGCGAAAGGCAGCACCAGATCAGCTTCCTCGGTCGGCAGATCGACGATGATCAGCCCATCCACCCCGACCGCGGCGGCATCGACGCAGAACCGCTCATGGCCGTAAGTTTCAATCGGGTTAAGATACCCCATCAGAATGATCGGCGTATCCTGATCCTGCTGCCGAAAGGTCTCGACCATCGCCAGAGTTTTGGCGAGCGTGGCACCGGCCTCCAGCGCACGCCGTCCGGCGCGCTGGATGGTCGGACCATCCGCCATCGGGTCGGTGAACGGCACACCGATCTCGATCAGATCGGCGCCCGCCGCTGGCAGGCCACGCAACAATGTTTGGCTGGTTTCAGCATCAGGGTCACCCGCCTCGATAAACGGGATCAGTGCACCGCGTCCGTCACGCTTCAGCGCCGCGAAACGCGTCTGGATACGGCTCACAGCTTGACCCCCAGATGCTCGGCAACGGTGAAGATATCCTTATCCCCCCGGCCCGACAGATTGACCACAATGGTTTTGTCCTTCCCCAGAGTCGGGGCGAGCTTGCGGACATACGCCAAAGCATGACTCGGTTCCAGCGCAGGAATAATGCCTTCCGTGCGGGTCAGAAGCTGGAACGCACCCAGCGCCTCCTGATCGGTTGCGGAGACATATTCGACACGGCCGGTTTCGTGCAGCCATGCATGCTCCGGCCCGATGCCCGGATAATCGAGGCCCGCGGAAATCGAATGGCCTTCCAGAATTTGCCCTTCCGCATCCTGTAACAGATAGGTTCGGTTCCCGTGCAGCACGCCGGGGCGACCACCTGTCAGGCTGGCGGCATGTTCACCGGTTTCAACGCCGTGTCCTCCGGCCTCGACCCCGATCAGCCGCACGGATGGATCGTCCAGGAACGGATGAAACAAGCCCATCGCGTTGGAGCCGCCGCCGATACAGGCCGTCGCCACATCCGGCAGGCGTCCGGTCTCCGCCAGCATCTGGGCGCGGGTTTCCTCACCGATGATGTTCTGGAAATCACGCACCATCGCCGGATACGGATGCGGCCCGGCGACCGTGCCGATCAGGTAATACGTATCCGACACATTGGCGACCCAGTCGCGCAAAGCCTCGTTCATTGCATCCTTGAGCGTCGCGGCACCGGAGGTTACCGCCTTGACCTCCGCCCCCAGCAGACGCATGCGGAACACGTTGGGCTTCTGCCGTTCAACATCGACCGCGCCCATATAGATGGTGCAGGGCAGGCCGAACAGCGCACAGACCGTCGCCGTCGCCACCCCATGCTGGCCGGCCCCTGTCTCGGCGATGATACGGGTCTTGCCCATACGACGGGCGATCAGGATCTGGCCAAGGCAGTTATTCACCTTGTGGCTGCCGGTATGGTTCAGCTCTTCCCGCTTCAGCCATACCTGCGCACCGCCCAACTCCTCCGTCAGGCGTTTCGCGAACCAGAGCGGGCTGGGACGGCCCACGTAATTTTTCAGCAGCAGATCGAGTTCCGCGTTGAACGCCGCATCATTCCGCGCCGCCCGCCATGCCTTTTCCACCTCAAGGATCAGAGGCATCAGCGTTTCCGCCACAAAGCGGCCGCCAAACGGACCGAACCGCCCATGATCGTCCGGACCGGAGCGATAGGAGTTCGGAAGGGAACTGGCTATGGACACGATGGCTATACTCGCCGGCTGGGATGCATTTCAGAGCCGCGCCATATTGTCATACAACACGGAGTAATCTGCTGCTCTTAAAGCAGAACGGCGCTCACGCAAATCAGGAGATCGCTCCTGAAGACGCTTTATGGCCGTTTTATGATCCATTTCAACGCTTCGGCTCAACCCGGCGATAGGTGGGATATCGCGGCTCCCACATCAGGTCATCCACTCTGTCACGCAGGGTTTCTTCATCGCATGGCTCGGCCTGACCATCCCGCATGGCGCACAGCCCGACCGCGACGGCCACATGCCGGGACACGTCGCGCATTTTGGCCAGATGCGGCAATAAGGGCAGAACCGGATCGGTGCGGGCCGGAGACATCTCCGCCAATGCCCGGGCTGCCGCAAGGAACATGGCATCCGTCACATGCTCGGCGCGAGAGGCAATGGCACCAAGCCCGACGCCGGGGAAAATATAGGAGTTATTGGTCTGGTCGATCATAATGGTGCGACCATTGAGCTGCACCGGATCGAACGGGCTCCCCGTGCCGATAATCGCCTGCCCATCCGTCCAGGCCAACAGATCGGCTGGTGTCGCCTCCGCATTGGCCGTCGGATTGGAGAGGGGGAAAATCACCGGGCGGGCAACATGCTGCGCCATTTCCCGAATCGCGGCCTCGGTAAACAGGCCGGGCTGGCCGGACACACCGATCAATGTGGTCGGATGCGCGTTGCGGATTACCGCTTCCAGCCCCGGTTTTTCCCGATCATCCCAATGGCTCAGCACATCGGCGGAAACGGCGAATTCCTGCTGGAAAGCGGCCAGGTCATTATCACCTTCCCGCAGCAAGCCGTCGCGATCCACCAGGAAGAAGCGGCGATGGGCTTCGTGCTCCGGCACCCCTTCCTCGATCATCGCCTGACGCAGCATCCGCGCAATACCGACACCTGCGGAGCCGGCACCGACCACGACGATACGCTGGTCTTTCATCGGTACACCGGCCACAGAGGCCGCCGCCATCAAGGTGCCGACCGTCACGGAGGCCGTACCCTGAATGTCGTCGTTGAAGGTGCAAAGCTGGTCACGATATTTCGTCAGCAGCCGCCCTGCATTGGGACGGGCGAAATCCTCCCATTGCAGCAGAACATGCGGCCAGCGCCGCTGCACTGCGCCCACGAAAGTATCAATGAACGAATCATACGCCTCGCCCCGGATACGCTCATGCCGCCAGCCGATATACAGCGGATCGTCATGACGTTCCTTGTTATCCGTACCGGTATCCAGCAGGATCGGCAGCGTCGCCCAGGGCGGAATCCCCCCGCAGGCAGTGTAGAGCGCCAGCTTCCCGATCGGGATACCCATGCCTCCCGCGCCTTGATCGCCAAGCCCGAGAATACGCTCGCCATCACTGACCACAATCACCTGTACATGATCGAAACGCGGATGGGACAGAATCTCGTCGATCTGATCCTGATGCGGCGGTGACAGAAACAGTCCGCGTGGCTTGCGGAACAGGCGGGAGAAATTCTGACATCCCAGCCCGACGGTCGGCGTATAGACGACCGGCATCATTTCTTCGAGGTTACGTGACAACAGCGCGTAAAACAGCGTTTCGTTGGTATCCTGCAAATCACGCAGAAAAATATAGCGGTTGATCGGGGATTTAAGCTCCCTGAAGGCTGTCAGACGGCGGTTGACCTGTTCATCCAGATTACCGACATGCGGCGGCAGCAGGCCATGCAGATGGAAGGCAGTGCGCTCCTCCTCGGAAAACGCCATTCCCTTGTTCAGCAACGGATCGGAAAGAAGCTCATATCCGGTGCGGGAAACCTCCACCACATGCTCGCCAGCGGCATTGGGAAGTTCCGTTCCTGGTGTCGTACCCATCTGATCCGTCCGTTCAATGGCCGACCCCTGCGCGGGTTGCCGGCTCAGGCGTTACGCACTGCCGAGAGGAAGGAGCGGATCAGCGCCGGATCCTTGCGTCCACGTGACTGTTCCACTCCTGATGAAACGTCGACAATAGGCGCACCTGTGCGGCGCACCGCCTCAGCGACCGTATCCGGGGTCAACCCACCCGCGAGTATCCACGCGAAGGATGGCGCAAAATCCGCAAGGATCGACCAGTCGAAAGCCTGTCCGTTTCCACCCGGCAGAGCAGCGTCGGGCCTCGGCTTAGCATCCAGCAGCAGGGCATCCACACCCCCGGAATCGCGTGGCAGATCATCCGCTGCCGCAATTCCCACAGACCGCCAGACGGGTAAAGCAAGCTGTTCTCGCAACTGGAGGGCACGCGCCACAGGGACATCATGAAGCTGGATGATATCCAGTGGCAGCTCACGCAGGACGGCCTCAATCTCTCCATCACGCGGATTAACGAACAACCCCACTTTCCGCAGCGGCTGGGCAATGGGGGCCGCGAGGGAAGCCGCCTCCTGCGCCGTCACAGCCCGTGGAGAGGGCGGAAAGAACACGAATCCAAGATAGTCCGCGCCCCCCGCGATGGAAGCCGCAACCGACGCTGCGCTGTTCAATCCGCAGATTTTGACCTGAGCAACCATGATCCTTCAAAGCCCCGCAATATCTGCCGCAATGGAAGAGGCAGCCGCCGCCGGATCGGCCGCCTGCGTAATGGGACGCCCGACCACGATATAATCCGCCCCGGCCTCAATGGCGGCACGCGGAGTCATGGTGCGGGACTGATCACCCGCTTCGCTCCACACCGGGCGGATACCGGGTACGACCAGTAGAGGCTCTGGCCCCAGTTCCGCCCTTAGCAGGGCGGCTTCATGCGCGCTGCATACCAGCCCGTCAGCCCCCGCCGCTACAGCCAGCTTTGCCAGTCTGAGAACCTGCTGCGCCGGGTCTTCCGCAAAACCGATCGCAGAAATAGCCTCCGCATCCAGACTGGTCAGAATGGTAACAGCCAGAATCCTGGTCCGGTCCGCCGCATCGCCTGTCGCATTCCGCGCCGCGGCAACCATTGCCGAGCCTCCACCCGCATGCACGGTCAGCAAAGCGGGCTTCAGCGGCAGGACCGAACGCACCCCGGCCGCGACCGTGTTGGGAATATCATGCAGCTTCAGATCCAGAAAAATCGGCCCCTCAAACCCCGTCATGCCCTGTGGACCATTGGCCAGGTAATATTCCAACCCCAGCTTGCTCATCCCGCTATACGGGGTGAAAGCCTGATTCCATGCGCGTGCGGTGGCGGGGTCCGGCGTATCGAGGGAAACAATGACACGCCGCAAGGGAAGGGAGCCAGCGGACGCGATACGATCAGGCGACATGACGTGACTGTCTTTATGAAATAAAATGGGCTGCCCGTATCACAGGACAGGACAGGTTACTGAATAGTAGGCAAAGGGGCGCTGGCTGTGACAGGGGTGGAGAGAACGGCCTCCTGACGGCGCAGGGTCTCGCGCAGGGTTTCAAGCTGATCCTCCAGCGCCTTGACCTGAGCTTCCGCCCGACGGGCACGGCGACTCTGTCCCAGTGCAGAGAACCAGGTCAGCAAGCCACCGGCAATAAAAGCGATCGCCATCGCACTGAGCACGGCAATGGAAAACGGCAGATCAGCCCCGTAATCGGTCGGCCACAGCCCGATATGAACCGTGGTGGTGTTCGAGAGCGTGAACAGCACCAGCAGGATCAGAAACGGCAAGGCAATCAACAGACGCATCAGTTTTTTCCCGTCACGCGATGACTCTCGCGAAAGTCAGAAGCAGGATGCTCTCAGCCTCCGGAAACGGCGTCGGCAGACCCGCCATTCTTGCGGGTACCGTTATTGACCCGCTCCCGCAGTTCTTTTCCGGCCTTGAAGAAAGGGACAACTTTTTCATCGACGGAAACGGTTTCTCCGGTGCGCGGGTTGCGCCCCACCCGGGCATCCCGTCGTTTGATCGTAAAAGCGCCGAAACCACGCAGCTCCACCCTTGCACCACGGGCAAGAGCATTGGAAATCTCATCAAAAATCGTGGAGACAATGGTTTCCACATCGCGCTCCGTCAGATGCGGATTATCGGCCTTCAGACTCGCGATCAATTCCGATTTGGTCATGTCAGCTTTCCCCTGCCCGGTTGGAGATACCGAATCCCGCCAGCAGGTCCGGACCGATCACCGCATTAAAGCCGAGGCTGCCAGAGCGCCCAGGCTCCGTCAATGCTAACACCTTGAGATAACTTACTTTCTACAAAATTTTCCAGACTGCCCAGCCATCCGCCAAACCAGTGCTTATACAGATCGGCCTGCTCATGGAGCGGCCTGACCGGCAGGTCTTCCGGAACATGGCGTTCTTTCGCCAGCCAGACCCGCGCGTCATGCTCACCGCCAATCTGATCGACCAGCCCAAGCGCCAGCGCCTGCCGTCCGGTGTAAGGTCGGCCATCCGCCAATGCGCGCACATGCTCCGGCGTCATATGCCGCCCCTGAGCAACCATGGTCACGAACTGGTCGTACATATCGTTGACGATCCCCTGAAGCATCTGCCTCCCTTCCGGGGAGAGCGGCGCGGTCAGGCTAGGCTGATCTTTCATCGGGCCGGAGACGATGGTGTTGGACCCGACCCCCAGTTTTCCAAGCAGGCCGGACAGTTCGGCTGATTGCATCAGCACACCGATGGAACCCGTCAACGTTGCCTGACGCGCGAAAATCCGTGCCGATGGCGCCGCGATCATATAACCGGCGGAGGCCGCAACACTCTCCATGGTCGTCACCAGCGGCTTGCGCGCTGCCAGCCGCGCCAGCGCATCGTGCAGGGCCTCACCCCCCGCGACGGTGCCACCGGGACTGTTGATCTCCAGCATCACCGCCTTTACCGAAGAATCATCTGCCGCATGGCTGATCGCCTCCAGCAAGGGACGGTCATAGGTGATTATACCGCTGATCCTGATCCTGGTGATATGCGGCCCCGATCCTACCTCATGGAATGCTCTCACCAGCGCCAGACCCCCCAGCACCAGCAGGCCAATCGTCACGAGCCTCCATAGCAGCAAACGCCGCTTCAGATGATGGCGGTCTATCAGCCAGTCCTGATCGGGGGCCGCAGGCGGGCGGGAAGCAAGGTCAGATGTCATAACCGCCAAAATGGCGAAATCATCGCGCCAGCAAAAGGGGAGTACAGTCGTTTTCAGATAACAAAAAAGCCGGAGGTGTAACCCCCGGCTTTCAAGTTGCGTCCTGACCTGTAAAGGTCAGGACGATGTATCCATCATGGCCGAAGCCAATCAGGCGTCGGTCTGAAGGTTCCGGCGACGGATCGCGGCACCCAGAATATCGCCCAGGGACGCACCGCTGTCGGAGGAGCCGAACTCGGCGATCGCCGCCTTGTCTTCCTCGACTTCCTTGCCCTTGATGGTGAGCTGCAGCTTGCGGGCGGCGCGGTCAACCGCGGTCACCTTCGCATCCACCTTTTCACCAACCGCGAAACGGTCAGGGCGCTGGTCGGCCTTGTCACGGGACAGTTCCGCACGACGGATGAAGCCGGACAGAACGTCACCCACCTTCACTTCGATGCCGTTGGCCTGCACAGCCGTCACCACGCAGGTGACGACATCACCGCGATGGACCGCATCCAGCTGACCGGCAGCGGGATCTTCATGCATCTGCTTGATGCCGAGGGAGATACGCTCTTTCTCCACATCCACATCCAGCACGCGGGCACGCACAACCTGACCCTTCTCGTAGGCGGCCATAGCGGTTTCGCTCTGATCGTCCCAGGAGATGTCGGACATGTGGACCATGCCGTCGATATCTGCGGTGATGCCGATGAACAGACCGAATTCGGTGATGTTCCGGATCTCGCCTTCCAACTCGGACCCGACCGGGTGCTCTTCCAGGAACTGCTCCCACGGGTTGCCCTGCACCTGTTTCAGACCCAGGGAGATACGGCGCTTGGAGCTGTCCACATCCAGCACGACCACGTCGACTTCCTGAGATGTCGCGACGATCTTGCCCGGATGGACGTTCTTCTTCGTCCAGGACATTTCGCTGACATGCACCAGGCCTTCGACGCCCGGTTCCAGTTCCACAAATGCGCCGTAATCGGTGATATTGGTCACGCGGCCGCTGTATTTCGCGCCCGGCGGATACTTCGCCGCCACACCTTCCCACGGATCGGCCTCGAGCTGCTTCATGCCCAGGCTGATACGCTGCGTGTCGGAATTGAAGCGGATCACCTGCACCTTCACGGTCTGGCCGATCTGCAGGGCCTCGCTGGGGTGATTGATGCGCTTCCAGGCGATGTCCGTGACATGCAGCAGGCCATCAACGCCGCCCAGATCCACGAACGCGCCGTAATCGGTGATGTTCTTCACCACGCCATCCAGAATCATGCCTTCCTTCAGGCCCTGGATCAACTCGCTGCGCTGTTCGGCCCGAGTCTCTTCCAGCACCGCACGGCGGCTGACCACGATGTTACCGCGCGCGCGGTCCATCTTCAGAATCTGGAAAGGCTGCGGCGTGCCCATCAGCGGACCGACATCGCGCACAGGGCGGATATCGACCTGGCTGCCCGGCAGGAACGCGACCGCGCCGCCGAGATCAACGGTGAAGCCACCCTTCACGCGACCATAGATCGTGCCCTGAACGCGCTGGGCGCTTTCAAAAGCCTTTTCCAGAGTGGTCCATGCTTCCTCGCGGCGAGCCTTCTCGCGCGACAGGACGATGGAACCGTCACGGTCCTCGTAACGCTCGACATACAACTCGACGACATCGCCGGGCTTCACATCGGGCTTCTGACCCGGAGGGCCGAATTCTTTCAGAGCGACGCGGCCTTCAGACTTCAGGCCCACATCGACGATCACGAATTCGGGGTCGATGCGCAGCACGCGGCCGCTGACGACGGAGCCATCAAAGCCGCTGTCACGGCCCAGGGTCTCGTCGAGCAGGGCGGCGAAATCCTCGTCACCCTGTTGTTGGATAGCAGTGGCGGAAGATGCCATGTGGGAAAACTATGTCCTTGAACTGACAGCCCGGAGGCTATCAAGGAAGGCGCTACACCACCGGGCGCGGGTTACGCGCCGGGGATCACGGCTTGCCGGACCTTGCACCACGCGATCATCGCGCGTCCCGGTTTCCGCGGCGGGACAGGTCGGGCCATGGCGGAAATCAGCCGGCAAAAACGCCCACTGATGCCCGTAAGTCAAGGAAATTCCGCCTCCGCTGCCCCGCCTGCCGTGCAGGGGAGACAGCCGGTTTTATCGCGGCCATTTCCGACGGACGATCTGCTCCGCCCGTTGAAACGCCTCATCGGCGTCCAGATGGGTGGTGTCGAGCACCTCCGCATCCTCTGCCGGACGCAAGGGTGCGACGTCCCGGGCCGCATCCCGTTCGTCCCTGGCCTGCATCTCGGCCCGCAGCGCCTGTTCTTCCACCGCTACGCCCCGGTTGCGCAACTCCAGCAGGCGACGTTGCAGGCGCGCTTCGGCGCTGGCGGTGACGAACAGCTTGACCGGCGCATCCGGGCACACGACCGTGCCGATATCGCGCCCGTCCAGCACCGCCCCTTCCCGTGCCGCGAAATCACGCTGGAAATCCAGCAGCGCGGCCCGTACAGCCGGATCGGCAGCAACCAGACTGGCCGCACGGTCTACCTCCGGCACCCTCAGATCGCCGCGCTGCACTGTCTCCGGCACCAGAACCGATACTGCCCGCGCCGCATCGGCAGGGCTGCCCGGATCACCGCCCGCATCCAGCACCAGCCGCCCCACGGCACGATAGAGCAGACCTGTATCCAGATGCGGCAGCCCGAAAGCCGATGCCAGCCGGCGCGCCAGCGTGCCCTTGCCTGCCGCGGCCGGTCCATCGACCGCGATGATCAGGCGCATGAGAAATCCGCCCCCAGCCCGGTCATCAGCATGGCGAAACCGGGGAAAGACGTGTCGATGAAGGCTGCGTCATCCGCCGTCACCGGCGCCTGCGTGGTCAGGCCCAGCACCAGCGCCGACATGGCCAGCCGATGATCCATATGCGTGGTGACAAGCCCGCCCCCCGGCGGCGGACCACCGCAGCCGATGACGATCAGATCATCGCCCTCAATCTCAACCTGCACACCATTCACCGACAGCAGCGCCGCCGTTGCCGCCAGCCGGTCACTCTCCTTGACCCGCAACTCTGCCAGACCGCGCATGCGCGTGGTGCCGGAGGCCACCGCCGCCGCAACCGAGAGAATGGGGAATTCGTCGATCATGCTCGGCGCACGCTCCGGCGGCACCGCCACACCATGCAGGGCGGACGCCCGGACGGTGATGTCGCCGACCGGCTCCCCCCCCTCGATCCGGCGATTGGCGATGGTCAGCGCAGCACCCATCTCCACCAGCGTATCGAACAGCCCGGTGCGCAGCGGATTGAGGCCTACCCCGGCCAGAGTGATTTCCGACCCCGGCACCAGCAAGGCCGCCACCAGCGGAAAAGCCGCCGAGGATGGATCGGCAGGCACCACGATATCGGCAGCCCGCAATTCCGGTTGCCCCTGCAAGCGAACGATGCGGCCTGCACCATCCCCGGTCGGCTCCACCTGCACATTCGCCCCGAAATGGCGCAGCATATTTTCGCTGTGATCACGGGTGGCGTGCGGTTCTTCCACCACTGTCTCCCCGCGTGCATTCAGACCGGCCAGCAGAATCGCCGATTTCACCTGGGCAGAGGCGACCGGCAGGCGATAATGCAGTGGCAGAGCCTCCCCCGTGCCATGCACCGCCATCGGCAACCTGCCGCCGGAGCGGGTGTGAAAACCGGCGCCGCAAGCCGCAAGCGGATCAGTCACCCGGCGCATGGGGCGTTTGCGCAGGCTGGCATCGCCCGTCATCACCGCAAACAGATCATGGCTGGCCAGCACACCTGTCAGCAATCGCGCCGCCGTGCCCGAATTGCCCATGTCCAGTACATCCGCAGGCTCCGTCAGGCCGCCAATGCCGCGACCGGCGACGCGCCACGAACCGGGCGCATCCCGCACCACCTCGGCCCCCAACGCCCGCATAGCGGCGGCGGTGCGCAGCACATCCTCCCCCTCCAGCAGGCCGGATATACGCGTCTCTCCGACCGCCAGCGCACCGATCATCAATGCACGATGGCTGATGGATTTATCCCCGGGAACATGGACCGGATGATCAGCCCGCAACCCGGCGGCAGGACGGCGGCTGATGACGGGGCGAGAGGCCCCTTCGCTGTGATTTTCGCTCATCCATGCGCGATAGCATGACAGAACGGTTTGACAGAAGGGCGAAGCGGTGGCATGGGGCGCGCCCTGTCCTGCGCGTCAGCCGAATTTTTATCCCTCCCCACGATCACGAGGCCGCATTTCCCATGGTAAAACCCGAACTTGGCACCAAGCGGGTCTGCGTTTCATGCGGAACCCGTTTCTACGATCTGCTGAAATCCCCCGCCATCTGCCCGAAATGCGGCGCGGAACAGCCGCTGGACCAGCCCCGCCCCCGCCGCGTGCCGGGTGTGCTGCTGGATGACAAACCCAAGAAGATCGGGGTTGTTGACGATGCCGATACAGATGCCGTCGATGCCGACGACACTGATGAGGATGTGCTGGAGGATACCTCCGATCTCGAAGACGGCGACGATGACACCATCGAGGTGGAAGTCGAGACCGACGGCAACGACGACGAGCACTGATCAGCGCCCGATCTGATAAACTCAGCATGAAAAAAGGGGGGCCTTCCGGCCCCCTTTTTGATAAGCTGACTGTCAAAATATCAACCTTCTGCCTTCTGCTTCAGTGCAGTGAGGCCCGCATCATACACCCCGGTCACGGCTGTGATCGCATCCTCGTCTCCTTGTCCAGCGGGCGGCGTGTCGAGCGGCGACAGACGGGTGAAAAATCCCTGCCATACGATTCGCGCCCCAGCCCCGACCGCCTCAACCGTGATGGTCGAACGGTAGTCACCCGCAGGCACGATCTGCGTATTTTCCGCATCCGGTGTGAATTTGTAGCTGTAGCTGCGGGCAGCCGAATCATAGTCCGTCAACTCTTCCGTGATCCTGGGGCCGCCGAGATCCAGCACCCGGATCGAACCGGGAGTATTACCCCGGTCGGCACTGCTGGACTTCACCAGCGGGAGCCAGGTGATATCTCCGAATTCCGAGATGATGGCCCACACCGCGTCCGCCGGAGCGGCAATGTCGATCTTTTTCGTGAGCGTAAGTGGCTTTGGCCCGGTCTGGTCCCCCTCCCCTGCAGGGGCATAGACGGCGCCTGGGAACAGTTCTTTCATTGACTCTGTCCTGTCTGGTTGTCCCTCGCCGGAAGACACCGCTCCGGCGCGCTGCGTAGCAGGCCATTGATCACCGTCGAAGACAATATCGCGCCGCTCCCTATATCTGCCGAACCGGAGCGGTCTCTGTTTTTCTGCCATCAGGATGCCGTAATAGGGCGCATATGCGTTAAAATGGAACGGAAGCCACGGCTTCGCCAAAATGAGGAGAGGATAGAATGTCCCGCCAGCCGCTCTTGCTATCCCTGGCCCTGCTCGCTGTCACTGCGCTATGCGCCTGTACCGTCTCTCCGCCGGAAGGACCAAGTATTGCCGCCCTCCCCGGCAAAGGGAAAACGCTGGAGCAGTTCCAGAATGACGATATGACATGCCGCTATTACGCCTCTCAGCGGAACGGCTTTGTCTCCCCACAAAAAGGCGCCGCCAACAGCGCCGTCGGCACGGCCGCCATTGGCACGGCCCTGGGAGCAGCGACCGGTGCATTGATTGGAGTGGCCGCAGGCAATGCCGGTATGGGGGCTGCGATCGGCGCAGGAGCAGGCCTTGCAGGAGGGGGGCTGCTCGGCAGTTCGAATGCGCGGCAATCCTCAACCTCGCTACAGCAGAATTACGACATGAATTACGGGCAATGCATGATTGCCCGCGGTAATACCTTCCCGCCCCAGCCGAGGATGCAGATGGCCCCCGCCTATGCTTATTGAACACGATCAGGGGAAATACAGGGGGGCCATTCAGATCAGCCCCCTTACGATCAGAACCAGAGACGCAGACCAAACAGGAACCGCATGCTGTCCGCAGCCTGTCCCTGCTGCTGGAATGTTCCGGTGCGCCCGAAGGCCCCCTGATACACCATCCCCAGATATGGGGCGAAGGTCCGGGCAAATTCGTATCGGAGCCTGACCCCAGCCTCCAGATTCGACACCCCGGCCCCCAGCCCCCGTGCGGGGTCGGATTGACCATACCAGTTCGTCTCCAGACGCGGCTGGAGGATCAGCCGGTTGGTGAGCAGAAGATCGTAGGACGCCTCCACCCGCGCCGCGACTCGGCCATCTGTCCCCAGATAGGCGGTAGCCTCCAGATCGAAGAAATACAGGGTCAGTCCCTGCACCCCGAAAGCCGCCCATTGGCGCGTCGGTCCATTATCAAGGTCGATCCGCCATCCGGCCTGCCAGTCGAAATAGGTCGAGAACGGGCGATCATACAGCACCTCATGCCGCGCATCCTGAAAACCGCCCCCTTGGCCGACCGTGCCTTCCGATTTCAGCCAGAGCTTGTTCTCATCCGTACCGAGCCATGCCTCTCCCTCATAGGTAAAAACCTGATTCGTACCGGCCATACGATGTTCAGCCTGCTCCAGCAGGGCATGGAGATAAACCTGATCATCCATCGCCGGCATCGGCCCGCCCGGCAGGTAGACGGGGCCGTCTCTACCTGTGGCCTGCATTTCCATCCCCGCCCCCAAGGCCGTTCCACCTGTCAGCAGAATCAGCGACAGCAACAGCACCGCATGAGGGATACGCCTCAGGCAGTTCATGACACCACCACGGTGCGGAACATGCCCAGTTCCATGTGATAGAGCAGATGGCAATGAAACGCCCACAGGCCCGGCGTATCGGCATCAACACAGGTGGTCAGCCTCTCACCCGGCTTGACCAGAATGGTGTGTTTGAAGGGACGATCCGCGCCGGTTCCGTTCTCCAGTTCGCTCCATAGACCATGGAGGTGGATCGGATGCTCCATCATCGTATCGTTGATCAGGATGAAGCGGACACGCTCCCCCAGCCGCAGACGAATCGAAGGCGCGTGAGAAAATTTCTGGCCGTTAAAGCCCCAGATATAGCGCTCCATATTGCCAGTCAGATGCAACTGGATCTCCCGATCCGGCTCCCGTCCCGGAGGGGCCGGTCGCGCGGCTCTCAGATCGGTGTAGCGCAGGACGCGGCGTCCGTTATCGTCCAGCCCGCTGCCTGCCTCATGGAGTCGCGGTACCGGCATAGGGGCAAGACTGCCAACCCCCAGTTCTCCGACCTGGGGTGTCCGGTATACCGTTACGGGCACAGGATGCGGCCCGGTCTGTGTCAAGGGAGCCGGAAGAGAGGGTGCGGTATTCCCGGGTACGCTGACCGGCGCGGCATGGTCTCCATGCAGGGTGCCATGATGGACGGAATCCCCATGATGCATCGGCATGTGATGCATGGGCATATCCGGCATATCCATGCCGTCCATCTCTTCCATCCCCTCCATGCTGTGCGCATGATGATGGGCCGGAGCAGAAGATGCGGGAGAGGACACGGCCTCTGGCGGCGGATGAGCCATACCGTCCGTGCCGGAATTATTCTCCGTACCATGGGCCGCCATGCCATGGTGCTCCATGCCTGCGCCCATATCCCCCATGTCCATAGTGTTCATGTCCATGTCGCCCATGCCCATATCCTTCATGGTGCGCAGCGGGCGGGGATCCATTGGCGGCACCAACCCGTCCATATCGGGATGCGGTGCGAGGGTGCCACGCGCATAGCCTGTCCGGTCCTGACTCTGCGCGAAAATCGTGTAGGCCGCGTTACCGGGCTGGATCAGCACATCATAGGTCTCGGCCACGCCGATGCGGAACTCATCGACCATAACCGGACGTACCGCGTTGCCGTCCGCCTCCACCACGGTCATGACCAGGCCCGGAATCCGGATGTCGAAATTGGTCATTGAGGCAGCATTGATGAAGCGCAGACGCACCCGTTCACCCGGCCTGAACAGCCCGTGCCAATGGTCATCCACACCCCGGCCATTGAGCAGATACGCATAGGCATTGCCGCTGACATCCGAAATATCCGTCGGCCCCATCCGCATCTTTCCCCAGGCGAGCCGATCCGATACAGCCTGATGCAAGCCATTCTGGCGTGCATCGGCGATAAAGGTGCCCAGCGTGCGCTGACGGAAATTATAGGCATCGCTCTGGAATTTCAGCGTGCTGACAATGGTCTCAGGGGCCAGATCAGACCAGTCATTCAACATGATGACATAGTCGCGGTCATAATCCGGCGCCTCGTCATGCGGCGCGATCACCAACGCGCCATACAGGCCGGTCGCCTCCTGAAAGCCGGAATGACCATGGTACCAGTACGTGCCGGACTGCTTCAGCGGAAAGCGATACGTAAACGTCTCTCCCGCCGGAATCCCCCTGAAGCTCAGCCCAGGCACACCATCCATGGAGGCAGGGACTCGCAGACCATGCCAGTGAATGGAGGTCGGCTCATCCAGCGTATTGGTGACGGCGATGGCAACCTCATCCCCCTCCCGCATGCGCAGCACCGGCCCCGGCAGAGAAGCATTCACCAATGTCGCCGACGCACGTCTTCCGCCACGGCGAACGGAATAGCGCGCTACGTTCAGGGCAAAGCAGCTGCCACGCAGCTCCGGCATACCCTCGGCAGTTGCTTCCGGCGCAGGCGCAGGCTCAGGGCCGGCACATCCCCCTGCCGCCGCTGTCAGCAGCGCAGCGCCGCAGCCACGCAGCACGCGCCGACGATCCGGCCGAATGAGGCCAGAACTTTCAGTTTTCCTCATGATCTTATGGTCGCTCTGTCAGGAGACAGGCCCGCATGATGCAGGCACGTCAAAACCACTTACACAGACCAGCCGGTTTATTCCGCCAGATGCAGCGGATCAGACAGGCCTCGCCCGAACGGTCAGCCCGCTTTCAAGCGGGTATAAAGCGGCCTGAGCGAGGTGGAAAAGGTTCCGGTGTAGGGGATGCTCCATACCCATGATACGGAATGGAAGCCACGAAACGAACCAGCCGGACGCGCACTGAAGCCGCCAGCCCCGGCGCATCCGGCACCATGGCCCCCATACAACATACCACACCATCACAGGATGATGCGGCAGGATGGCCATGACAGGGTGCAGGATGCTGCCCGATCATCAACGGTGTCGCCATAACGTCATCGTCACCCGCAGCAGCATCCGCCATCGACACATTCATGACATGGGCGGCCTCCATCGCCCGCACCTGCAATGGCAGGCTACAGGCGATCAACACCGTCAGCAGAAATGTCAGAACACATCGCATAGCGGGGAATATTGTAACCGCCCTTGCTCAAGCACGCAATCAAATGGGATCGTGCTCTTATAGATCCTGAGAACTATGCTCAGGGCTCAATGGACCAGCTCCATCTGGCTCTTCAGATACTGGTGGACGGAGGGCGATGCATAAGGAAGATAAAGCGCCCTGACCTGATAGATGCCCCACTCCATATCCCTCAGCGGAAGTACCTTGCTGCTGCGGTGCATGATCAGAAAGGACATCCAGTAAGACATGATGATGCAGACATTGGCAGCCAGCGCCTCCAGCTCAGCGTCTTCAATAATCAGATAACCCACCTGACGCATATGCTGCAGAACATGCATGGCGACCTGCTCTCCTTCACGGTTCATGGTCCTGAGCCTTAGGGCCAGATCCGGAATCTGGTTCAGGATGACAGGGCCATCCCGAAACAGAAACCGGAATCGCCAGATCAGCCAGAACCATGATCTCAAATAGTCACTATACAGCTCGATCGGATGAAGCGTGTTCGAGTTTGGCCGCGCATCAATTTTATCCGGGCTGGTCGAGACAAGTCGCGTCATATGATGATGGAAAATGTCATATAACGTTGTTACCAGAATTTGCTTTGTATGAAAGTGATAGTATAAATTTCCTTCATTAATATTGCAGACTGCAGCAAGATGAGATGTCGTCATTGCATCGACACCTTCTATATTCAAAATATCCAACGCAGTTTTCAGAATTTTTAACTTTGTTTTTCCCTTGACTACGGCTTGCGTCATCATTTCCAAGCCGTTCCAGGAGAAATTATTCATAAAACTAATATCTCCCGGCAATGCATGGACGCTGATGAAACCCCATTCGCAGTACAGTTGCGGGGCCAAAAGGATCGTAAAAACAGATAATCACAATCCCGTTCTCATGTATTTAACGCACCCAAAAACAGACAAAGTAGATCTTTTTCCACTTATCATAAAAACAAAAAAGGCAAACCTGCATTTTCATGCAGATTTGCCAAAATTTTCTATAAAATTGTTTTTACTAAAGCGTGGTTTTATTTTCAACCAGAACGCGAATTTTTGATCAGTCCTCGCTGACCCTGTCCGGACGGCGGCTGGCCACCAGCGGCCCCAGCATCGGCCCATGAAGCGCTGATCCCCGACCGGAGAGGGATGGGTTGGTCATGAAATAATGATGAGCTGACACAGGTTTACGTCCCGCCACGGTTTTGGCAGGCACCCGGTGCCATGCCCCTGAAGGCTTCAGCTCCCATGACTGGGCTGTGTCCTTCAGATTGATGACCATGATCTGATCCAGCACCTGTGCGTGCACAGTCGGGTTATAAATCGGCACCAGCGTTTCCACGCGCCAGTCCATATTGCGGGCCATCCAGTCGGCACTGCTGATGAACACTTTGGCATGACGGCTAGGCACAGCATGGCCGTTCCCGAATACGCAGATGCGGCTGTGTTCCAGGAAACGTCCCACAATCGACTTGACGCGAATATTCTCGGACAGTCCCGGCACACCGGGCCGCAGGCAGCAGATACCGCGGATCACCGCCATGATCTTCACGCCTGCATTGCTGGCCTCGTAAAGTTTGTCGATCAGCACGGAATCAACCAGGCTGTTCATTTTCAGCCAGATCGTACCGGGTCGTCCGCCCTGCACATGGTCGATCTCGTCCTGAATCAATTCCATCAGCGTATCGCGGGTGGTCAGCGGGCTGAACGCCAAAGCCTCCATCTTCGCAGGGCGGGCATAACCGGTCATGTAGTTGAACAGCCGGGCCGCATCACGCGTCATAGCCGGGTCGCTGGTGAAGAAGCTGAGATCCGTATAAATCCGCGCCGTGATCGGATGATAATTCCCGGTGCCGAAATGCGCATAGCTGCGCATGGAATTGCCTTCCCGCCGCACGACGAGGCTGAGCTTGGCATGGGTCTTGAGTTCAGCAAATCCGAACACGACCTGCACACCGGCCGCCTCCATGGTCCGGGCGAGACGGATATTCGCCTCCTCATCGAAGCGCGCGCGCAGCTCGACCATCGCGGTCACCGATTTACCGCCTTCTGCGGCCTCAATCAGCGCCTTGACGATCGGGCTGTCGCGGCTGGTGCGGTATAACGTCTGCTTGATCGCGACCGTGGCCGGATCGCTGGCAGCCTGCCGCAGAAACTGAACCACCACGTCGAAGCTCTCAAACGGATGATGGACGATAATGTCCTTGGCCCGGATCGCAGCGAAACAGTCTCCGCCGAAATCGCGGATACGCTCTGGAAAACGCGGCGTATAAGGCGGGAACAGCAAATCGGTCCGATCATCCACGATCAACTGCCGGACATCGGACACCGCCAGAATACCGTCGAGCACCGATGCCTCGTCCGGGGAGACATCGAGTTCATCGATCACCATTTCTCGCAGCGGTAACGGCGTCTCCCCGCTCAGGGTCAGGTCAATGACCACGCCCCGGCGGCGGCGTTTCAGTGCACTCTCGTAGGAGCGCACCAGGTCCTCGGCCTCTTCTTCAAACTCCACATCGGTATCGCGGATCAGCCGGAACATGCCCTGCCCATCCACATGGAACCCCGGGAACAGGCGGTCGAGGAACAAGGTCAGCAGGTCTTCCAGCATCAGGAAGCGGATACGGGGATCGGGTTTTTCCTCCCCCCTGCCATCAGCCGCAGCAGAGCGCGCCGGCAGCCGAATGAAACGGTCTGTCTGGGTCGGCAGGGGAATCAGGCCACGCATGCCCTGGCCGTCCGCATCCCGCACCAGATGCAGGACCATGACCAGACCCATATTCGGAATGAACGGGAACGGATGCGCCGGATCAACCGCAAGCGGCGTCAGAACAGGGAAAACCCGCTCCATGAACCAGTTGGCCAGAAACCGCATATCGGCTTCGTCGAACAGGGTTTCCGCCATCGCTGCCGCGGCATTGCCATGGGAAGGCAGTTTCAGGACATCGATCCCGGCCTCCCCCAGCAAATTCCGCAGCGTGTTCCAGCAAGCCTGCTGATCATTGAACAATTGCCGGGACCGTGTACGAATCTCCGCCAGTTGCTGGGAGGGGGAGCGTCCATCCGGCGACAGCTCCGCCAGACCAGCTTTTGCCTGCCCGATCAGGCCGGCAACGCGGACCGAGAAGAACTCGTCGATATTGGAAGCGCTGATGGACAGAAAGCGCACGCGCTCCAGCAGGGGATGCAGGGGATTATCGGCTTCCTCCAGCACACGCTGGTTGAAATCCAGCCATGACAGCTCCCGGTTGATGAAACGGTCGGGACTGTCCGGCACGATCGATGCCACCTCCGGCTCTGGTTGAGTGGCAATGCGGGGGGAAAGATCAGGGTGCGCATCCATGGCCGCCGTTTTAGAGGAGCGCCGGGGGATTCGATAAGATTTCGTCTGCGTCTGACGCGAAACTGTCACGGCAAGCCTCATCACCATCCGATTCACACAGTCCGCTCAGGATGCGCGCCGCCAGTATTTTTGTCACCCTGCCTCCCTCCGCCAGTGCGGCACGGTCGAGCCTCGCGGCCACTTCCCGCACAGCCCAGGCGGTGCGCGGCAGCCGCAACAGCAGCCAGGATTGCAGGCTGGGCGGCACGCTCAACTGACGCTCCGTCAGCAGACGCTCCAGCAGTGCCCTGAGCAATGCGTCATCGGGGGGCAGAATTCCAACCGATGACGTGGCCCGCAGGCGAGAGACAAGATCAGGCAACGTCACGCGCCAGCGCGCCGGAGGCAGTCGGGACGCCAGCAATATCGGCACGCCAGCCTCGGCAGCGGCATTGATCAGATGCAGCAAGGCGGCTTCATCCGGGGTCGCATCCGCATCGTCAATCGCAACCGGCGCCAAAGGTGCCCGGGGCAATCCACGCAGGGAAGGGCCGGGCCGTCGCTCCGCCCCATGTAAATCGGCCCAGATACTAAGCAAATGGGTCTTGCCGGTACCCTCATCACCGAACAGGCCAAGCCTTGCCTGCGGCCACTCTGCCGTGCGGGCCAGCCAGGCCCGCGCCGCCCGATTGGAGGGAGCCTCCAGAAAATTCCAGGGCCGATAGGCAGGCTCGTAAGCAAAGGGGAGGCCGAGCTGCAAGGCGGCACTCATGGTGCAACCCCCACCGTCATGGCCCTGGTCGGGATCAACGAGCGCATTATGTCCCCGGCGGCTCCAGATAGAGGGGACTGGCCAGATAGCGCCGCAGCCAGAAACGCGACAGCACACCGATGACGGCCGCCATGGGAACCGCAAGCAAGACACCCAGAAAGCCGAACGCCGCCCCACCCGCGAACAGGGCGAAAATCACCCACACGGCATGCAACTCGACCCTGTCACCCAGAAAACGGGGGTAAATCACATAATTTTCCAAAATCTGACCGGCGAGGAAGACGCCTGCCACCAGAGCCACCCGGTTCCAGTCGTGGAACTGCGCCATGGCAAGCGCAAAGGATCCCGCGCCCCCCAATACCGTCCCGACATAGGGGATAAAGGAAAGGATTCCGGTGGCAAGCCCCAGCAGCAGGCCAAGATCAAGCCCCACGAAAGACAGTCCCACCGCATAGAACACACCGAGCATCAGGCAGCACAGGGCCTGCCCACGCAGCCATGCTGACAGGATACGGTTGATCTCCCGCGCCTGCGCCCTCACCACCCCCGCATAACGGCGGGGGAGCCATAAATCCACACGCGCCACGGCCTTGGGCCAGTCACGCAGAAGATAAAACGCCACGACCGGCGTCACCACCAGAACGGTCAATACGTTGAACAGCGCGAAACCACCGCCGATCACCCGGCTCAGCGCCCGTCCGAATACAGTGAGCAGGCTTCCGGCCTGCACTGACACCACATCCTGAAGTTTCGCATCGACAAAACCCGGTCCCAGCCTCTCCTGGACCCTGCCGAGCCAGTCGATGGCGATATCGCGCACCAGCGCGACATAGGCAGGCAGACGAGACAGCAGAATGCCGAGCTGGGCCACAATCAGCGGATAAAGCAACAGGGCGAACAGCAACCCAAGCAGGATCATGGCCGCGATCAGCAGACCCGCCGCCACGCCACGCGGCAATCCCAGCCGTTCCAACCGTCCCGCCAGAGGATCAAGAAAATAGGCGATCCCCCCGGCCATCACGAAAGGCAGAAGAATCGAAGCAAACAGATGCAGGGTCAGCCATACAGCAAACAGCACACCGCCGATCAGGGCCACACGCTGCACGCGCGTGGCTCCGTGCCGGGCGGGCGGTGAAGGATCAGCACGCAGGGGAGTGACCGGCACAGAAACCTCCTCTGTCACCCTATGGAGTGAAGTCATATCCTCCACCGTCGCCGTGGCCTCGCCGGAATCACCTGTCATCCAGCCTATGCTCCATGGTTGCCAGAACACGGCCACAGGATCGTTGCCTCAGGGATGATCCAACGATCCCCTTCATTCGGTGTCTGCTTATGGCAGCATAGCTGCTTTCAACACCGGACACATGCGGTCAACGCGGATGGCAGGCCATCCAGACATACGCCGCCCCACTTGCCAGCGTACTGAGCGCAACCAGAACCACCAGAACGGTATTTGTGGCCAACACCAGACTCGCCTCCGGCGGGGCAAAGGCCGCTGTTGCCAGCAGAAAAGCGACAAGAATGATCTGTAAGGTCGTATTCAGTTTGGAAATATAAAGCGGGCTGATTGCGACGTCCTGCCCGATTGTGGTCAGCACCACGATGCCACCAAGGATCAGGATATCGCGGAACACAACGAGAATGGCCAGCCAGTCCGGCAGC
Organism: Granulibacter bethesdensis; assembly: GCF_001889525.1. Lineage (NCBI taxonomy): Bacteria > Pseudomonadati > Pseudomonadota > Alphaproteobacteria > Acetobacterales > Acetobacteraceae > Granulibacter > Granulibacter bethesdensis. Next base: position 2,263,178 of record NZ_CP018192.1, read on the forward strand.
AAGCCTACAATGGACAGCATCACATACATACCGACCAGCAAAGCCTTGTCCGCCACCGGATCAAGCGCCGCCCCGACCACGGTCGGGCCGCGACGGCGGGCCAGCCAGCCATCAATCGCATCAGACAGGCCGGCTGCCACGAACAGCCAGAATGCCGCTGCGAAATCATGCCGCAGCACCAGCCACACCGCGAACGGCACGGCACAGAGCCGCCCGAAGGTGATGATGTTGGGCAGGGTAAACAGGGCATGATCCGGGGGCGGAAGCATATTACCGCCATGGCCTGGGGTATGCTGATCGGGGGGGAAACTGCCTTCAGGCATGGAAAACGATCAGCAAAAGAAAATGCCCTCATCACACCGCATGGCTCCGAGCCATACGTCACCGTTGCGCACGCCACGCGGCTATGGTTTCTGTCCACTCGCACCAAACGTCCCGACGCAGTCCGCGATCTTCCCGCGTTGCGCGGGAAGCCGCCCGAGAGGACAAGCCATGAGCAGCATGACATACCGGGATGCAGGCGTCGACATCGACGCTGGCGACGCCCTGGTCGAAGCCATCAAGCCGCTGGCCCGCGCCACCAGCCGTTCCGGCGTGATGGGCGGACTGGGCGGCTTCGGAGCACTCTTCGACCTGAAAGCCGCCGGATTCAAGGATCCGGTTCTGGTCAGCACGACGGATGGGGTCGGCACCAAGCTGCGGGTCGCCATAGAGGCGGGGCGTCACGAGACCGTCGGCATCGATCTGGTGGCCATGTGCGTGAACGATCTGGTGGTGCAGGGGGCAGAGCCGCTGTTCTTCCTTGATTATTTCGCAACCGGCAAATTGTCGGTGGAAGCGGCACGGACCGTTCTCGCCGGAATCGCAGAAGGCTGCCGTCAGGCGGGCAGTGCGCTGGTCGGCGGCGAGACTGCGGAAATGCCGGGCATGTATGCCGATGGCGATTACGATCTGGCCGGCTTCTCGGTCGGCGCGGCAGAGCGGGAGGCACTGCTGCCCGCAGGCGTTGCCGCCGGTGATACCGTGCTCGGTCTGGCCAGCAGCGGGGTCCATTCCAATGGTTATTCTCTGGTGCGGCGGGTTGTGGAAGCCTCCGGGCTGGCTTGGGACGCGCCCTGCCCCTTTGTCGAAGGCAAAACGCTGGCAGAGGCTCTGCTGACCCCGACCCGAATCTATGTCTCCTCCGTGCTGGCCCTGCATCGCGCGGGCCTGCTGAAAGCCGCCGCCCATATCACGGGCGGCGGTCTGCCGGGCAATGTGCATCGGGTTCTGCCGGACGGCCTGCATGCAGTCATCAACACCGCCGCATGGCCCCGCCCACCGGTGTTCAACTGGCTGGCCACGCAAGGCAATGTCGCGGATAATGAAATGCTCCGCGTTTTCAATTGCGGCATCGGCATGATCGTCGTCACATCCGATCCGGATGCTGCCACCGCCCTGCTGAGCGAAGCGGGCGAAACCGTCTATCGCCTCGGCCGTATCGATACGAAGGAAGGCGCGGCCTCCACCCCCGACCTGCTCATCATTCCAGAATGACGCGGATCGCGATTTTTATCAGCGGCCGGGGCAGTAACATGCGCTCCCTGGTCTCTGCTGCCCGCGCGCCCGGTTTTCCGGGACAGGTGGCGTTGGTCCTGTCCAACGATCCTGCCGCCGCCGGGCTGGACTTCGCCCGTCAAGCCGGGATCGAGGCGCTGTGCGTCGATCACCACCCCTTCGGCAAGGACCGGCAGGCGCATGAACAGGCCATCGACGAAGCCCTGCGCGCCCGGGGAATCGAACTGATCTGTCTGGCCGGTTATATGCGCCTTTTGACGCCCTGTCTGGTGGAACGCTGGCAGGGGAAGATGCTGAACATCCATCCCAGCCTGTTGCCCGCTTTCACCGGCCTGCACACGCATCGCCGCGCACTGGAAACAGGGGTCAAGCTGCATGGCTGTACCGTGCATCTGGTCACGCAGATCATGGATGAGGGGCCCATCCTGGCACAGGCCGCCGTACCGGTACTGCCGAACGATACCGAGGAAACTTTGGCAGACCGGGTCCTGGCTCAGGAACACGTTTTGTATCCCATGGCCCTGCGGAACTGGCTGGAACAGGACGGGAAAGCCGCGCCTGCGGATGCCGCGCTGCTCAATCCCGTGCCGTCAGCCTGACTTCACTCTTGCAGTCAGGCTCTTGCAGTCAGGCAACAGCAATTCTAGAAACACGACCAGTCATAGCCGATAAAACAAAACTGGCCCTCCAAAGGCCAGCCTTGCAAGGGGGACGTCATGTCGCAGCCTTCAGCCACTTATGCCCGTGCGCCGATCACCAGCGTCGACGACCTGCTGGCCGACCGCAAGCGCGTCTATGCGCATTTCGTGACGGGTGCCAAGGTCGGGATCGCTGCGGTCGCCCTCATTCTGGCGCTGATGGGCATCTTCCTCACCTGAGCGTTTGTCAGGGATTCATCCCATCAAAAAGGCCGGTTCCGCCTTCTGGGCGGACCGGCCTTTTTTAGTTTCCCCGTCCATTCCCCCCCGGCACCAAAGCGCAGGGCGGGAACATGCGGCGAAGCGTGATCAGGCGACGATTTCGCTGCGTGCGAAGAAATAGGCGATCTCGATCGCCGCGTTCTCGGCACTGTCGGAACCATGCACGGAGTTGGCCTCGATGCTCTCGGCGAACTGGGCGCGAATGGTGCCGGCATCGGCTTTCTTCGGATCGGTGGCACCCATCAGCTCGCGGTTGCGGGCCACGGCGTTCTCGCCTTCCAGCACCTGCACCACAACCGGGCCGGAGATCATGAAGCTGACCAGATCGTTGAAGAACGGACGCTCACGATGCACGCCATAGAACGCCTCCGCCTGGGCCTGGGACAGCTGAACGCGCTTCTGGGCGACGATGCGCAGGCCGTTCTCCTCAAACACCGCATTGATGCGGCCGGTCAGGTTCCGACGGGTCGCGTCGGGCTTAATGATGGAAAACGTACGCTCGATCGCCATGATGATCTGCCCCTGGGTCAGATAGAACAAGAAGATGAAATCCGGCCAAACCACCGGGCTTTCCTGACGCGGGCCATAGCCGCAAGCCGCAAGCCTTGCAACCCGTGCCCCGGCAACCCTCCTCCGCCAGCCATACCCCCCTATGACGGGGTATGACTTGCCCTCGGCCCCGCCTGACCGGATAAGCGCATCCTATGAGCCTTCTGATCATCGACTCCCTCACCCTTCGTATGGGCGGCCGCGTCCTGTTCGATCATGCCAGCCTGACCGTGGAAGCCGGGAGGCGCATCGGGCTGGTCGGCCGGAACGGAGCCGGCAAATCCACCCTGCTGCGGACCATTGCCGGTGATCTGACACCGGATGGCGGCAGCATCCGCCTGTCCTCCCGCGCCAGAATGGGAGTGGTGTCGCAGGAAGCACCGGACGGTCCCGTCGGGCTGGTGGAGACCGTGCTGGCATCGGATACCGAGCGCACGAAATTACTGACGGAATCCGAAACCGCCCCACCGGAGCGGCTGGCCGATATCCATGATCGTCTGCTGGCCATCGGCGCGGAGTCCGCCCCGGCCCGCGCCGCTGCCATTCTGGCCGGGCTGGGCTTCGATGCGGAGGCACAGTCTCGCCCTGTTTCCTCCTTTTCCGGCGGCTGGCGGATGCGCGTGGCGCTGGCCTCCGCGCTGTTTTTGCAACCCGACCTGCTGCTGCTGGACGAGCCGACCAATCATCTGGATCTGGAAGCGACCCTGTGGCTGGAAAACTGGTTGCTGAAATTCTCCGGCGCGGCGCTGATCGTCTCCCATGATCGCGGGCTGCTGGACCGGGCGGTGCATGCCATCGCCCATCTCGATCGTGGTGGCCTCTCCCTGACCCCCGGCGGCTATAGCGAGTTCGTCCGCATCCGCACGGAGCAGATGGAGCAACAGGCCCGCGCCGCCGAAAGAATCGCCGCCCAACGCGCCCATATGCAGGCTTTCGTCGACCGGTTCCGCGCACAGGCCACCAAGGCAAGGCAGGCGCAATCCCGGCTCAAGGCGCTGGAAAAACTGCCGCAGATCGAAAGCGTGATCGAGGAAACGCCGATCCGCTTCGATTTTCCGGAGCCCGCCCGTCTCGCCCCTCCCATTCTGACGCTGGAGCGTGTCTGCGCCGGCTATGGCGACAAGCGTATTCTGAACGGTATCAATCTGCGCGTAGATATGGATGACCGTATTGCGTTGCTGGGGGCCAACGGCAACGGCAAATCCACCCTCGCCAAGCTGCTGGCCATGCGTCTGGCTCCCCTGGAAGGCGAGGTCAAACACAGCGCCAAACTCCGCGTCGGTTATTTCGCCCAGCATCAGGCGGAGGAGCTGGTCCTGTCCGACACGCCGGTCGATCACATGGCACGCGCCCTGCCCCGCGCCCTGCCGCCTCAACTGCGGGCGCATCTGGCCCGATTCGGTCTGGATGCGGATCGCGCCGAAACACAAGTCGGCAAACTGTCAGGCGGCGAGAAGGCACGCCTGCTCCTGGCTCTGGCCACCCGCGACGCACCGCAGATGCTGATTCTGGACGAACCCACCAACCATCTGGATATCGACGCCCGTGACGCCCTGACCAGAGCACTGGCGGATTTTCAGGGCGCGGTGCTGCTGATCACCCATGATCCCGATCTGGTGGAGATGATTGCCGACCGGCTCTGGCTGGTGGCCGACGGAACCGTCAAACAGTTCGACGGATCAATGGATGATTACCGCACCTATCTGGCCGAGCGCGCCCGTCCGGTGGTGAAGGCGGAGGCTTCCTCCCGTAAGGAGGAGCGGCGTGAACGGGCCGAGGCCCGCGCCGCCAATGCACCACTGCGCAAAAAGGCCAAAGATGCAGAGGCGCTGATCGCAAAACTGACCACGGAACGCATGAAAATAGAGGAAAAACTGGCTGATCCGGCGATCTATGCCGAGTCGCGCGTGGCGGAAGTCACCGCCGCGAATGCCCGCCTGGCCGCGATCGCCAAAGAGATCGACTCTGCCGAAGCCATCTGGATGGACGCAGAGGAAGCATTGGCCGCCGCAGAAGGCTGAAACAAACGCAGAGGCTGAAACAAAAGGCGGCCTTCCTTCCGGAAAGCCGCCCCTTCAGACCCTTTTTACCACCGGGCGGATCAGATCTTCTCGACCTGCCCGTATTCCAGCTCCACCGGTGTCGAGCGACCGAAGATGGAGACGCTGACCTTCACGCGGCCCTTTTCCTCGTCCACTTCCTCGACCACGCCGTTGAAGCTGGTGAAGGGACCATCGGCCACGCGAATCTGCTCGCCGACCTCGAACAGCACGGCGGGACGGGGACGTTCCACCCCTTCCTGAGCCTGACGCAGAATGCGATCGGCCTCGGCCTCCGAAATCGGGGAGGGGCGGGTTCTGCTGCCGAGGAAGCCCGTGACACGCGGCGTATCGCGCACCAGATGCCAAGTGTCGTCGGTCAGCTCCATCTTCACCAGCACATAGCCGGGGAAGAATTTGCGCTCGGCATTGACCTTCTGGCCACGGCGAAGCTCGACCACTTCCTCCGACGGGACCAGAATTTCGTCGAAATGATCGATCAGGCCGTTCTGGACGGCTGTTTCCCGGATCTGCTGGGCGATCTTCTTTTCAAAACCGGAATAGACGTGGACCACGTACCAACGCTTGGCCATCGGAAACCTCTCAACCCCCGCTCGCGAACATCAGACTGATACCGAGTCCGGCAAGCTGATCGATCACGAAAAAAAACGCCGCCGCCAGGGTCGCCATTGCGAACACCAGACCGGTCGTCACCAGCGTCTCCTTGCGGGAGGGCCATGTGACCTTCGACACCTCGCTGCGCACATCGCGCAGGAATTTCGCCGGACTGGTCGCCACGCTTGGTTTGCTCCTCAGGAACGCCGCAGAATTACGGGTCAATACCATGCTGCTGCTGGCAGGGGTGGAGGGTCTCGAACCCCCAGCCTCCGGTTTTGGAGACCGGCGCTCTAGCCAATTGAGCTACACCCCTGCATCGCATGCAGGCACCACATGTGGCGACCGGACAGGTCCGGCCACCCCGTGCGGGGCAGACGCGCTAGACACAATGACAGCGCCCTTCTGTCAAGGGCCTAGTTGATAAAACAGCCGTCTTTATCCGCCGCAAAGTGCGTCATCTGCACGGATTGACACCGAAACCGCGCCACCAGCGCAACCCGGCCATCCCGTGGTTTCACGTCAGGACCGTACAGGCGCCCTCATCCGCACGGCTGACCAGACTTCGAAAATTGCCGAACAACTCTCTTCCAGTGCCGTACGCGCTGGTGGACAGATCATCCCGCACCGGCTCCCGCGCCATGAACGTCACGGGGTCTTCCAGCACCTCCAACCGGCCATGCACGGCATCCAGCCGCAGGCGGTCACCATCACGGATCAAAGCGATCGGGCCCTCCGCAGCCGCTTCAGGAGTGACATGGATCGCGGCGGGCACTTTGCCAGATGCGCCCGACAGCCGACCATCCGTCACCAGTGCCACGCGATGACCTCGATCCTGCAACACGCCCAAGGCAGGCATCAGCTTATGCAGTTCCGGCATGCCATTGGCGCGCGGCCCCTGAAACCGCACCACCACGATGACATCCCGATCCAGGGCCCCATTTTTGAACGCCTGCTGCATGGCTTCCTGCGTGTGGAACACCATGGCGGGTGCCTCAATCACGTAACGCTCCGGATGTACCGCCGAGGTCTTGATCACCGCTCGACCCAACGGTCCTTCTAGCACGCGCAGGCCGCCCGTCTGCGCGAACGGCTCCTCCACCCCACGCAGCACGGCGGAATCGCCGCTGACCTGCGGGCCATCCTGCCATGTGACCGTGCCGGTCTCCGGATTCAGCCATGGCTCCGCCACGTAGTGCCGCAGGCCCCGACCCCAGACCGTCTCCACATCTTCATGCAGCAAGCCGCCCCGCAACAGGGTGGAGATCAGGAACGCCATGCCACCTGCCGCGTGGAAATGGTTCACATCAGCCTGTCCGTTCGGATAAACACGGCACAAAAGCGGCACGATTTCAGCCAGATCGGACAAATCATCCCACGTGAGGATAATGCCCGCCGCCCGCGCCATCGCCAGCAGATGAATCGTGTGATTGGTAGAGCCGCCTGTTGCATGCAACCCGACGATTCCGTTGACGAACACACGCTCATCCAGCATCCGCCCGAGCGGTGTCCAGTTGTCGCCATCAGCCGTCAGGGCCAGCGCCCGTGTTACAGCCTCACGCGTCAGCCCGTCCCGCAGCTTCGTGCCGGGATTGACGAAGGACGCACCAGGCAAATGCAGCCCCATGATCTCCATCAACATCTGGTTGGTATTGGCCGTGCCATAAAAAGTGCAGGTGCCGGGACCGTGATACGACTCACTCTCCGAGACCAGCAGCGCATCACGCCCCACCTTGCCCTCAGCATAAAGCTGCCGCACGCGGGCCTTTTCACTGTTGGGAAGCCCCGTGGTCATCGGACCTGCCGGAATGAACACTACCGGCAGATGACCGAAAGACAACGCCCCGATCAGCAGGCCCGGCACGATCTTGTCGCACACCCCCAGACACACCGCCGCATCGAAGGTCTGGTGCGACAGTGCAATTGCCGTGGAAAGCGCGATCACGTCGCGGGAAAACAGGGATAACTCCATCCCGTCCTCCCCCTGCGTCACGCCATCACACATGGCCGGAACGCCACCCGCCACCTGAGCGGTGGCCCCGGCCGCCCGTGCGGCCTCTCGGATCAAATCCGGATAGGTCTCGTAAGGCTGATGCGCCGACAGCATGTCGTTATACGCCGTCACGATACCGAGATTAGGCGCCTGCCCCTGCGTCATCACCTGCTTGTCGGTATGGGTGCAGGCCGCATAGGCATGAGCCAGATTGGCACAGCCCATCTTGTGGCGAGGCCGTTTCCGCGCCGCATCGACAAGACGGTCCAGATAGGCCCGACGTGTCTCACGGCTCCGTTCGACAATGCGCGCCGTGATCTCCAGCAGACGCGGATGCGGGGTGCCAATCTCCATATTTTATACTCCCTGCCCGCCCGGGTTTCTCAATGCATTGACACGGGCCGCACTGCGTGACGCTTTCGCGGTAATCGCATCCCACGCACCAGCTTCGATCTCCGCCGGCGTGGCCAGCCATGAACCACCGATGGCCACCACATTGGGCAGCGACAGCCATGCCTCGATTCCGTCCTCGGAAATGCCCCCCGTGGGGCAGAAACGTGCATCGGGGAACGGACCACCCAACGCCTTGAGCGTCGCCATCCCGCCCGGCTCGGCAGGAAACAGCTTGGCAGCGCTGAAGCCGCGCTCGATACAGGCCATCAGCTCCGACGCGGTGCGGATACCGGGGACAAAGGGGAGGTCGGTCCCCGCCGCCGCATCCAGCAGAACCGGCGTCGCACCGGGGCTGAACGCAAAGCGCAACCCCAGTTTAAGGGCGGTTTCCAGCTCGGCAGGGGTGGTGACGGTGCCGAGACCAACCACCGCCTCCGGCACTTCCTGCGCGATCACACGGGCGGCATCGAGGCCCGCTTTCGTTCGCAAGGTGACCTCCAGCATCCTGATCCCACCCGCCACCAGCGCACGGGCCAGCGGAACCGCATCCGCCACACTTCCAATCATCAGAACCGGAATAATCCCGGCTGTCTGCATCAGGGATGCAGGTGTTTCCTGTGTCATCTTTTCTTCCCCTCAAGAAATACCCATCCCGGAGTACCGCTGCCCGCGGCTGGCGGACCATCCCCGGTACAGGCCATGCAAGGATCATGCTGCCCCCGCACGCATCCCCCATTTCCCTCTCCTGGCGCCTCCGCCTGATCCTGACGGAATCATCCCGCGCCGACCCGCATCAGCCTGCCCCCCTCCTGCCGCAACCAGACCGTCGCCTGTGCACGATAGGGGGTCAGTTGTACACAAAGCGCCCAGAAATCAGCGCTGTGATTCATATGTTTCAGATGTGCGGTCTCATGGCCCGCCACATAATCCTGAACATAGGGGGGTGCCATGATCAGCCGCCAGCTATAAGCAATGCTGCCATCCGGCGCACAACTACCCCACCGCGACACCGTGTCCTTGATGGAAACACGACGCGGCTTCAACCCGACAGAAGCCGCCTTGGCCAGCGTCAAAGTCGAGAAACGCTGCTGTGCCTCCCGCCGCAGCCAATCCTGCACACGACGCTTCAGAAACGCGGGATCACCGCTGACATGCAGCGTTTCTCCCTCCAGTCGCACCACGCCACGCGCCTGCCCATCATGGCAGATGACCACCTCCCTGCCATCGAACGGTATTGTCGCCCCGTTCTGAAACAAAAGAGGCGGCGGCAGCATCGCCAGTTTTTCTTCCACCCACTCCGCATGGCGATAGAGCAGTTCCAAACCGGCCTTACGCCCGACCCGGCCCGGCAGGGTCAGCACCGCATGGCCGCGCCGTGCATCAATACGCAGACTGATCCGCCGCGCCCGCACATTGCGGCGCCATAAGACAGGCACAGGCAAGCCACCCGGCAGAGTTTCCGTCACGATAATGGCCGCAGACGAAGCATCCAACCGTTCCGGCGCCACCACCGGGCCAGCCGGTTTCGTCCGAAACAGAGGCAGCCTCATGACTCATCGGCCGTCTTGCCTGCCGCCTCCTGCCGGGGGCGGCGTGGACGGGGAAAACGACCGGGCCAGGAGACGATGTAATCCTCCAGCGGCCCGGCCACCCGCTCATCAATCGCTCGACCACGTACTGAAATGCCTGCCTGATGCACCGTCTCCGGATCGCCGGAGACCAAAGGATGCCACCAGGGCAGATCCTTGCCGTTCAGCACAATCCGATAGGCACAACTCGGAGGCAGCCAGTCGATTTCCTCGACCAGAGCGGGGGTCAGACTGATGCAGTCCGGCACCTTGCGAAATCGGGTGGCATAGCTGGTGCAACGGCAGCTTTGTGTATCCAGCAGACGGCAGGATACGTTGGTGAAAGCCAGTTCCTCCGTATCCTCATCACGGAGTTTATGCAGGCAGCAGCGCCCGCAACCGTCACACAGGCTTTCCCATTCCTCACGGGTCAGCTCGGTCAGGCGTTTGGTTTTCCAGAAGGGAGGGGCCTCAGTCATAAAACCAGTGATAAAGCCTTCCAGCCCGCACCGGTAGCCAAAAGAAGCTGATCTCCGCTATCGGCCCCGTACACCCTCCTGGGCATGCTTTTTTATCAGCGCGGCGGCGGCAGGGTCTGCTGCTGAACCGGTGCCAGTCTGGTAGGGCCGCCCGTCACCGGGGCAGGCGCATAGGCTGGCTCCTGCGTCTGGGTCGGCTGCCCGGCCGCAACAGGCGCGGCAACTGCCTGACCCGGCGTGCCATAGCGCGCAAGGATGGTGCGCAGCGGGTCAGCTCCGGGATTATTGACCTGCATCTGGATTACAATCTGCCGGGCGGCCAGAGCCTGTCCGTAATAGGCGCGGTTGGCATCCGTATCGGTGGTCAGGAAAGTCCCGTTCAGCGCGACGCTTCCGAACAGACCACGGGATTTGGAGAACCCGATAATGTCCGCCCGCAATGCGGCAGTCACATCACCCTCCACCCCTGCTCCGAACGTCGCCACGGACAGGGAGGCATCGCCGCCGAACTTGAACTGTTTGTCCATGATTGCACTCAGGGCCTTGTCATTCATGATCATGAGCATGATCTGACTGTCCTGAATCCCGATCTGAAGCCCGAAGCTGACGCTGGACATCGAAAAGAAAGCCGGGGCAGACCATGATCCAGCCCCATCACGCGCGGACAGGATGCAGCTTGCACCGGCCCCGCCGAAAATAAAAGCCGCCCGGAAGGATTGCGGGCAGATCATCACCGCCCGCGCCCTTTTCAGTGTATTGATGCGATCACTGGAATGAGCCGGCCCCAGCATGTCCTGCACCGTCAATGTCGCACGATCGACAATCGCCTGCTGCTCGGACTGCGCGTGCGCTTCAGCGGACAAACCAAGGGAAGCCATAGCCAGAACCCCCGCAAGCACATAGCATAACATCAAGCAATCTCCGCATCTTAAGAGACGAAATTGCAGCAGTTTCGCATCTTTTTGGCAAGGTTGGGCCGAATCTCCGCCCCCTCCCTGCATTTTTCAACCTTCCCCGTCATTGGAGATGGTAAAACCATACATGGCCGAAAGGGACAGGGGTTCGTTTAAAATATGATGCTATCGCGTGCAGTAATAATTCCAAGAGCGAGGAATCTGTTTTAATCTGGCTGCAATGAACCTTTTATTCTCCGTCGGGCGGCACGTTGTTGCCGATGCAGGCAACCATGCCAGACAGTATCCCCATGCCTGATCCGCAGCGGTCCTTTCTGCGACGCGCGCACGCTGCCATGCGGGACGACTGGTCCGGCAGCAACGGTTCTACCCCCGCTGTTCCGACCCTGCCCGGACTGCCGAAATTCCATCAGGCCAGCCTGTTGGTTGTCGGCGATGTCATGATGGATGAATACATCAGTGGACCGGTGCGGGATGGCTTGCAGGAACCGTCCCTGCGCGTACTGCGCGCTGATGAGGAAATGGCCGTTCCGGGAGGAGCCGGCACTGTGCTGCGCTGCCTGACCGCGCTGGGGACCGCTGTCGCCTTTGTGTCGCTGGTGGGTGATGACCAGACGGGCTCTGACCTCACCGGGCTGGTCGGCAGCCAACCCGGTGTAGAGCCGTGGCTGCTGGTTGAGGGCGGCCGCATCACAACCCGCAAAACCCGCTATATGGCGGATGGTCAGCAAATTCTGCGCGTTGATCGTGAAATCCGCGAGGATATTCAGGATCGGCTGAGTGACAGGCTTCTACGGATTGCCCGCGATGCCATGGCCGCAACCTCCATTACAGTGCTGGCCGATTACGGGAACGGCCTGCTGTCCGGTCCGGTGATTTCCGGTATTTCGCTGGCTGCCCGCGCGGCGGGCCGTCCGCTGGTGGTTGCCCCCAGCCTTGGCCGCTCTGTGCTGTTTGCCGGGGCTGATATTATCGTCCCCGGCAGACGCGAATTATCGCACGCCACCGGGCTGGCCTGCGAAACGCCCGAGCAGGTCGAAATTGCCGCGGCCGAATTGCGGGCACGGTTCGGGCATCGCGCCGTTATGGCCCTGCGACAGGATGGCGGCCTGACTTTGGCAGATGAATCCGGAACCCGGACCCTTGCCACCATTGCGGGGGAAAAAGCCCGCCTGTCAGGCGTGACAGAAGCCGTCGTGGCAACCGTCAGTGCGGCGCTGGCCGCTGGCTGCGCCATCGAACGCGCAGCGGAACTGGGCAATATCGCCGCCGGTCTGACTGCCACACGCCTCCGTCCCACCACCGTGCCACAACCTGCCGAGTTGGCCGCCGCCATAGCCTGACGCGGAACCCCGCTATTCCACCAGATGGGCCGCCATGAGAGAGGAGCGCAAATCAGGGTCCAGTGCTGCTGCCAGTCTGCCAGCAGCCAGACGCGCATAGGTCAATGTCAGACTGCGACGCCGGGCCGGCACCATGGCCCTGCTTTCCTGTGCAGGGCGGATGATCTCCGCACCATGGCTGTCAGCCACGATGATCCCGACATCATCCGGCAGCAAAGAAAGCGGAAAATCGAGATCGACCGCAAAAAACAGGGCATCCGCATAAGCGTCATACTCTCGCCACTTGCGATCCATCATGAAATCGCGGCTGCCGGACTTGATTTCAATACAGACAAAGCTGCCGTCACCGCGCAGGGCGAGAAGATCGGCCCGGCGGCCATTGGGCAATGGAACCTCATGCAGGGCGGCCCAGCCCATCATGGCGCAAAGACGCCCCAACTGACGACGAATATGCGCGGCCCGTAAAGGAAAGCTTAACTCCACCATGGCAAAATATCCCCCTTCCCTGATGGAGAGAAGAGGGTTTTTCTTTTGCTCCTCACAGCGAGGGATCGCCTGCCTTACCCGATGCGGCTGATCAGAGCCTGTGTCAGTTCCCTGGTTTTGGCGGTTCCCCCCAGATCAGGGGTACGGATGCCATCCTCCAGTGTCGTGATACGGATGGCATTACGCAATCTGGTTGCCAGATCAGTCCTGCCGACATGGTCCAGCATCATGGCCGCCGCCAGCATCAGCGCTAACGGATTGGCGATTCCTTTACCGGCGATGTCGGGGGCCGAGCCATGGACAGCTTCGAAAATCGCGGCCTGCTTGCCGATATTTCCGCCCGGGGCAAGACCAAGCCCACCGATCAGCCCGGCAATCAGATCAGACAGAATATCGCCGAACAGATTGGTCGTGACGATGACATCAAAGCGACCGGGGTCGAGTACCAACTGCATCGCACAAGCATCGACGATTCTTTCCTCGAAAGCGATACGGCCCTCATATTCCTTGGCGATTTCCTTGCCCGCCTCCAGAAAGATACCGGTCAGAGCCTTCAGGATATTCGCCTTATGAACCAGCGTGACCTTCTTACGGCCATTCTGCATCGCGTATTCAAAGGCGTAGCGAATAATCCGGTGACAACCGGTGCGGGTATTGAAGCCAGCACACATCGCCACGGCATGAGGGTCGTCACCGATCGGCATATAATGCTCGAACGCGGCATAGAAACCGTCGAGATTCTCACGGATCAGGGTGATATCGACATTCTCGAACCGTCCACCCGGGATCAGGGTCAGCGCAGGGCGAACATTGGCGAACAGTTCGAATTCCTTGCGGAGCTGCACGTTGACCGAGCGGTATCCACCACCGGTGGGTGTCGTCAAAGGTCCTTTAAGCGCCAGCTTGTTATGATGAATACTCTGAATCGTTTCACGGGGCAGCGGATCACCCACCCTGGCGATAGCCGCCATACCGGCATATTGAGAGTCCCATTCAAACGGAGAGCCGAGAGCGTCCAGCACGCTGACGACAGACTCGACAATCTCGGGACCAATGCCATCGCCCGGAATGAGGGTGGCCGGGATTTTGGTACTCTGGCTCATTCGCCTGCTCTCCTGCACGTCCGTGACGAGCGATTGTACCAGAAGGCATGCAAAGGGGAATGACCGGGAGGTAATCTAGACCGTCTCTTCCTCCAACACGCTCAAATCCTGCGTATTCTCGAGCCCTTTCAAGGCGAAGATTGCGGAAAACAGGGTCGATATCGCAATATTCAAAATCAACGCATAGACCGCCGCATAGCCCGGAATCGTCCAGCCACCTAGATGTAATCCGTATGTGGTGCCCTTGAAGCCGGTTTCCGCCACCATCCATGTGCCTGATACGATTCCCACAGCCCATCCGGCCAGCAAAGGCCAGGAGCGGAAGAAACGACTGTAGAGCCCCAGAAAGATCGGGGGTGCCGTCTGAATGATCCAGACCCCACCCAGCAGCTGCAACTGGATCGCGTACTCTTTCGGCATGAAAATGATGAACACCAGCGCGCCGAGCTTCACCAGCATGGAAACGAATTTCGCGATCCCTGCTTCCTCAGCATCGGTGCAATTGGGGCGCAGAAATTCCCGCCAGATATTGCGCGTGAAAATGGCCGCCGTCGCGATGGACATGATCGCCGCCGGCACCAACGCCCCAATGGCAATGGCCGCAAACGCCACGCCAACAAACCAGGAGGGAAAGGATGCCTTGAACAGCTCCGGCACCGAAAGCTGAGGCGAAACAGTCAGTCCGACGGCAATCGCCATGAAACCAAGTAAAGCCAGCAGCGCCAGCGTAAAGGAATAGGCCGGCAGGATTGCCGCATTACGCCGGATAGCATCCGGACTGCTGGCACTGAGCACCCCGGTCAGAGAGTGCGGATACAGAAACAAAGCGATCGCTGAACCTAGCGCCAGAGTGGCATAAACACTCCAGTCTCCCAGAGAGCCCGGTCCCGGCGTCGCCAGCAGCAGTTTCTGCGACGGGATATGCGCGAAAATCTGCCCGAACCCACCCAGATGCATCGGCACGATAATCGCGGCCGCAAAGACTGTGATGTAGATCAGCAGATCCTTTACCACTGCAATCATCGCTGGGGCACGCAGACCCGATGTATATGTGAAAGCAGCCAGAATCAAAAAAGCAATGATCAGTGGCATATCGCCCCACAGCCCTGTGCCGTGAAAACCAAGCGCACCGATCACGACCTCCATACCGACAAGCTGAAGCGCGATATAAGGCATGGTGGCCAACAAGCCGGTTATCGCGACCGCCAGAGACAGCCATCGATTACCGAAACGTCCCCGCACAAAATCAGCAGCGGTGGTGTAGCCCTGTCGGTGCGCCACCGTCCAAAGCCGTGGGAATACCAGATAAAGGATCGGATAGATCAGAATAGTGTAGGGAATGGCGAAAAACCCCATCGCGCCTTTGCCATACATGAAGGCCGGGACTGCAATGAAAGTATAGGCCGTATAGAGATCACCCCCCAGTAGGAACCAGGTTACAAAGGTTCCAAAACGCCTTCCCCCCAGGCTCCATTCATGGAGTTGATTGAGATCCCCCGCCCGCCAGCGGGCCGCGGCAAATCCCAGCAATGTCACGAATATGAACAGGCCTATGAAAATGCCTGTCGCAACCCAATCCATCTTACGGCATCTTTCTCAGTGATCAGTCTTATGATCAGCGACGCGCTCGGCACGATAAACAATGGCAGCCAGAATGGCTGTGATGAACACCCAAGCCGTCTGATACCAGTAAAAAAACGGCACCCCACCAAGGGATGGCTCGATCCGGTTGTAAAACGGAACCGCCAGGATGGCGACAAACGGCAACAGAAACAGAAGACGAACAGGCCGCGCACGATGCCGCACAGGCTTGCTCGACGGAGTGAGGGCAGAGGGCATGGCCATTGTTCAGGCAGCCTTTGCCACGCTTTGCATCTGCACGCCCGCGTCCTTGCCAACAGGCTGCCGGAGGAAATGCTTGCGGCGACGCTGCATCAAGGCCCATGCCAGTTTGGTCGACAAGGTGGACAACCGCCCATGTGGCATCAGCCCCACTGACTTGAATACCATTCCGGTGGCCCGCTGAATGTGATGATAACGATAATAGCCCATCGCCTGGCTCATATAAGCAGCAATACAGCGCTCATGACTATAAGGAGTGTTCTCGGCCTCGTTTCCGCAGTGATAAGCGAAGGCCAGTTCATCATCCTCGCTCTCACCGATGCGCCCGGCGGCAATGCGCAGGCGGTTCAGAAAGCCTATCTTCTCCCGCTCCAGATAACGCCGCATATGGTCGTAGAACAACTTGAAATGGCGATATTCGTCAGCTGCAATCAGCTTACAGATATGCTTCAGAACCGGTTCCTCTGTCGCATCGCCGAGCGCAGTGTAATAGGAGGAGGTTCCCGTCTCCACCATGCATCGGGCGATCAGCTCACCGGTGCGGGAACCACGGATTGAGGCATTTGCGCTGAGATCAATCTGGTAGCCAGCCTTATAGCGGGCGAAGGCAGCCTCATAATTCCAATCCGGGTCGGCCAGGCTGGCCCATTTTCCCAGCGCATCCCCGTGCTGCACCTCTTCCACCGCCCAGCGATCCGCCGCTCCGGAAAAGTCCGGATCATCCCGGAACACACCGTTCAGATACATAGCGTAGTCAGTTCCATTGCGCTCGACCATTGCCGCGGCCTTGACCAGCGGCACAATCGCCGGATCAACCAGAGCCGGGTCGAAATCCGACCAGGGCACGTCTTCAATACGCCAATGCTTCATGGAGATATCCGCTTAACCAGCTTTGCCGTCAGTGTTTCTTCAACAACGCGCAGCAGACCGAAATTATAGTCGCCCCTACCCGGTGCAATGGCCATTCGGCAAATACGATCATGACCTGTGGCATGAAGGCCGCACCACCGGCGGGACACCACAGCATAAAAAGACAAGAAAGCCCCGGCCAAATGGCCGAGGCTTTCTAAACGCCCTGTGTGCAAACACCAAGGCTGGTCGTTCAGTGTCTGGCAGCCTCAACCATGGCACGCGCCGCCTGTATGGACTCCATGGCTACATCCAAGGCCGTGATATCAAGCTTATCGACCGTTGCATAAGCCGCTTCCGCATCCGCCAAACGCTTTTCGGCCTCAGCGGCTGAAATCTCAGCGACCGGCAGCGCCTGATCGGCCAAAACCGTGCAGCGTTCTGGCGTGATCTCCGCGAACCCGCCCGCGACATAAAGCCGGTCGGTCACCTGACCATTCTGGTAAAGGCGGATGGTGCCGCCCTGAAGCAGCACGATCATCGGGGCATGGCCGGGCAGTACGCCCAGCTCACCCTCCGCAGCCGGGATCACGACCATGTCCACGGATCTGGACAGGAGACGCTTTTCCGGGCTGACGATTTCAAGGCTGGTCTGGGCCATGGGATCAGGCCTTCGCCTTCAGCGCCTCGGCCTTCTTGCGGGCATCCTCGATGGTGCCAACCATCAGGAACGCCGCTTCCGGCAGATCGTCATGCTTGCCTTCGACGATTTCCTTGAAGGAGCGGACCGTATCTTCGATGCTCACGAACACGCCGGGGGAACCCGTGAAGACTTCCGCCACATGGAAGGGCTGGGACATAAAGCGCTCGATCTTACGGGCACGGGCCACGGTGAGCTTGTCTTCTTCAGACAGTTCATCCATGCCCAGAATGGCGATGATGTCCTGCAGCGACTTGTAGGTCTGCAGAATACGCTGCACATCGCGCGCCACTTTGTAGTGTTCCTCACCCACGATACGCGGATCGAGGGAGCGGGAGGTGGAGTCCAGAGGATCGACCGCCGGGTAAATGCCCTTTTCGGAGATCGCGCGGTTCAGCACGGTCGTCGCGTCAAGATGGGCGAAGGAAGTCGCAGGCGCCGGGTCGGTCAGGTCGTCGGCGGGAACGTAAATGGCCTGCACCGAGGTGATGGACCCCTTCTTGGTAGAGGTGATGCGTTCCTGCAGCGCGCCCATATCGGTCGCCAGGGTCGGCTGATAACCCACGGCGGAAGGAATACGACCCAGCAGCGCGGACACTTCGGCGCCGGCCTGCGTGAAGCGGAAGATGTTGTCCACGAAGAACAGCACGTCCTGGCCTTCTTCATCACGGAAATATTCCGCGATGGACAGACCGGACAGCGCCACGCGCGCACGGGCACCCGGCGGCTCGTTCATCTGGCCATAGACCAGGGCCACCTTGGAGCCTTCGGTGGTGTTTTCACCGAGCTTGATGACGCCCGCATCAATCATTTCGTGATACAGGTCATTGCCTTCACGGGTGCGTTCACCCACCCCGGCAAAGACCGACACGCCACCATGCGCCTTGGCGATATTATTGATCAGTTCCTGGATCAGCACGGTCTTGCCGACGCCTGCACCACCGAACAGACCGATCTTGCCGCCTTTCAGATAAGGGGCGAGCAGATCGACCACCTTGATGCCCGTAACGAGGATCTCGGCAGAGGCTGCCTGCTCTTCGAAAGACGGGGCTTCACGGTGGATGGAGTAGGTCTTTTTGGCATCGACCGGACCACGCTCGTCAATCGGCTCGCCGATGACGTTCAGGATACGGCCAAGCGTGCCGGGGCCCACCGGCACCGTGATCGGACGCCCAAGGTCTTCGACTTCGGCGCCACGCACCAGACCATCGGTGCTGTCCATGGCGATGGCACGGACTGTGCGCTCGCCAAGTTCCTGTGCGACTTCAAGAATCAGGGTGCGATCACCGATCCGGGTCTGCAGCGCATTCTGGATGAAAGGCAGTTCGCCATCGAACTGCACGTCAACCACGGCGCCCAGAATCTGGGTGACCCGCCCGACATTGTTGCTTGCCATCTGCGGCTCTCCTCTTTCGCGGATCGGCTACAGCGCTTCGGCGCCGGAGATGATCTCGATCAGTTCACGTGTAATATTGGCTTGGCGCGTGCGGTTATAGGTCAGCGACAGGCGCTTGATCATGTCACCGGCATTACGGGTGGCATTATCCATCGCTGTCATCCGCGCCGCATGTTCACCCGCAGCGCTTTCCAGAATCGCACGATAGATCTGAATGGCCAAATTCTGCGGCAGCAGCTTGGCCAGCAGGGTTTCTTCGTCCGGCTCGAACTCATACACCGCCTTGGCACCGTGGCTGGATGCACCTGCATCAGCCTGAGCCGCCTGCGGTACCTGCGCCGGAATAAGCTGTGTTTCGCCGGGAGTCTGGCTGATCACGGAGTTGAAGTGATTATAGACCAGCGTGCAGACATCGAATTCACCCGCATCCAACCGCGCCGTAATCTGCTGAGAGAGTGCCAGCGCATCCGCAAAAGCGAGCACCTTCTTCCCCGCCAGCGAGGTTTCCGGCAGCAGACGGGTTTCCAGATCGCGACGCAAATAGTCACGCGCCTTGCGGCCGACGGTAAGAATTTTCACCGTCTTGCCTTCGGATTCCAGCCTGTTGGCCAGCGTGCGAGCAGCCCGGCCCACATTGGTGTTGAACGCACCGGCCAGACCACGGTCAGCAGAAATGACCACCAGCAGGTGGACCTTGTCCTGACCGGTTCCAACCAGAATGCGTGGGGCAGAAGGGCTGCCCGCCACGTTATCGGCCAGCGCCGCCAGCATGCGCTGCATCAGCTCGGCATAGGGGCGCGCGGCCTCTGCTGCCTGCTGAGCACGTCGCAGCTTGGACGCGGCCACCATTTTCATGGCGCTGGTGATCTTTTGCGTCGATTTGACGCTGGTGATCCGTCCCCGAAGCGCCTTCAGGCTCGCCATGTCCTGGGCTTCCCTTCGATCAGACGGTGAAGTTTTTGACGAAGCCTTCGAGGAAGCTGCGCAGCTTCGCCTCGGTTTCGCTCTTGACTTCACGGTCGTTGCGGATGGCGTCCAGAATGTCCTTCTGCGCACCACGCAGCTCAGCCACCAGACGGCGCTCAAACTCCACGACCTTGTCGGTCGGAATGGTGTCGAGATAGCCCTTCACACCGGCGAAGATCACGGCGACCTGCAATTCCACCGGATACGGTGTGAATTGCGGCTGCTTCAGCAGCTCGGTCAGACGGGCGCCACGGGCCAGAAGCTTCTGGGTGGAGGCATCAAGATCGGAAGCAAACTGGGCGAACGCCGCCATTTCGCGATACTGGGCCAGTTCCAGCTTGATGGAGCCGGCAACCTGCTTCATCGCCTTGATCTGGGCCGAAGACCCGACGCGGGAGACGGACAGACCGACATTCACCGCCGGGCGGATGCCCTTGAAGAACAGTTCGGTCTCAAGGAAGATCTGACCGTCGGTGATGGAGATCACGTTGGTCGGGATGTAGGCGGACACGTCACCGGCCTGTGTCTCGATCACCGGCAGGGCCGTCAGAGAACCCGCGCCATGCGCATCGTTCATCTTCGCGGCACGTTCCAGCAGACGTGAATGCAGGTAGAACACGTCACCCGGATAGGCTTCACGTCCCGGCGGACGACGCAGCAGCAGGGACATCTGGCGATACGCGACAGCCTGCTTGGACAGATCGTCATAAGCGATCACGGCATGCATCGCGTTGTCGCGGAAGAATTCACCCATGGCGCAGCCGGTATACGGGGCCAGGAACTGCATCGGAGCCGGATCGGAAGCGGTGGCGGCGACGACGATGGAGTATTCCATCGCGCCCTGCTCTTCCAGTGTGCGCACGATCTGCGCGACGGTGGAACGCTTCTGACCAACCGCAACATAGATGCAGTAGAGCTTCTTGCTCTCATCCGTGCCTTGGTTGATCGGCTTCTGATTGATAAAGGTGTCGAGAATGACGGTGGTCTTGCCGGTCTGGCGGTCACCGATCACCAGTTCGCGCTGGCCACGTCCGATGGGGATAAGCGCGTCAACCGACTTCAGGCCGGTCTGCATCGGCTCATGCACCGATTTGCGGGGAATGATGCCCGGGGCCTTCACCTCGACGCGGGTGCGGGTCACATCCGTCAGCGGACCCTTACCGTCGATGGGATTGCCCAGCGCGTCAACCACGCGGCCCAGCAGACCACGACCGACCGGCACGTCCACGATTTCGCGGGTACGGGCGACGGTGTCGCCTTCGCGGATCTGGCGGTCATCGCCGAAGATCACGACGCCGACATTGTCATTTTCCAGGTTCAGGGCCATGCCCTTCAACCCGGCGGAGGGGAATTCCACCAGCTCACCGGCCATCACGTTCTGCAGGCCATAGACGCGGGCGATACCATCGCCGACGCTCAGCACCTGGCCCGCTTCGGCCACATTCGCTTCGCTATCGAAGGAAGCAATCTGAGATTTAAGGATTTCCGAGATCTCGGCAGGACGGATGTCCATCAGGCGGCTCCCTTCATGGCGTACTGCAGGCGCTGCAGCCGGGATTTCAGGCTTGTGTCATACAGGCGCGTACCGATCCGCACGACCAGACCACCCAGAAGGCTGGGGTCCACGTGCTTTTCGATGCGCACATTGCCGTAACCGGCTTCGATCAGGCTGGCGCGGAGCTGATGCTCCTGCACCTCGGTCAGTTCATGGGCCGATTCGACCACGGCCACGGCCTCACCACGCTTCTCTGCCACCAGCACCGCGAAGGCACTGATGATGGAGCGCAGTGAGCCGAGGCGGCGGTTATTGGCCACCGTACCGACAAAATTGCGTTCGATGCGGGTAAAACCCTGCCGGTCGAGCACGGCCAGAACGGCATCCCGAGCACGGTTGACATCGACAAGAGGACTGCCGAGCAGGCTGCGCAGATCGGCGCTTTCGTCGATCAGCCGCCCAAGGGCCTCGATCCGGGCGATAACGCCATCCAGATCGCCGCTGTCCCCGGCATAAGAATAAAGTGCGGAGGCATAACGCTTCGCCAAGCCGGACACAGCGGTGCCGGACACATGCTTCGCTTCCCGCTGCGGGGTGCCGGTTACGGCCGCGCCGCTTTCATTTGCGCCATTCGAGGCCACGGTCTCGCTTTCTCGCTGGTGTTCCTCTGGAACCGGACCCAACCTCCCGGCTCCGGCGGTGGCCGTCTAGCATGCAGATAACACCCGTGCAACAGACATGACCGGAATGATCGTGCTCTGAATGACGGTTTTACGACCGAAAAATGCCCTGCCATGCCCTAAATTTTGTCACCGCACCCGGGCCAAAAAGAAAAAAGTCAGTCTTTATAACCCGTTACAGAAACGACACGGGATCGACATCAATTTCAATGCGTGCTCCGCGGGGCACAGTCATTTCCTGAAGCCAACGGCGCAGGATAGGTTGGACCGCAATAGTCCGACGGGTCCGCAGCAGCAGACGGCGACGATGACGCCCGCGCAGCACGGCAAGCGGCGCCGGAGCTGGCCCCAGTACCCATATCCCGTCACCATTCGGTGCATTGCGCGCAATGTCCAGCGCGAGCCGGTCGGCTGTGGCCGCATCGTCGGCACTGACGATCAGGGCCGCCAGCCTGCCATGGGGTGGCCAGTACCCTACGCGCCGAATCTCCGATTCTCCCTCCATGAACGCTGCGAAATCATTGTTGAGAAGCGCCTGAATGGCCGGATGATCCGGATTCCAGCTTTGCAGAAAAACATGCCCGGGCGCCTCTGCCCGTCCGGCCCGACCGGCGACCTGATGCAGCAACTGGACGGTGCGTTCCGAGGCACGCAGATCACCGCCCCCAAGCCCGAGATCGGCATCCACCACACCGACACAGGTCAGATAGGGAAAATTCCAACCTTTCGCGACAATCTGCGTACCGATCAGCAGATCAACCTCCCGCGCCACCACCCGTCCGGCTGCCTTGGCCGCTGCGGCTGGCCCAGGCAAAGTGTCACTGGCCATAACCAGCACCCTTGCCTCCGGAAATAACGTGGCGGCTTCCTCAGTGATTCGTTCCACACCGGGACCGATTGCGGTCAGAGCATGTTCCGCGCCGCAGGATGGGCAGGATAGAGGCACCGGCTCCTCATGCCCGCAATGATGACAGATGAGCTGACGGCGCAGACGGTGTTCCACCAGCCATGCCGTGCAATGCGGGCACTGCATCCGCGTACCGCAGGCCCGGCAGAGAGTCAGGGGGGCGTAACCGCGCCGGTTCAGAAACAGCATGGCCTGCTCCCCCCGCGCAAACGCCTGCCTGATCGCCGTCACCAGTGGAGGGGACAGGAAATGATTGCGCTCCGGCGGATGGGAGCGCAGATCGATTGCCGTGACCGAAGGCAGCCGCGCCACCCCATGCCGCGCCCGCAGGCTCAGGCGGCGATAGCGCCCCGACTCGACATTCGCCAGAGTCTCCAGACTCGGCGTTGCCGAGACCAGCAGAGAGGCAGCCTGCTCGAACCGCGCCCGCACCACCGCCATGTCCCGCGCATGATAGATGATTCCATCCTCCTGCTTGAAAGCGGTCTCATGCTCCTCATCCACCACCACCAGCCCCAGATCGGAGAAGGGCAGAAACAGTGCGGAGCGCGCCCCGACCACCACCTTCGCCTCTCCGCATGCCACTGCCCGCCAGCACTGACGGCGCGTCAGGCTGCTGAGATCGGAATGCCAGATGGCAGGCTCCACACCGAAACGGCGACGGAAACGGTCCAGCCACTGGGTGGAAAGCGCTATTTCCGGCAGCAGAATCAGGGTCTGGCGACCGCAGGTGAGAGCCTCGGCAATGGCTTCCAGATAAACCTCGGTCTTGCCGGAGCCGGTCACTCCCTCCAGCAACGTCACCGAGAAAGCATGCGCCCTGACCGCTTCCCGCAAAGACTCCGCAACCTCGGTCTGATCCGCCGATAGATCGGGCACTGTGAAGGCAGGGTCAGGCATATTATAGCGGGTCGGCCGGGCCATCGGCACCTGTTCCAGCAAACCCAGAGAGACCATGCTCCTCAGCACGGCACTGCTGATCTCCGGCAAGTGCTCCCGCACGGTCTGGGACGTCATGGGCGCGCCATCCGCAAGCAAGGCCATCACCTGCCGTCTCGCCTCGGTCAGCCTGATCCCCTCCGGCGGGGAGGCTGCCCGTTGCAACCCTGTGACGGCCCGTTCCGGATGCAGCGCGTTGACCCTCAGCGCCATCGCCATCACCTCACCGGGGGGAGACAGCGTATAGCCTGCGACCCAATCAATGAAACGACGCAGGGGGGCAGGCAAAGGCGGCGCGTCCAGCACCGCCAGCAATGGCTTCAGGCGATGATCAGGAACATGCCTGGCAGTGCCAGCGGTTGCCTCATCCCAGACAACGCCCACTTCTTCCCGCCGATTCAGCGGCACCAACACGATATCACCCGGCTGCGGCGCCAGATCCGGCGGGACCGCATAATCAAACGGGCCCGGAAATGGATAGGGCAACATGACCTGTAAACGTCTCTTCCGGTCGGCACTGCTCATCCTGCACCATCGCACGGCGTGACAACGCTGAATATATTGGTGTTATCTGTTTGCAGAGACAGTTTATCGGCTGATAGCGCATACTGAGGGATGGCAGAGCCATCCGATCCTCCTTTCGTAGCGAAAGCCAATGGATTCTGATCGCATCGATGCTTTTCTTCGTGCTCATCCCGACTGGCTGGCGGCGCGCCCGGACCTGTACGCCAGCCTGTCACCGCCACGACGGGTGCATGGGGATACGCTCGCCGATCACATGCAGGCGCGTATTGATGCCGAGCGTGTCCGTTGTGAGGTCGCCTGCAATGCAGCCCGCGATATCCTTCAAGCAAGCCGTGCCTCTGCCTGTCTGACAACACGTATCCAACGCTCGGTACTGGCTCTGCTGCGAGCATCCGATGCCATGGACTGTATTCTTCAGGAACTGCCCAGCCTGCTGGGGATTGAATATACCCACCTGTATTATCCGACTTTTTCCACCCTTCTGACTCCCATGGTCTGCGAACGGGCAGGGGTTGAGCCAATGACCCGCTCCGCCATGAGTGCCCTGCTGGGGGATAAGGATGTCCATATCCGCAGCCTGACAATCCCCGACCTGGCGCTGCATCAGGAGACAGCCCCCCTGATCCGACAGGATGCGCTGCTGCTTCTGCCTCGCACATCATCAGCATCCCCCTGGCTGATGGTACTGGCGGCGCGGAACAGGGAGGACCTGACCGCCCCCAATGCTCGTCAGGCGCTACGCTTTCTTGCTGAGGCCACTGCCGCCGCTTTGGATCGGGATAGTGCCGTTCAGACGGATCAGCATTGGCAATGATGGCAGAGCAGGCCAGACACGACTGGATCGACTGGCTGCGGGATGAAAAGCGCGCAGCCTCCCTCACCTGCCGCGCCTACGGTGATGATGTCGCCGCATTTTTGGGCTTTCTGGCGACGCATCAAGGAGCCGAGCCAGATATGGCAATGCTTGGTCGGCTGGAGCTGTCTGATTTCCGGGCCTGGCTGGCTGCAGAGGCCGCTAACGGAGCCGGAAACGCGACCAGAGCACGGCATCTGGCCTCCATCCGCAGTTTTTTCCACTTTCTGCGCCAGCGCCACGCCCTTGAGAACAGCGCACTGCCCCTGCTGCGCACTCCGAAAGCCAAACCTCCTTTACCTCGGGCGCTTGATCAGGCCCAGGCATTGGCGGCAGCCCGTGACATCGGGGAGGCCAGCGACACCCCGTTCACACAGGCGCGGGATACCGCGCTGTTCGCCCTTCTCTATGGCTGCGGCTTACGTCTGGGCGAGGCGCTGGGCCTGAGGGTGGGGGACAGCCAACGCGACACACTCCGCATTGTTGGAAAAGGCGGCCGAGAGCGAATGGTGCCGGTGATCCCCGCCGTCCGAACATCCCTGTCCGACTGGCTGCGGTTTCATCCTGTCCCGGAAGCCTCCGCTCCGCTTTTTGTCGGTGTACGGGGCGCACGGCTCAATCCAGGCGTTGCGCAGAGAACGCTGCGGCTATTCCGCACCCTGTATAACCTGCCGGAGCACGCGACCCCGCATGCCCTGCGGCACAGCTTTGCAACACATCTTCTGGCGGCCGGGGCAGATTTACGTGCCATTCAGGATCTGCTGGGCCACGCCAGCCTGTCCACTACTCAGCGCTACACCCAAGTGGATCAGGCCCAGCTACTGGCCGTCTGGCAGAAAGCGCATCCGCGGGCCGGATAAGCCTTCTTCAGGAACTCTGACTGCTATTCTGATCAGTCATCATCCTGTTTGCTGCCTTCTTTGCTGCCTTCACCCGATTTATCATGCGGATCGACAAGGGCAAACGAAGCGGACACAGCCAGCACCTTGCGCAGTTCAGTCACCGGAACATGGGCCGTAGCATCCGGAGCCGTTGCCATAGCCCGCATCATGGGCATGGGCGCATGGGAGGGAGTGCTGATGAGGTGATCACTGATCATCAGCGGCGCCCCGATCGTCATACCGACACCAGAAGCCATTGCTGCCGCCCGTTCCTTTGCATCAGCAGCCGCCTTGGGCAGACATTCCATGATCGCGGCCTGCCATGTCGTGTCGGAAATGCCGGGATCAATTGCCCCGACCTCATCAATCCCGTTTTTAGCGGCCAAAGGAGCAACCTCCGCCAGACGGGCGATACTCGTGGTCACAATATGCAGCGCACCCTGCGCACGGTAATCACGCAAAATGCGCTTGCCGTGATCATAATCATATTCCGGCGCAACAGAGACCCCGCCGCCACTGAGTTTTACATCCGGCAGATTCAAGGCCTTCACGGCCTCCAGAAACGCATTGAACCGCTTGGTCGCATCCCCCAACACGGCATTCACATCACTGCCGGAGGCAGCAACAGTCACGGAGGTCGAGGCCTGATCAGGCGTCATCACCATGGTACAGCGCCCGGTCGCCATCACCTGCGGCGGCTTTTTATCCGCCAGAGCGGGCTGGGCCGCCAGAACAACAGGAAGCAATGCCGCAACAGGGTACAGATGTGCTCTCTTGCGTAGAAAAGACGTCAAAGTCGTCATATCAACTTGCTCCTTCCTGAAAAACAACCAAAGCACTGACCTGCTCGCGATTACTCATGCAGCAATGGCACGATCCATCGCCAGACGCATATCACGGATGGCCTGCCCCAGACCGACAAACACGGCTTCAGCAATCAGAGAGTGACCGATATTCAACTCCTTCACCCCCGGAAGTTGTGCGACCGGCGTGACATTGGCGACCGTCAGGCCGTGACCGGCATGACATTCGAGCCCGAGATCACGCGCCATTGATGCAGCTTGCTGTAAACGTGACAGCTCATGGGATGCATCTGCCTCCAACGCATAAGCCCCGGTATGCAGTTCCACAACCGGCGCACCCAGCGCCACCGCAGCACGAAGCTGCCGCGGATCCGGATCAATGAACAGTGACACACGGATGCCGGCCTCACGCAACGCAGCGATTTTCGGCATCAACGAGACGATGTGACCGGCTGCATCCAGTCCGCCTTCTGTCGTCACTTCCTCACGCCGCTCCGGCACCAGACAGCAGGCATGGGGACGCAGGTGACGGGCAATGCCGACCATCTCCTCCGTCGCAGCCATTTCCAGATTGAGCGGAGCACGGATCGCCGCCATCACCTGTGTCAGATCGGCATCACGGATATGACGGCGATCTTCCCGCAGATGCATGGTGATCCCGTCTGCCCCGGCCTCCAGTGCCAACAGTGCGGCACGGACCGGGTCTGGCTCTGTACCGCCGCGCGCGTTACGGATCGTGGCCACGTGATCGATATTGACGCCAAGGCGCAAAGAATGGGAGCCAGGGGCTGTATCGGGCATCGCGTGTTCTCTCCGTAACGATCAGCCGGGATGAAGCAGCGTTTATAACATCCTGCTACGAACCCGTCGCCATCTCCGCCGCCAGATGCAGAGCAGCCATCAGGCTGTCTGCCTCGGCGATGCCACGCCCGGCAATATCGAATGCCGTGCCGTGATCCGGCGAGGTACGAATGATCGGCAGGCCCAGCGTGACATTCACCCCATGGCGCATATCCAGCGTCTTGAGCGGAATCAGGGCCTGATCGTGATACATGCAGAGAGCCGCATCATAATTCTGGCGCGCAGTATCGGTGAACATCGTATCCGGCGGATAAGGCCCGAGGATTGTATGGCCTTCCTGGCGCAGACACTCCATGGCAGGCGCAATGATCGTCTGCTCTTCTTCGCCCATCGCCCCGCCTTCTCCCGCATGAGGATTAAGACCGGCTATCGCCAGACGGGGGTAGGTCAGGCCAAAACGGCTCTTGAGATCATCAATGGTAATCCGGGCGGTCTGCACGATCAGATCGGTCGTCAGCATGTCCAGCGCCCGCCGCAGCGAAACATGCACAGTGACAGGAACCACGCGCAGCAGAGGGGATGCCAGCATCATCACCGGCGTGCCTCCGGTCAGTGCGCCCAGAAACTCGGTATGACCGGGAAAAGCAAAACCGCTGCCATACAGCACCGCCTTGCTGATCGGATTCGTGACCACGGCCGCCGCCTGCCCGGCCTGCACATGCTGTACCGCCTGCTCAATAGAGGCAATCACTGCCGGAGCATTGGCCTGATCAGGATGTCCCGACACGACAGAGGCAGAAAGCGATAATGGCAGAACCGGCAATGCATAGGCAAAACAGCCTGCCGCATCAGCGGGTTTTTCAATCACGTGCAGATTCTGCATGCCAAACAAAGCGGGATCGCTGATCACATAGAAAACAGGGCCGGTCTGACGCAGGCGCTGCCATGCCGTCTGCGTAATCTCCGGGCCGATCCCGGCCGGGTCTCCCATCGTCAGCGCAAGCGGCAGGAGCATTTTGTGACTCTTTATGATCTGATCAGAAAAAATCAGATATGAATAGCACGACCATCAACCGCCAGAGCCGCTTCCTTAACCGCTTCACTCAGGCTGGGATGAGCATGGCAGATACGGGCGACATCTTCACTGCTGGCGCCGAACTCCATGGCTGTTGCCAGCTCGGCGATCAGCGTGCCGGCATCAGGCCCCAGAATATGCGCACCCAAGAGACGATCCGTTCTGGCATCAGCGAGGATTTTGACAAACCCGTCCGTATCGCCCATCGCGCGGGCACGACCATTCGCGGTGAAGGGAAATTTACCGACTTTATAGTCAATTCCTGCGGCTTTCAGCTCTTCCTCGGTCCTGCCAAGCGAGGCCACTTCCGGCCATGTATAAACAACGGCAGGAATCACATCGTAATTGACATGCCCGGCCTGTCCGGCAAGCATTTCCGCCAGCGCCACACCTTCATCCTCGGCCTTGTGCGCCAGCATTGGTCCGGCAATGGCATCGCCGATGGCGTAGAGACCATCAATATTGGTGGCAAAATGCGCATCCGTCCGTACCCGGCCACGCTCATCACACGCGACGCCGATTTCATCCAGCCCCAGCCCGTCCAGATAAGGCCGACGCCCGATCGCCACCAGCACGATATCGGCATGCAGCGTATCCGCTTCACCCCCCTTGGCCGGTTCCAGTGACAGGGTCACGCCACCCTCATCCACCTGCGCACCGGTCACTTTGGTGCCGAGGCGGAAGGCCAGACCCTGCTTTTCCAGAATCCGCTGGAAGGCTTTGGCAACTTCCTGATCCATACCCGGCACGATGCGGTCGAGATACTCGATCACCGTGACCTCAGCCCCCAGCCTGCGCCAGACGCTGCCGAGTTCAAGACCGATCACACCACCGCCAATCACCACCAGATGCTTCGGCACCGATGGCAAGGCCAGCGCGCCGGTCGAGGTAACAATCCTCACCTCATCCACCGGAACCCCAGGCAGTGGCACGCTCTCACTGCCGGTGGCGATCACGATATGGCGGCCCTCATAGCTCTGGCCGCCGACCTCGACCTTGCCAGGCGCGCTGATACGGGCGGCCCCTTTCAGCCAGGTGACCCCGTTCTTGCGGAACAGGAACTCGATGCCCTTCACATTGGCGGAGACAACTTCTGCCTTCCGTGCCTGCATCCGATCCAGATCAAGGGCGACGTCTTTCGCCTGAATGCCATGCTCCGCGAACTGATGCAGCAGGGCATGATAATTCTCGCTCGACTGCAACAGCGCCTTGGACGGAATACAGCCGATATTCAGACATGTACCGCCCAGCGTCTCGCGCTTTTCAACACAGGCCACTTTCAGCCCAAGCTGCGCCGCACGCACCGCACAGACATAGCCACCCGGACCAGCGCCGATGACGATCAGATCGAATGCATCGCTCATGTCACAACAATCCTACAGACCCAGCAGCAGACGGCGTGGATCCTCAATCCCTTCCTTGACCCGGACGAGGAAGCTGACCGCCTCCTTGCCATCAACGATCCGGTGATCATAGGACAGCGCCAGATACATCATCGGCCGGATCTCGATTTTTCCATCGACGACCACAGGGCGCTCCTGAATCTTGTGCATGCCGAGAATACCGGATTGAGGCGGATTCAGAATCGGCGTGGACATCAGGGAGCCATACACGCCCCCGTTCGTGATGCTGAACGTACCGCCGGTCAGCTCGTCCAGTTTCAACGCCCCATCCCGGGCACGCTTGCCGAAATCGGCAACACGCTGCTCAATCTGAGCGAAATCCAGACGATCCGCATCCCGCAGCACCGGCACAACGAGACCGTTGGAGCCGCCTACCGCAATGCCCATATGAACAAAGTTCTTGTAGACGACCTCATCACCGTCAATCTCCGCGTTGACGGCCGGAAATTCCTTCAGCGCGCTGACACAGGCACGCACGAAGAAAGACATGAAGCCCAGCCGCACACCGGAATGCTTCTTCTCGAAAAGATCCTTGTATTCCTTGCGCAGCGCGATCACCGCCGACATATCCACCTCATTGAAGGTGGTCAGCATTGCCGCCGTGTTCTGCGCTTCCTTCAGCCGCTGAGCGATCGTGCGGCGCAGGCGTGTCATTTTCACCCGCTCCTCACGCGCCGCATCCTCGGCCACCACCGGGGCATGCCGGGCTGAAACCGGAGCGGACGGTGCCGCCGTTGCAGGACGGCTGAGGAAATCCAGCACATCTCCCTTGGTGATACGTCCATCCTTGCCGCTGCCAGAACCCAGCGCAGAGGCATCGACACGGTTTTCCGTCAACATCTTCTGCGCCGCAGGCAAGGGAGCAGGGCCGTTTTCACGGATGCTGGGATCGCTGACCGCAGGCGGGTGCGCAGCAATATCAGCGGGGGGCGTCGCCGGGCGAGAAACGGGGCCGGACGGGCGTGGCGGCGGATTGATACCGCTTTTCGGATTGGCCGCAGCCTCCGTCTTCGCCGGTTCTTCCTGTGCTGGAGCGGGAACAGACGGTGCCGGGCGGGAGGCAGCACCCCCCACCGCATCCCCCTCTGCACCCAGCTCACCCAACACGGCACCCACCGATACCTCCTCCCCCTCTGCCGCGAACTGGGCCGACAGCACACCAGCGGCAGGCGCATTCACCTCGACCGTGACCTTGTCGGTTTCCAGCTCCACAACCGCTTCATCGGCGGCCACGGCGTCTCCGGCTTTTTTCAGCCATTTTGCGACAACCGCTGTGGTGACGCTTTCGCCAAGAGAAGGAACCTTGATATCCGTCGGCATGCCTGTCTGATCCTTGTCAAAAACGGGTGCGGCAGCATCGCCCCCAAGGGGCGCGTTAAGGGGCGCGTTGCAGGACGCGTGTCGGTTAATCCGGATAGCCGATCACATCATAGGAAAAAAGCGGCAGCGCCGATGACGGATAAAGTTTTTTACCCGTCATCAGGCTTTCATCATCGTCAGGAGATCAGCCCCAGCGCCTCACGCACCAGCCTGTCCTGCTGAGCCTGATGCACCTTGGCGAGTCCGGTCGCAGGGCTGGCGGCCTCGGCCCGTCCAACATAAGAGGGACGGGTCGCCTTGCCACCCAGGGTGGTCAACACGGCCTCGATCTTGCGATCGACAAAAGTCCAGGCACCGTTATTGGCGGCTTCTTCCTGACACCAGATCACGTCCGCATTGCTGTAGCGACTCATGACGCGGGAGAGACTGTTTTTAGGGAATGGATAAAGCTGCTCCAGACGGATGATGGCAATGTCGTCAATCCCGGCTTCACGACGCTGGGCCAGCAGATCGTAATAGACTTTGCCAGAGCACATCACCACACGGCGCATTTTCTCCGGCGCGACCAGCGTATCGATTTCAGGAATCACAGTCTGGAACGCCGTATCGCCGGTCATCTCCGACAGGCTGGAGACCGCCAGCTTATGCCGCAGAAGTGATTTCGGCGTCATGATCACCAGCGGCTTGCGGAAATTCCGCTTCAACTGGCGGCGTAGAGCGTGGAAGTAATTCGCCGGGGTCGTCAGATTACACACCGCCATGTTCCGCTCTGCACAGAGCTGAAGATAACGCTCCAGACGGGCCGAGGAATGTTCCGGTCCCTGCCCTTCCATACCATGCGGCAACAACAGGGTGAGACCCGACATGCGCAGCCATTTCGTCTCGCCACTGGCCAGGAACTGATCGATGATGACCTGCGCACCGTTGGCGAAATCACCAAACTGCGCTTCCCACAACACCAGCGTGCGTGGATCGGCAAGGGTATAGCCATATTCGAAGCCCAGCACGCCGGCTTCCGAAAGCAGCGAATTATAGATCTCGATCCGTGCCTGCTGCGGGGCGATATTGTTCAGCGGCACATATTCGTTCTGGTTTTCCTGATCGATCAAAACGGCGTGACGATGGCTGAACGTGCCACGCTGGCAGTCCTCGCCTGAAAGACGAACCCGGTGCCCTTCCAGCAGCAAGGACCCAAAGGCGAGTGCCTCCCCGGTGGCCCAGTCGATCCCCTCGCCGCTCTCGATCATTTTCTGTTTTGCTTCGAGTTGACGGGCAATTTTCGGATTGACTGCAAAGCCTTCAGGGATATGGCTCAACGCATCGCCGACCAGTTCCAGGGTTTCATGCGGCAGGGCGGTTGCTTCATCAACGCGATCATCTTTCGCGACATCCTGCTGCATGCCGGCCCAGTGGCCTTCCAGCCAGTCCGCCTTGTTGGGCACATAGGATTTCGCGGTGCTGAAAGCCTGTTCCAGAGTATCGTTAAAAGAATCCCACATCCGACGACCTTCATCGGCAGAAACGACACCCCGCTCCGCCAGGGCTTCCGCATACAGAGTACGGGTGGTTTTGCGGGCGCGGATGGCATTATACATCAGCGGCTGTGTGAAGGCAGGCTCGTCGGTTTCGTTATGCCCGTGGCGGCGATAACAGACGATATCCAGCACGGTATCGACACCGAATTCCATCCGGAAATCCGTGACCATACGGGCACAGAAAGCAACCGCCTCCGGATCATCTGCATTGACGTGCAGTATCGGTGACTGAATGGCTTTCGCTACATCGGTACAATAAAGTCCGGAATAGGCATGCGCCGGGACAGTGGTAAATCCAATCTGGTTATTGACCACCACATGCACCGTGCCACCCGTACGGTAGCCTATGAGCTGGCTCATCGCCAAAGTCTCATAGACCAGTCCCTGACCGGCAAAGGCGGCATCGCCATGCATCAGGATGCCCATCACCGAACGCCGCTGCCTGGTATCCCCCGCCATATCCTGCCGGGCACGCACCTTGCCGACGACTACCGGATCAACGGCTTCCAGATGGGAGGGGTTGGGCTGCAAGGACAGATGAACCGTGTGACCAGCGCTCTCGATATCGGCAGACGTCCCGAGATGATATTTCACATCTCCAGATCCCTGTACGTCGTCAGGTTTCGAGGCTGCGCCTGCAAATTCGCTGAACACCTGCGTGTAAGGTTTGCGCACAATGTTGACGAGCGTATTCAACCGGCCGCGATGCGGCATCCCGATCGCGATTTCATTCACACCCTGGGCAGCGGCATTGGCAATGATCGCATGCAGGGCGGGAATCATTGACTCACCACCTTCCAGACCAAACCGCTTGGTGCCGACATATTTTTTCTGACAGAAGACCTCAAAACCCTCCGCTTCCGTCAATTGCTGCAACAGAGTGCGGCGATCCTGATCGGTAATGGTGCGGCGCCAGTATCCTCCCTCCATCCTGCGCTGGATCCAGCTTTTCTGGCGCGGATCCTGAATATGCATGAACTCGACGCCAATCGGGCCGCAATAGGAGCGGCGCAGGGTGTCGACAATTTCCCGCACGGTCGCAGTTTCACGCCCCAGCAGGCCGTCGATGAAGACCGGGTGATCAAGATCGGTTTCGGTAAAACCATAGCTGCGTGGATCGAGTTCCGGGTGAGGAGCAGGAACCTGTAACCCCAGCGGATCAAGTCTCGCCTCCAGATGGCCGCGCACACGATAGGCGCGGATCATCATCAGGGCGCGTATACTGTCCAGCGTGGCAGCCCGCACGCTGTCGCGCGGAGATTCTTCCGTAATCGTGCTGGTGGATGCTTCCGTTACAGACTCTGCCGCAACACTGCCTTCATAGACCGAGGCAACCTTGTGTGGGCGAGGCGCCCATGAAGCACCCTCCGTCTCGGCCAGAACAGCCCGTTCCTCATCACCCAGGGCTTCGAACAGGCGTGCAAAGCTTGCATCAACAGAACCGGGATCAGAGGCCCATCGCGCATACATATCCGCAATGAAAGCTGCATTTGCGCCGCTGAAGGCAGAAGCCAACACATCCACGCCAGCCATGGATCACTCTTTCCATTTCAACAAACCGATCCCCCTGATCGGCTTATGACTCAATCAATTTATATGATGACATTTATCCGGCGTCGTTCAGGCGCAGAGAAAGGACAGCATTGTCCAATACGCATGCGGCGCGGTGATGGATCACTGCGCCGCAAAAAAATCCCTATCGCTTCAAGGCTTTCAGCATTGTCCCCCCCAGGGTTGAGGGACTTTGCGCTATATGCACGCCTGCCGCGCGCAAGGCGTTATACTTTGCCTCCGCCGTATCCCGGCCGCCGCTGATCACCGCCCCGGCATGACCCATGCGTCGACCAGGGGGAGCACTACTGCCGGCGATAAAGCCGACCACCGGCTTATCCGCACCACTGGCGATCAGATACTCGGCCGCGTGAATTTCGCTCTGACCGCCGATTTCACCGATCATGACGATGGCATCGGTCTCCGGGTCTTTGAGGAACATCTCCAGCACCTCGATAAAATCCGTTCCCTTGACCGGATCACCGCCAATACCGACACAGGTGCTCTGACCCAGCCCCGCCGCCGTTGTCTGCGCCACCGCCTCATAGGTCAACGTCCCGGAACGGCTGACGATGCCGATGCGACCACGCTTGTGGATATGGCCCGGCATGATGCCGATCTTACATGCTCCCGGCGTAATAACACCCGGGCAGTTGGGGCCGATCAGCCGCGTATGCGTGCCCTCCAGTGCACGGCGCACGCGCACCATATCCAGCACCGGAATACCCTCGGTAATGCAGACGACCAGAGGCATGCCCGCATCAATGGCCTCCAGAATGGCATCCGCCGCATGCGGTGGCGGCACATAGATCACCGAGGCATCAGCCCCGGTACGCTCCCGCGCCTCCATCACCGTGTCGAACACCGGCAGATCGAGATGGCGGGAGCCGCCTTTGCCCGGCGTCACCCCCCCCACGACCTGAGTGCCGTAGGCAATGGCCTGTTCCGTGTGAAACGTGCCCTGCGCACCGGTCAGCCCCTGCACCAGCAGGCGTGTATGCGATCCAATGAGAATGGACATCAGCCTGCCTCCGCCACAGCCGCGACAATCTTGCGTGCGGCATCGTCCAGATCATCCGCCGCCACAATCGAGAGGCCGGACTGGTTCAGGATTGCCCTTCCCTGCTCGACATTGGTGCCTTCCAGACGCACCACCAGCGGTACGGACAGGCTGACCTCTCGCGCCGCGGCGACCACGCCTTCCGCAATCACGTCGCAACGCATGATGCCGCCGAAAATATTGATCAGGATGCCTTCGACATTCGGATCGGCCAGAATGATCTTGAAGGCCGCCGCCACACGCTCCTTGGTCGCTCCGCCGCCGACATCAAGGAAATTCGCGGGCTTTGCGCCGTACAGCCGGATGATATCCATCGTCGCCATGGCCAGACCGGCTCCATTGACCATGCAGCCGATCGTGCCATCCAGCGCGATGTAGCTCAGCTTGTGGCGTGCGGCTTCCAGCTCTTTCGGGTCTTCCTCTGCCGGATCGCGCAGGCGTTCCAGTTCCGGGTGGCGATAGAGGGCGTTGTCGTCGAAAATCACCTTGGCATCCAGCGCCAGCATTTCCCCGCTTTTGGTGACGACCAGCGGGTTGATTTCAACCACTGCGCAGTCGAGCGCGATATAGGCCTTGTAAAGCGCCTTCACCAGCCGACCGAACGAGGCCAGTTGCACCCCGCTCAAGCCCAGCCGGAACGCAATCCGCCTTGCATGAAATTCGGACAGACCCATCGCGGGATCGACCGTTACCCGCACGATCCGCTCCGGTCGCGAGGCGGCAACCTCCTCGATATCCATGCCGCCCTCGGCTGAAGCGACGATGGTGACGCGGGATGTATCGCGGTCGACCAGCAAGGAGAGGTACAGCTCCCGCTCGATCTCGCAACCTGCCTCGATATAGACACGATGGACGCGCCGCCCGGCAGCGCCGGTCTGCTTCGTCACCAGAATCTGGCCGAGCATCGCTGCCGCATGCTCGCCCGCTTCCTCGACCGAGGCAGCCACGCGCACCCCGCCGCGCCCGGACTGGCTGTGCAGAAAATGCCCAGCCCCGCGCCCGCCCGCATGGATCTGTGCCTTGACCACATAGCGTGGTCCCGGCAGCCGCCGTGCTGCTTCTCTTGCCTCGTCCGGGGTCCAGGCCACATGGCCTTCCAGCACCGGGATGCCAAACTCCTTCAGGAGTTCCTTGGCCTGGTATTCATGAATGTTCACAGATGCAGCTGCCTATCCGGAAAACAGGAACGGCCCCATCCGGATTCAATCCGGAGGAGGGCCGTCTTTCATAACAGGAGGATAACATGCTTGCCGCATGTCATTGCCTTCCGGCAATGCGGATTGCGAAACCCTGATCAGCCGATCAGTTTCCGGGAGGCTGCAATCAGCTCCTTCACTGAATCACAGGATTTGTCGAAGGCAGCCTGCTCCTGTTCATTCAGGGAAATTTCAACCACACGCTCCACCCCGCCAGCGCCGATGACCACGGGCACGCCGACATACAGACCGTCAATGCCATACTGGCCGGATAGATGCGCGGCGCAGGGCATCACCCGCTTCTTGTCCTTCAGATAGGCTTCCGTCATCGCGATGGCAGAGGCCGCAGGCGCATAGAAAGCACTGCCTTTTTCCAGCAGCTTGACGATCTCGCCGCCACCATTGGCCGTGCGGCTGACGATGGCGTCGATTTTTTCCTGCGTGGTCCATCCCATGCGGATCAGATCCGGCACTGGAATACCAGCAACGGTAGAGTAACGAATCAGCGGTACCATCGTATCGCCATGGCCGCCAAGCACGAAGGCCGTCACATCCTCGACCGAAACATTGAATTCATGCGCCAGGAACAGACGGAAACGGGCGCTGTCGAGGACACCAGCCATACCCACCACCTTGTGCGGGGGCAGGCCGCTCTTCTGCTGCATCACCCAGACCATCGCATCGAGTGGATTGGTGATGACAATCACGAACGCATCGGGGGCATGCGTCCGGATACCCTCGGCCACCTGAGCAATCACTTCCGCATTTTTTGCGACCAGATCGTCGCGGGACATGCCCGGCATACGCGGGAAACCAGCGGTTACAATCACGACATCAGCCCCGGCAATCGCGGCATACTCGGAGCCGCCAACCATGGTGCTGTCAAATCCGTCCACCGGGGCGGACTGCATGATGTCCAACGCCTTTCCGGCGGCGACACCACCGAAAACGTCGAACAGCACAACATCGCCCAATTCCTTGAGACCAATCAGATGGGCCAGCGTTCCGCCAATATGACCGGCACCGATCAAGGCAATTTTGTTGCGAGCCATAGGGTGTCCTTCCGAGGGCAATGGAAAACGGCCCGTCTTGTGCCGCTATGCCAGACAACCGCCCGGGAGCCGTCCGGCACAAGCTGGGTATCCTGTTTTGCCGCATTGCGGCAAGAAATCCGGCTACCCGCTCCGTTTATGCCAGACCCTCGTTTTGATAAAGGCTTCATACTGACCCATAAAAAAAATTTATGATCAGGGAATGCAAGCGCTCTCGACATAATCCTCGCTTTGCATTTCTTCCAGCCTGGAGGCCGTACGACGGAAAGCCTCAGCCCCCTCCCCGGCCTGATACAGCGCATCCGGCTGGTCCGCAGCAGAGGCAATCAGTTTGACCCGGTGATCATACAGCGCGTCGATCAACGTGATGAAACGCCTGGCCGCATCATGATTGTCCGGGGAAAGACGTGGCACACCATCCAGCACCAACACTTCAAAATGCGTAGCGATGGCCAGATAATCGCCTGGTCCAAGATTGGTATTACACAGATGGTCGAAATCGGCCCTTGCCACCCCGTTGGCAGCCAACGGAATGGTCAGCGTCCGCCCGGATACCGATAGGAAGACAGGGGCCGCCGGTACCCCATCACTCAGTTCCGCAAAGGCGCGGTCCAGCGCGGCATCGGCCCGTGCATCGGCAGGGACATGCCAGCGCGGCGTGACGCGCAGCCGATCCCGCCGCCAGTCACGCGCCCCGTTCAGCGTGACCAGATCCAGCTTCTGCCGGATCAGAGCGATGAAGGGCAGGAAGGCATCGCGTCCCGGCTTGCCCGCAAACAGATTGTCAGGCTCCGTATTCGATGTCGCCACAATCACCACGCCGCGGGCAAAAAGCGCCTCAAACAGACGGCCCAGCAGCATGGCGTCGGCAATATCGTTTACCTGAAACTCATCGAAGCACAGCAGAATACTCTCGGCGGCGATGCTGTCTGCCAAAGGCGGGATTGGATCAGCGCCACCCGGATTTTCCATGCGCCAACGATGCACGCGGGCATGGGCATCCTGCATAAAACGATGAAAATGCACGCGTTTCTTGCGCGTCAACCCAACTGCACCGTGGAACAGATCCATCAACATGGATTTGCCCCGCCCGACATCCCCCACCATGTATACGCCACGTGGCGGTTCTGTGTCCTGCGTCTGAGCACCCAGCAGACGGCCCAGCCAGCCTTTCCGGGCGGGGGCGGGTGATGGCTCATAACCTTGCAGCGCCTGCCATAAGACTTGCAATTTCTCCGCCACCCCCAGTTGCCCCTGATCAGGCGTAATGATCCCGGCCTGAGCGCGGGCGCGATAGGCGGCCAGCGGGCCACGGCTTAAATCATCACCGGTCATGGACGGCTCCTTTTGATCAACAAAGCGTGATCAAGGCAGCCGATCATCGCTTTATCCGTTGACGTTGCAGAATTGCATCACCGGACCTCCCGGAGACAAGCGATGAAACACCTTCTGCTGACAGGCGTGCTGATAGCCTCCCTTGCGCCTTCTGCACAGGCGGGGACTCCGCTGGAATTATCCGTTCACATGGGTTTCTCCACTGCATGGCCCTATCGCAGTCCCTGCATCAGATCTGATGGGGGGACCAATCCTCAACAGGCCACACCGGAAGCAGTCGCTTTTATAAACCATGCCTGCATGCGACCGGTGTTGGATGCGCAGCCGCTTTCCACCATGAGCCTCGACAAACCCAAGCGTCTCCTGCGGACCTGACCGGAGCGCAAGGGAGGATTTCCCGATACCGCCGGCATGCTAGGAATACCGCCAAGAAAACGGGGGCCGACTTTAATGTCTCCGCCACGTTTCCTGCCCGGTAGGCGGGTCAGGGTTGGGAGCAGAGCAAAGCATCATGGATCTGAACTACGCCGCACTGGATGAGACCCCTGTTTCATCAGACCCGTTCAACCACGTGCTGGTCCGGAATTTTGTGCCCGGCCCTGTTCTCTCCCGATTAATTCCGGAACTACCGCTGCTGGAAAAAGGGGGGTCTTTTCCCGCCGAAGCCCTGCGGTTGGGACCGATTGGCAAAGACCTTTTCGCAGAACTTTCCGGCCCCCGTCTGAAGGCCGCGATCGCACGGAAATTTTCCCTCGATCTGGAAGATGCCGCAACCATGGTCACACTGCGCGGCTGGTCTCGGGAAAAAGACGGACGCATCCACTGCGACAGTGTCGCCAAGCGCGTGACGATTTTGCTGTATCTGAACCCCGAAACGGAAGCCTGGGCCAAACAGGAAGGCTGCCTGCGTCTGCTGCGTAGCCCGGATGATATCGAGAACTATGCCGTCGAGGTTCCGCCCGTGAATGGCACACTGCTGGTTTTCCCCAACGGCCCTACCACATGGCACGGACACCGCCAGTTCGTGGGACGACGCTATGTGGTGCAGTTGAACTATATGGCCGACGATAAGGCGGCACGCTATGAACTTCGTCGCCACCGTTTCTCTGCGCTGGTCAAACGGCTGACCAGAGCCGCCTGATAATCTGCATTGTCACAGGGCGGGCTATCAGACAAAGCCCGGCCCTGTTCAGCAACAGGCGTCAGTCTTCCTGAATCATGCTCTGACGCTTTGTCTCCGGCATCATGATGTAAACGACCAATGACAGCATGATCATCATGGTCACATACCAGAAGAAATAAGGCTCATGGCCGTTCTTCTTGAACCAGAGCGCGACATATTCTGCGGTGCCGCCAAAGATCGTATTGGCCAGCGCATAAGGCAGCGCCACACCCAGAGCTCGGATATGCGCGGGAAACAGCTCCGCCTTCACCAGCGCATTGATGGAGGTATAGCCAGACACGATCAGCAATGCCGCCAACGACAACAGAAACGCGGGCAGCATATCATCGGTGGTGGCAAGGGCGCTGAAAATCGGAATGGTGAATGCACTTCCAAGCAGACCGAACCCGATCATCAGCGGCTTGCGGCCGATCCGGTCGGACAACGCACCGTACAAAGGCTGTAACAGCATATAGATGAACAGGGCCAGAGCCGTGATGCGCGTACTTTCCGGACGGCTGAAACCAGCAGAATTGACCAGAAATTTCTGCAGATAAATCGTATAGGTATAGAAAGCGACCGTGCCACCCGCCGTCAGCGCCATCACCATGAAGGCCTGTTTGGGATAGAAATGGAACAGCGCCAGCCCGCTGGAACGGCGAGGCTCAGTCTGATCCCGGTGTGCTTTGGTGAAAGCTTCCGTCTCCGCCAGTCCGCGCCGTATGTAATAGACTGCCAGTGCCAGCACGCCACCAATGGCAAATGGAATACGCCAGCCCCATTGCTCCAGCGTCTGCTCACTCATGAACGCCTGCAGAAGCAGTTGCACCGCCAACGCGGTCAACTGGCCACCCACCAGCGTGACGTATTGAAAGCTGGTGTAAAATCCCCTGTGATCCCGCCCGGCCATCTCACTGAGATAGGTGGCGCTGGCACCGTATTCCCCACCGACGCTGACGCCCTGAATCAGGCGCGCCAATACCAGCAGGCCGGGCGCGGCCAGACCGATCTGATGATAGGAAGGGGCTACCGCAATGATCAGCGAGCCGAGGCACATCAGCGTCACTGACAATGCCAGACCTGCCTTGCGGCCATGCCGATCCGTATAGGTTCCCATGATCCATGCACCGATCGGGCGCATCAGAAAACCAACCGCGAAAATCGCCGCCGCGCTCAAAAGCTGGGCAGTATGGTCTTCCGAGGGGAAAAAAGATTTGGCGAAATAAACCGTGAAAGCCGAATAGGCATACCAATCATACCATTCGACGAGATTCCCGGCAGAACCACCGAGAATCGACTTCAACCTGCGTTTGCGTTCCTGCGCATCT
Organism: Granulibacter bethesdensis; assembly: GCF_001889525.1. Classification (NCBI taxonomy): domain Bacteria; kingdom Pseudomonadati; phylum Pseudomonadota; class Alphaproteobacteria; order Acetobacterales; family Acetobacteraceae; genus Granulibacter; species Granulibacter bethesdensis. Next base: position 2,304,791 of record NZ_CP018192.1, read on the forward strand.
GTATTCCAGGCCATAATTTTGGTACTTCCCCCACCAGGACTGGCAAGTCTTGTGTGCTGCCATTTCATTATTCAGTGCGTCGGATAAGGATGATCCTCACCGATCATTCCCGACGGAGCACCGTATCCGTAATGAAACTGGATAATCCGCCTGCAACGAAATCCCGCTTGAGTGCGACCTCGTCGTAATCGTGCTTTACCCAATCCAGAAAATTCTGTTTTCCCTCTGCCTCCCTTGCATATCGAACAAAGAATGCATCCAGAATCCCGGTGCGGGAGCGGTTGAAATGCCCGAACCGCCATGACAGCTGCCGCAAGGCCTGCGCCGCAGTACCACCGGCCAGAACAATAGCCAGTCCCGATGCCAGACCAGCCCGGTCTGCCCCCGATTTACAGTGCATCAGGACAGGATATTCGATCTGCTGCAGGATGGAGGCAAAGCGCAGGATGCGGTCCCTATGCGGTGCACCCCGGCTTTCGAACGCCATATCGACATGGGCCATCCCCAGCCATTGGGCCGCATCGCGCGACAGCGCGTCAGAGCCGCATTGCCGGTGGCCACGCAGATTGATCAGAGTGCGAATACCATGCCGCCTGACGGCCGCGGCCAAACGACCGGGCGTAGGGTGGTTGGAGCGGTAAAGGCCGGGCAGAACCTCGGCCCAGTTATCCCAGACGAGCCTGAAAACGGCATGATCGACGAACAGGCTGTCAGCCCATGCACGGCGGCGCATCGCAGGGCCGGAAAGATCACCAGTAAACATGCCGCCTTATAGCGGGACGACGGAGCGGAGGGAAATGCCCACCGTTCCGTAACGTTCCATCCTGGAAAAGTCCGCTCAGGCCTGACGTTCGGCCAGCAGCTTCTTGATCTCGCCAATCGCCTTGGCGGGGTTCAGCCCTTTCGGGCAGGTCTGCGCACAGTTCATGATGGTGTGGCAGCGATACAGCTTGAACGGATCTTCCAGTGCATCCAGACGCTCACCGGTCGCCTCGTCACGGCTGTCGGCAATCCAGCGATACGCGGCCAGCAGCGTGGCCGGACCCAGATAGCGATCACCATTCCACCAGTAGCTGGGGCAGGAAGTGGTGCAGCAGAAGCACAGGATGCACTCCCACATACCATCCAGTTCGGCCCTTTCCTCACGGCTCTGGCGACGCTCGGCATCAGGCGGGGGAGGCGTATCGGATTTCAGCCACGGCTCGATGCTACGCAACTGTGCATAGGCCTGCGTCAGATCAGGGATCAGATCGCGTACCACGGCCATATGCGGCAGCGGATTGACATTGCAGGCCCCCTTCACATCCTCGATCGGCTTCAGACAGGCCAGCGTATTGCCACCATCGATGTTCATAGCGCAGGAGCCACAGATGCCCTCACGGCAGGAGCGGCGGAAGGCGAGGGTCGTATCGACCTCGTTCTTGATCTTGATCAGCGCATCCAGAACCATCGGTCCGCACTGATCCAGATCGATTTCGTAGGTATCGACCACCGGATTATTCCCGTCATCCGGGTTCCAGCGATAGATCTTGAATTCCTTGACCCGCGTCGCACCCGCAGGCGCCTTGAACGTCCGGCCTTTGCCAATTTTGCTGTTTTTGGGCAGCGCGAATTCGACCATTGTCCGTATCCTCCCTGCTCTCAGTACACGCGCTTCTTGGGCGGGAAGACCGAGACCTCGTTGGTCAGGGTCTGCATTTTCACGGGGCGATAGCCCAGCTGCACATCGCCACCCGCGTCCACCCAGGACAGGGTGTGCTTCATCCAGTCCTGATCGTTCCGATCCGGATAATCGTCATGCGCATGGGCGCCACGGCTTTCCGGACGGGCCTCGGCGCTGACCATGGTGGCGGCCGCGTTGCCCATCAAATTGTCCAGCTCGAGCGCTTCCACCAGATCGGTGTTCCAGATCAGGCTACGATCGGTGACGGAGACATCCGACAGACCGCCCCACACCGTCTTCATCTTCTTCACGCCCTCGGTCAGACTGGCGCTGTTGCGGAACACGGCGGCATGACGCTGCATCGTGCGCTGCAATTCGGCACGCAGATCCGCCACGCGGGAACCACCCCTGGCATGACGACGGGAATCGAGGCGATCCAGCGCGGCCTCCCCCGCACGGGCCGGCAGCGGGGCGTGCTGCGCACCCGGCTTGACGATCTCTGCCGCACGATGCGCCGCGGCACGACCAAACACCACCAGATCGAGCAGGGAGTTGGTACCCAGACGGTTCGCACCATGCACGGACACGCAGGCCGCTTCCCCCACCGCCATCAGGCCCGGTACCACCGCATCGGGATTTTCCGCCGTCGGACGCAATACTTCAGCGCGATAATTCGTGGGAATACCACCCATATTGTAGTGAACGGTCGGCAGAACCGGAATCGGTTCCTTCGTTACATCCACACCGGCAAATACCTTGGCGGTTTCGGAAATGCCCGGCAGGCGCTCGGCAAGGATCTCCGCCCCGAGATGCTCCAGATGCAGCAGGATATGATCCTTGTTCGGACCGACACCCCGCCCTTCATTGATTTCGATGGTCATGGAGCGGCTGACCACGTCCCGACTCGCCAGATCTTTCGCGGTTGGCGCATAGCGTTCCATGAAGCGCTCACCCGCTGCATTGGTCAAGTAGCCGCCTTCACCGCGCGCACCCTCCGTAATCAGGCATCCGGCGGGAAAGATACCGGTCGGATGGAACTGCACGAACTCCATATCCTGAGTTGGCAGGCCCGCGCGCAGCACCATGCCGCCACCATCGCCGGTACAGGTATGGGCAGAGGTGCAGGACTGGTAGGCGCGTCCGTAACCACCAGTCGCCAGCACCACCATATGCGCGCGGAAGCGGTGCATGGTACCATCTTCCAGATTCCAGGCGATGACGCCACGGCAGGCACCTTCATCGTCCATGATCAGATCGAGCGCGAAATACTCGACGAAGAATTCGCAATGATGCTTCAGGCTCTGCTGATACAGCGTGTGCAGCATCGCATGGCCGGTCCGGTCGGCTGCGGCGCAGGCACGCTGTACCGGCTCTTTGCCGTAATCCCGCATATGGCCGCCGAACGGGCGCTGATAAATACGCCCATCCTCGGTGCGGCTGAACGGCACCCCGAAATGTTCAAGCTCGTAAATCGCAGGAATAGCCTCGCGGCACATATATTCGATGGCGTCCTGATCCCCGAGCCAGTCGGAGCCTTTCACCGTGTCGTACATATGCCAGCGCCAGTCATCGGGCGTGATATTGCCCAGCGCCGCACTGATGCCGCCCTGCGCCGCCACGGTATGGCTGCGGGTCGGGAAGACCTTGGTGACGCAGGCGGTTTTCAGCCCGGCGGCACCCATACCCAGCGTCGCACGAAGGCCGGCACCGCCGGCGCCGACGACAACGACATCGTAGGTGTGATCGACGATTCTGTAAGCGCCGGTGGAGGGAGACGTTATCGCGTTCATTCTTGACCGATCCGCTGGGGCATTCGAGCCGGTGTCCGACAATAGGGAGGAATGCCGGAAATCCGGCAAAACAAGACTCTCTGAAAAAGCTTACGGTGTGGCCGCCAGCGTCAGAGCGTCAGCTTCAGGATGGAAATTGCACAGGCCAGAGCCAGCAGAAAACAGGCTGCCCTGGCTGCAAGCAGACTAGCAATTTTCACGGAGTCGGTATGCACGTAATCCTCAATGATGACCTGCAAACCAAGCTGGACATGATGGAAAGTAGCAAAAACCAGACTCAGCAACAGCACGGCATGGACGGGATGACCAACCCATTGCGCGACCTCGGCCCGGCTATGACCGGTCAGATGGAGCGCGGCGAAGATAAACCAGAGGGTCAGCGGCACCAGCGCAACCGAAGTCATGCGTTCCGCCCACCAGTGGGTCAGGCCGTGTTTTGCGGAACCAAGACCACGCGCACGGCCCAGATGGCTGCGCATGACGCGAATACGGGGAGATGATTGGGCCATTTCTCTGCTCCTGCTGACTGATGCCGGTTACAGAACCACGGCAGCGGCGATCCAGATCGCCACGGTAAACAGGGCCGTCAGCCCCAGAACGATATAGGAGCTTCTGTTGGCTTCGTGCTTGTCGAAGCCATAGCCCGCATCCCACACCAGATGGCGGATACCGTTGATAAAATGGTACACCAGCGCCACCGTCCAGCCAAACAGCATCAGTAACCCCAACCCTGAGCGCATGAAGCCGGACACGGTGTCGTAGGCATGATCGGAGGTCGCAGCCGCCACCAGCCACCAGGTCAGCAGCAGGGTACCAATCGCGGCCGCAACACCGGTGACCCGGTGAAGGATGGAGAGTGCCATCGTGATAGGCCAGCGATAGACCTGTAGATGGGGTGACAGCGGACGATGGATCAGACGACCATCGCTCGTCCGTCCAACTGCCAGAACCTCACGTGTTTCAGTCATGATAGGGGCCTGCCTCTGCGCACTTTAATTTCACAAAACCAGCGCACGTCTTTCATACTTGTGCGCCGCAGCGCGGTCAACGCGAAAGAAGCAATAAAGTGATCCGGGCAACCCTGATCTGCCGGTATTAGGAAGGATTGCCGCATCACAGGATCAGACACCCCAACGATAACGGGCGGCCCGAAAGCCGCCCGTTTCATTTTGGTCAACGCACTCTGAGCCGCTTCTGTTGGACCAGAAGCTCCGCAATCTGGACCGCATTCAACGCGGCCCCCTTGCGGAGATTGTCGGACACACACCAGAACGCCAATCCGTTCGGCACCGTGGGATCCTGCCGGATGCGGCTGACATAAACCGCATCCTCACCCTGACATTCCAGCTGGGTGATGTAGCCACCATCCTCCCGATGATCGACCACAGTAATGCCGGGCGCCTCCCTCAGCACCGCACGCGCCTCCGATGCCGTCACCGGCTTTTCAAATTCGACATGCACCGCCTCGCCATGGCCGATGAACACCGGCACGCGCACGCAGGTGGCAAAAACGGCGATATCCGGATCGAGAATCTTGCGGGTCTCAACCGCCATTTTCCACTCTTCCTTGGTGGCGCCGTCATCCATGAATGTGTCGATATGCGGGATGCAGTTGAAGGCGATTTCCTTGGTGAACTGCTCCGGCTTGGTGGGATCGTTCACGAAACCGGCCTTGGTATGGCTGAACAGCTCGTCCATCCCTTCCTTGCCGGCGCCGGATACCGACTGATAGGTCGCAACGGAAACGCGCTTGACGCCCCAGCGCGTATGGAGCGGCTTCAGCGCCACGACCATCTGGATGGTCGAGCAGTTCGGATTGGCGATGATTCCGCGCTTGATGGACTCAAGCGCCTGCGGATTAACCTCCGGCACCACCAGCGGAACATCCGGCTCCATACGGAACTGGCTGGTATTATCGACCACGATGCAACCAGCCGCCGCAGCACGCGGTGCGTGCACAGCGGAGACAGAGGCACCGGGGCTGAACAGGCCGATATCCCAGCCGGTAAAATCGAATGTGTCCAGGTTCCGGACCTTCAGAACCTTGTCTTCACCAAAGGAAATCTCCTGCCCGGCTGAGCGGCCGGACGCCAGCGCCGCCACTTCCGAGACAGGGAAGTCACGCTCGGCCAGGGTTTTCAAAATCTCGCGGCCCACTGCGCCCGTCGCGCCAACTACCGCTACCCTGTAACCCATGTCTTTCGCTCCATGCTGTGTCGGCCCGTCATGCATCCCGACACCAGCCGCCGACAGGAATGCGGCGGCCAGAGCAGGCGTGCCAGAGAGGGGACAGCCATCAATAGAAAATGCCTATACGCCAGTTGCCTCCGGAACAAGCTTATCACCCGTTCCCAGCCACGAGCACGAAGACCATCAGCCGCGCAAGGATTGCAGGGCAACGCAGAGATAACGTTTTCGTATCGAATAATGTTTGTCGTTTTGCTGCCTTTCGTCATGACAGAAGGCTTTGTCTGGAAATCTCTCCGGACTTCTCCCATAAGCAGCATATGAGGTGCGAAAACCCTGACCCATCCGAATTGAATCTCGATCTGCTGCTTCTGCTGAACGACGTTGCCCGTCTGCTCCGCATTGCTGCCGACAAGCGTGCGCGGCTGCATGATATGACCCGCGCCCAGTGGATCATGCTGCTATGGCTGGATCAGATGCCCGGCATCTCCCAGAAACAGCTTGCCGAGAAACTCGAAGTTGAACCCATCACCGTCGCCCGGCTGGTAGATCGGCTGGAACAGCGCGGCATGGTAGAACGCCGTCCCGATCCGTCAGACCGACGTATCTGGCGGCTGCACCTGCTGCCTGCCGCCCGTCCGCTGATCTCGGACATCAATGCAGGACGTGCCGAAATTCTGCAGCTGGCTACCCGGGAGCTGGACCCGTCTTTGCTGGAACCAATGCAAGCCGGCCTTATGCGCATGAAGCATACGCTCTGTTCAGAACTGCGCCCAAGAAAACGTGATCAGGATGATCAGGATCGGATACAGGGTCATTCTACCTCATCAGTGTCTTCCCCTGAAGGAGAATAATCCGCTTTGTAATGTGGATGGTTTTCATCCGGCCATGGAAACGGCTAAGACAGCATCGTGCCAACTGATCTTCCCAATCTGCTGACCTTGTCGCGCATTGCCGCCATCCCTCTGATGGTGGCCCTGATCGCATTTGGCAGCCCCGGTGGCGATCTGGCCGCCTGCATCATTTTCTCCGCCGCCGCCATCACCGATTATTTCGACGGTAAAATCGCCCGCGACCGCCGCCAGATTTCCGATCTGGGCCGGATGCTGGACCCTATTGCCGATAAATTGCTGGTCGGAGCCTCCCTGATGATGCTGGTCGGGTATGGCCGGGTCGGCGATCATGGCCTGTTCCCCGCTATCGTCATCATGCTGCGGGAAATCCTCGTCAGCGGTCTGCGCGAATATCTGGCCGGACTACAGGTCAGCCTGCCAGTGACCCGGCTGGCCAAATGGAAAACCGGTGTGCAAATGGGCGCACTCGGCACCCTGCTGGGGGGCGATTCTGCTGCCCATCTCATCGGCCTCGGGTTTCTACCCGTGCAGTTGATCGGGGAAATTCAGTTATGGATCGCCGCCGCACTAACCTTGGTAACGGGCTGGGATTACCTGATGGCCGGACTGCGCCATGTTTCCCCTCCAGCCGGTGTCGCAAAACCGGAACATCCCTCTTCCACACCCAGTCGCACACCATGACGACCGGGACTTCACCAAATTCCGCCCTCGCGAAGCCGAAAATTCTCGGCATTGCAGGTTGGTCCGGCAGCGGTAAAACCACCCTCCTCACATCCCTGATTCCGCTTCTGATCGCATCCGGGCTGCGTGTCTCCACCATCAAACACGCCCATCATGGCTTTGACCTCGATCGTCCCGGTAAGGATAGCTGGCGGCACCGGGAAGCCGGCGCGCATGAAGTCATGCTGATGGGTGAGGCACGCTGGGCCTTGCTGCATGAACCTCGCGCAGATGAGGAGGCGCCAGATCTGGACCGTTTGGTACAGCGCATGGCACCGGTGGATGTCATTCTGGTCGAGGGTTTCCGCAGCTACCCTCACCCCAAGATCGAGATCTACCGGCCCGCAACCGGGAAACCGCCCCTCTGGCCGGACCGGCGTGACATCGTGGCGGTTGCGGCCTCCCCTTTCCTGCCGGAAACGCTGGAAAGCGGCATCCATAAACCGTGTTTTCTGCCGCTGGATGATGTGCAGGCCGTTGCAAACTGGACGATTGG